>NZ_JADOUX010000003.1:0-298503 GCF_015751745.1 Cryobacterium sp. CAN_C2
CTCAGCGCTGATGGTACTGCAGGGGGGACCCTGTGGGAGAGTAAGACACCGCCGGACTTAACGTCGCAACAAACAGGAAAGCCATCCCTCACGGGGTGGCTTTCTTGCGTTAACGCCCCGCCCACGAGCGGCCTCTCTCAGGTTGCGCCCGGGGTCGTGAGAACGCTGAGACCAACACCGATCCCCGCGAACATCTCACCACCCGCCCACAACATGAAGACGCCAGGCCACAGGCCTGCACGCTGGTCGTCCTATAGCTCCCGTCGGTCGAGTGTCTCCATTGGTCGACCAACAGTTGGGCACTCGGTGCGCGGCGGTGCTGTTTCAGTTAGCGGTCGGGAAAGCCGTGGGGGAGGCCGGTCAAGACCGGTGAGAGACGGGCCAGGCGCTCGCGCTCGAGGAGAAGAGCGGTGTACTCGCGGTCGCGGCGTACGGCGGCGACGCCGACGAGAAAGAACTCGGCCGGAGCGTCGGGGAGTGGGGAGACGAAGGGGGTGACCTCCGCGGCCAGGGTCTGGGCCAAGCGTTCGCGGGTGAGCGGCGTCAGGTGTGACGACTGGCGCAGGTACTGGGCGACGCGACGCGCCAGCCGGTCGGGCAGCCGGGCGATATCGACGGTCTGCGACCAGGGGACCAACGCCTCGGGCAGTGGGCGCGGAACTTCTTTATTGCGCTGCACACGTTCGTGCTGGCTGTACGTGCCGGCCAGCAGATCGCCCAGGCGCTTTGAGCGGCCGTTGAGCAGTGCCGTGGTGGCAGCGAGTCCGCCGAGGGTCATGATGATCTCGAGCACGCCGGTGAGGCCCCGAATGAACGCGTGGCGCAGGGAGATCGCTCCTCCGTCGTCTCGCACAATGCGAGCTCCGATGGCGAGCTTGCCGAGGGATCGGCCGTGCGTGAGGGTCTCGACCAGTACCGGCACGATCAGCAGGGAGAAGACCAGGGCAGCAATCGAGAGCGCCTGGGTGAGCGCCGCATCGGTGGACTCAGCCAGGCCCAGAAAGAAAGCCAGGACAAAAAGCAGGTACAGGGCCACATAGGCCGCCGTGTCGATGATCGAGCCAGCGGCGCGCAGAATGACGCTGGCCGGTCGCACGTCGAGCGCGACCGCCTCGCCGGTGACGAGCTCGTCGTCGCGGCTCAGGTCGTCACTGTGACTGTCGGCACGATCGGTGGGGCGCGCGGTCTCCGTCATGTCTACTATTGAACCAGATGGATCTAGACGCATACACGGCCGCGCATCGCGCCGACTGGGATCGCCTGACCGAGCTCGGGGCCCGGCGGCATCTGACCGGTGCCCAGTCCGACGAGCTCATCGAGCGCTATCAGGCCGGCGCCACCCAGCTCTCCGCGATCAAGTCGACTGCTGGTTCGACTCTGGAAGGCGACCGGCTGTCGGTCGGCCTGTCCCGGGCCCGGCTGCGTTTCACCGGGGTGAGTGCCAATCTGTTGGCGCAGATTCCCCGCTTCTTCGTTGTCCAGCTGCCGGCGGCCCTGTACCGTCTGCGCTGGCTCACCCTCGCCGTCGCCGTGGTCACCTTCGTGGTCGCCGGGCTGTACGCGTTCTGGGCCTACAACGATCCGCGGGTGCTGGCCAATTTGGGAACGGATGCCCAACTCGCCCAGCTAGCCAACAAGGACTTCGTCGGCTACTACTCAGCGAACCCTGCGGCGTCGTTCACCGGGTTCGTCTGGACCAACAACGCCTGGATCGCCGCGCAGTGCATCGCTTTCGGCATCGTCGGCGTCTACGTGCCCTTCATCATTCTGCAGAACGCCATGGGCCTCGGCACCACCGCCGCGATTATGTTCGCCTACGACAAGGGCGACGTGTTCTTTCTCTACATCGCTCCGCACGGGCTGCTCGAGCTCACCGCGATCTTCTTCGCCGCGGCCGGCGGGTTGCTCATCTTCTGGGCCTGGATCGCGCCCGGCGCACGCACACGCGGGCAGGCACTCGCCGAAGACGGCCGAGCGCTGTTCACGGTGGCGATCGGCCTCGTCTTTGTGCTGCTGGTCTCGGGCATCATCGAGGGTTTTGTCACCCCGCAGCCCTGGCCGTGGCCAATCAAGATCGGCATCGGAGCTGTCGCGCTCGGCGCATTCCTGACCTACGTGATCGTGCTCGGCGGCCGTGCCACGCGCGCCGGTGAAACCGGCGACCTGAGCGAGTTCGAGGCCGGCAGCACCCGCATCTACGCTGCCTGACGGGCTGCCCGGCGCGCCGCCTGGGTCAGAGCCGGCCGGCAGCCTTCAACGCGATGTACCGGTCGGCCAGGGCTGGCGGTAGCTGCGCGGGGGAGGCGGTGACAACATCCGCTCCCAATTGACGGATGGCGGCCGACACGCGTGCCACGTCGAGCAGAGCCCGTTCCGCTGCTGCTGCGCGGTAGATCTCAGCGCGTCCGCCGCGGGTCGCTGCCGCCTCGACGGTGGCTGGGTCGAGCACGGAGGCCACGAGCACCGTGTGCCGTTTGGTGAGCTGTGGCAGCACCGAGAGCAGCCCCGTCGACGCGCCCGCGGCGTCGATCGACGTCAGTACCACGATGAGGGCGTGCTGGCTCGTGATGCCGCGCACCTGGCCGGGAACAGCCGCCCAGTCCATCTCGATGAGTTCCGGGTCGATGAGAGCCATGGAATCAACCATCTGCGAGAGCAACGCCGCGCCGCTGGCGCCCTGCACCCGGCCGCGCACCCGGCGATCAAAGGCGAGAAAGTCCACCCGGTCTCCCGCGACCGAGGTGAGGGCTGCGAGCAGCAGGGCGGCCTCAAATGCAGTGTCCAGCCGAGGTTCGTTGTTCACGCGCGCCGCGGCGGTGCGACCGGTGTCGAGCAGAATGACAACGCGACGATCCCGTTCCGGTCGCCAAGTGCGCACCATCACGTCGTTGCGCCGTGCAGTGGCCCGCCAGTCGATCGAGCGCACATCGTCACCGCGCACGTATTCGCGGAGCGAGTCGAACTCGGTGCCCTGCCCGCGCACCATCACGCTCGTGCGTCCGTCGAGCTCTTTGAGCCTCGCGATTCTCGAGGGGAGGTGTTTTCGGGCGTGAAACGGCGGCAGTACTCGAATGCGCCCGGGCGCATTCAGCGTCGCCTGGCGGTTCCACAGACCGAGCGGTCCGCGCGACCGCACCGTCACCTGTTCGACCCGTCGTTCTCCGCGACGAAACGGCGTGAGTGTGAGGGAGACGAGCCGCCGTTCCCCGCGCGGAATCACGACGCGGTTGCGATTGCGGCCGGCGCCCGCCGACGGTTGCCAGGCATCCCGCACGACGGCGACCAGACGCCGCCGCCCGGTGTTGGTCAGGTATAGCTCGCTCGTGACCGATTCGCCCAGCCGCACCCGGGCCGGCAGTATCCGCTGTACCGTCACGGCGCGCGGCGAGGCCGCGAGAGCAAGGTCGATGCCGCTGAGCACGAGCACCAGCAGCAGCCAGAGCGCGAGCACGCCGGCGGCCGCCACGAGGTCGGGCCCGAACAGCACGATGGGCACCACGCCGAGGGCGCAGAGAAGAACGAACCGTCCGGTGAGAGTCATCGCTAGATCGGAACCTGAACCTGCTGCAGAACGCCGCGCAGAATGGCATCCACCGAGACACCCTCGAGTTCAGCTTCGGGGCGCAGCTGCACGCGGTGCCGCCAGACCGGCAGCGCCATGGCCTGCACGTGATCGGGCGTGATTGAGTCATAGCCGCTCAGCCAGGCCCACGCCTTCGCGGCGGCGAGCAGCGCCGTCGTTCCGCGGGGACTGACACCAAGTTTGACCGAGGGACTCGTGCGCGTGGCGCGGGCCAGATCGACGATGTAGGCGAGCACGTCCGCGCTGGATCCGACGTGAGACACCGCAGCCTGGGCCGCCGCGAGTTCGGCCGCGCCGAGCACCGCGCTCACTCCGGCACCGGCGAGGTCGCGCGGGTTGAATCCGGCCGCGTGACGTCGCAGCACCTCGATCTCATCGACCCGCTGTGGAACCTCGAGCACGAGCTTGAGCAGAAACCGGTCGAGCTGCGCCTCGGGCAGTGTGTAGGTGCCCTCGTATTCGATCGGGTTCATGGTCGCGGCCACGATGAAGGGCTCCGGCAGCTTCAGCGATTCGCCGTCGACGCTGACCTGCCGCTCCTCCATCGCTTCGAGCAGCGCAGACTGCGTCTTCGGCGGCGTGCGGTTGATCTCGTCGGCGAGCATGATGTTGGTGAACACCGGACCCTGACGAAAGTCAAACTCGCCCGCGCGAGCGTCGTAGATGAGCGACCCGGTCACATCGCCCGGCATCAGGTCGGGCGTGAACTGGATGCGCTTGGTGTCGAGGCTCAGCGCGTGGCTGAGCGTGCGCACGAGCAGGGTCTTGGCGACGCCCGGCACGCCCTCGAGCAGCACGTGGCCGCGGGCGAGTAGGGCGATGATCAGTCCGGTGACCGCGCCGTCCTGCCCGACGACCGCCTTGCCGACCTCGGTGCGCACCCGGTTGAGCGCAGCGCGCAGGGCGGCGGCATCCTCCGTGGGCACGGTGGCAATCACATCAGTGGGCGAGTCGGTGGGCGTGATGGGTGTTGCGGGAGTCGTCATGGGTCCATTCTTTCGGCTGGAGGGGATACAAATTCACGAGAAGCGGATGCCGACACCTCTGCAGCGGGCACCGCCCCGGCCCGCACGGCCCGGCCGGTCGCGTGCTCGAGGGCCTGTAAGGCGTCGGACAGTGCCATCAGCTGGGCGTCGGAGCGGGGGATCTCGTCGACCAGCACCCGGCGCACCCCCTCGGGCGCGCTGCCGGTGATCACGGCGACCGACCCGATGACGTCCTCCAGATGCGCGAGGCGCCCGAGGCCCACAGCCCGGGCGAGGCGTTGCACGGTCCCGATGCGCAGCGCGTCGAGCGCGCGCAGTCGTGCGTTGCTGCGCGCATAGAGACGGGCGCGACCCTCCATGGTCTCGCTCGCCTTCACCGTGACCGGCAGGTTCTCGGCCACGAGCGGTCCGAACCGCCGGCCGCGCCAGAAGACGGCGGCGACAGCGACGAGTGCGAGCAACACGAGTGCGGGGCTGACCCAGCCGGGCGTTATTTCGGAGAGAGAGGGCGGCCCGGTGCGGGGAAGGTCGGCCAGGGTCGGCAAATACCAGATGAGCGAGTCGCTCGGCCCGAGCAGCCCGAGGGCGAGCGCCGCATTGCCATAACCGGTCACGTTCTCGTTGTTGAACACGCGGGCGTCGGGCACGAGGGAGACGATGGCGCCGGTCGTGTCGTGCTCCACCTGAACCAGCGAGAAGGTGTCGGTGCTGCTGGCAAAACAGCCGGTGACGAGCGGATGCTCAGCCGCCTCGGGAATCGAGAGGGTATTCCCACCCGGCAACAGTTCCTCGGCCCGGTTCGCGGCAGGTACTGCACAATTCGCCGTGAGCGACTCCGCGTCGGACACGCCGCCGAAGCCCACGGTCGGGGCCAGCGCCTGCAGGGACAGAAAATCGGGCGCGACGACCACGATGCGCGCGGCGAGGCCGGCCAGGTCGGTCAGCTGGTCGCCGTCGAGGTAGCCGTTCTCGTCATACAGGAAAACGGTCGAATCGTTGCCGACAGTGTCGCGCACCTCGGCCAGCGAGTTGGCCAGGGTCACCGTGACCCCCTGCTGTCGCAGCACCTCCACGAGCGCCATCGAACCGGCCGGCGCCGGATTGTCGCCAGCCAGTGCCCGGCCCGCCACGTTACTGCCACCAGACACGAGCACGGCGACTACCGCGACGGCCACGATACAGCCGAAGGCGATAACCCAGAATGAGGAGCGGCGCAGCACGGCGCGCAGGCTCGGCGTTGCCACGGTCGTGACGGGGGGCGCACCGACGCCGAAACCGCCGTAACCGCCGGAACCGCCGGAACCGCCGGCCGCACCGCCGGCGCGGGCAGCGGTGTCCGTTTGCGAACCAAATTGTGTTGCGCTCATGACCGGCCTGCCTCGGCCAGCGGGGCGAGCGTGACGGGAGAAGCCGCTCGGAGCTCGGCCTCGAGCGTTGCGAGGGCGCGGTAGTCGGGCTCTGTTGCGGCCTGCTCGAGGTAGCGTACCCGGTCAAAGGTGTGCGCCGCGAGGGCCAGGGCCGGACCCCTCGACGGAAAAGTGAGGCGGGCCCGCACGGCGAAATCGTGCGCGGTCGTGCCGGGCGTCACCGAGAGCACCGTGCGTTCGGCGAGGCCGCGCGCCAGGGCGCGAAAAATCTCCTCGCAGGCCAGGCTCCAGTCTCCGCGGCTGGCCGCCGAACCGGCCGCCGTGCGCATCTCGGCGCTGCTGCGCTGGTCGATCGTGCCGAACAGGTCGCTCGCCGCCTGGCGTCGCCTGGCCAGTCTGGGAGCGCCGAACAGCAGCCAGCCCGCCACGAGGGCCGCGAGCACCAGAATGATCGCGACAGCCGGCAGCCAACCCTGCAGGCTGCCGTCGCCGCTGACGTTGAGTGAATTGATCCAGTCCAGAAAACCCTGCGACACCCGGTCGAACCACGTGGGTCGGGCCGCTTCGTAGGGAGCCTTGGAGAGTTCCTCGCGCAGCCACTGTCGGGCGCCGGGCGCGTCGGGAACCACGGGCACGTCACCCGGCACGGAGAACGTGATCCGGTCGACCCCTGATCCGAGCAGTGATCCGAGCTGCGCCAGGCCCAACGCGGTCATGCCGCCGAGTACCCCGTGCCGGAAGCGGCCGGCGCCAGATACGGGTCGGGCACGTCTGCACCCTGCGCGGCCGATTCGACGTAGCGGGCCAGTTCCAGATCGAGGCCCTCCTTGCGCATGCGCAGGTCGAGGTAAACCAGCGCGACGGCGGCCGATTGCACGACGGCTGCGACCGCCGCCACCGGGATGGCGATGATCAGGCTGACGACCACGCTGATAATCGACGACTGGTCAGCAAACGCGCCGGTCGGGTCCACCAGCACGGTACCCACGCCGAACAGTAGCGTGACCGGGGTCGTGACGATCTGGCTGATCACCTGCACAATCAGACCAACGAGCAGCAGCACGCCCAGGGTGCGCCAGAAATAGCCGCGCGTCAACGACCACGATCGCAGAACGGATGCCCGCACGCCCAGCTTCTCCAGCACGATCAGGCTCGGCACGGCACTGGTTTTGGTATACAGGAACGCGCTCGCCGCCGCGAGCAGCAGGCCGCCGAAGACGCCGACCAGAAC
The DNA here is from genome assembly GCF_015751745.1 of Cryobacterium sp. CAN_C2. NCBI lineage: Bacteria > Bacillati > Actinomycetota > Actinomycetes > Micrococcales > Microbacteriaceae > Cryobacterium > Cryobacterium sp. CAN_C2. The sequence continues at coordinate 7,168 of NZ_JADOUX010000003.1, forward strand.
GCCGGCCACGATGCCGGCGGCATCGCCGACGCTGACCAGCAGCACGACGATTGCGGCGATGACGGCCACGCCGAGAAGCAGTGCGACGGTCAGCAGCAGGGTCCACAGGGTGAGCGGCCAGAGGCGCGTCGCGGCCCTGCGCCACAGTGCGCCGAGCCGGAGTTTCTCGCCGAGGGTCGCGCGGGCTACTTCAACCACAATGACGGCCTGAAGAAGAGCGGAGGCGATGAGCGACAGCGCCACCGGAACGATCAGGGACAGCACGCCGGCCAGCACCGATCCGGCGGTGACAGCATCCCGCTGGTCGAGCGGGGCGCTGTCGATGCGGTCAATAGCCCAGAAAGTGACGAGACCGACGATAACAACGGTCACGAGCATGATCGCCGCCTGCACGATGAGACCGCTGCCGAAGGTTGCCTTCGGATTGCGGCGCAACACCTGGAACGATGCCCCGAGCAGCGTGCCGAACCCGATCGGCCGCAGCGGAATCAATCCCGGCTTCGGCGGAGGCGCCCAACCCCGGCCCGGATCAGCGCTCTGGTGCGGCGAGGTGGGCGTCGAGAACTCCCCGAAGCGTGGTGAAACGGGGGCGTCGGGGGCTTGCCAGGGGTCGGTCACGATTCCATGCTGGCACAGGTCGATCAAGAAATGCGCGTGCAGTCACTCTGTCAGCGCGCTCAGCTACTCTTATGCCAGACTTTGACCTACTTATCGGGCAATCTGCCCCGCGCACAATCAGAACACACGACAACTCTGTTCTGGAAAGAGACCCATGACCGCACGTATTTTGGTTATCGATGACGATACCGCCCTGTCCGAGATGATCGGTATTGTTTTGCAAGGTGAGGGCTTCAATCCGGGCTTCTGCGCGGACGGGTCGCTCGCCCTCGAAACGTTTCGCACCGAGAAGCCAGACTTGGTGCTGCTCGACCTCATGCTGCCCGGCCTGGACGGCATCGAGGTGTGCCGGCTGATCCGTTCCGAATCGGGGGTGCCGATCATCATGCTCACCGCCAAATCTGACACCACCGACGTGGTCAAGGGGCTTGAGTCCGGTGCCGACGACTACATGGTCAAGCCGTTCAACCCCAAGGAACTCGTCGCCCGCATCCGCACCCGGCTGCGGCCGCCCGCGGCGGATGGTGCGCTCGCCCTGCACATCGGCGACCTCGTGGTCAACGCTGTCGGTCACGAAGTCACCCGCGGAACGGCCGCGATCAATCTCACCCCGCTCGAGTTCGACCTGCTGCTGGCCCTCGCCTCAAAACCCCAGCAGGTCTTCACCCGCGAAATGCTGCTGGAACAGGTCTGGGGCTACCATTACAAGGCCGACACCCGGCTCGTGAACGTGCACGTGCAGCGGCTGCGCGCCAAGGTCGAGCACGATCCCGACAATCCCAAGATTGTCATGACGGTGCGCGGCGTCGGTTACCGTGCCGGCACGGTCAGCTAGAGAATCAGGACCGGCATGACCGCCAGGCGACACCGACAGAAACGGCTCAGGGCACCGTGCCGCCGCTGACCTATTGGAACAGACCGCGCAACTGGCCCAGACGGGTGCGCGCCTATTGGCGTTCCTCGCTGCAATTTCGCACGGTGACCATTTCGGTCGCCCTCTCCGGGCTGGCCATTCTCGTGGTGGGCGTGTACATGTCGGTCAGTATCGGCAACGACCTGTTTCAATCACGGCTCAGTCAGGTGCTGCTGGAGTCGGACCGCGCGGCGAGCGCCGCGCAGAGCCTGTTTGATTCTTCCGATGCCACCGACCGGGTGCAGGTGCAGAACCTACTCAGTTCTGCCCGCACCTCGATCTCCGCAGCCTCGTCGAGTCGGCTGGTCGCCGTGTTGCGGGTACCCGGCCAGGATCCGTCGACCGCCGTGCCCCTCGATTCGTCGACGTTCGGGCAATCCACCGGCGTGATCGGCACCGAACTGCGCACCGAGGTGCAGGCCCACAACGGTGATCAGTTCTGGCAGTCGGTCACCCTGACCGGCGACGACGCCACGACCATTCCCGGCATCGTGGTCGGTTCGCAGATCGCGGTTCCGGTGGCCGGCCGCTACGAGCTGTACATTGCGTACAGCCTGCAAGACGCCGAAGCAACGCTGCTCTTCGTGCAGCAGACCCTCGGTGTGGCCGGTGTCGCCCTCGTGCTCCTGATCGGCGCCGTGTCGTGGATCGTCGTGCGCTTCGTCGTGACGCCGCTGCGGGTGGCCGCCGAGACAAGCCAGAAGCTCGCCTCCGGCGACCTCGAAGTGCGCATTCCAGAGAAGGGCGAGGATGTCATCGCCACCCTTGCACGCTCGTTCAACGGCATGGCGGACAGCCTGCAGAGTCAGATTCGTGAACTCGCCGACCTGTCCGAGGTGCAACAACGCTTTGTGTCGGATGTTTCGCACGAGTTGCGCACGCCGCTCACGACCATCCGTTTGGCCGGTGATGTTCTGTACGACCAGCGGGCGAGTTTTCCGCCAGCGACCGGCCGCACCGCGGAACTGCTCCACACCCAGGTCGAGCGCTTTGAGCTGCTGCTCAGCGACCTGCTCGAAATCAGTCGCTACGACGCCGGGTCGGTCGAGCTGGAGAGCGAACCGACCAACCTGGTCTATCTCGCCGAAGACGCCATCGATAGCCTGCGCTCCCTCGCCGAAACCAAGGGCAGCGACCTGCGGCTGATGGCGCCGGGCGGACATCTGAACGCCGACGTCGATCCGCGGCGCATCCGCCGGGTGCTGCACAACCTCATCGGTAACGCCATCGAGCACGGTGAGGGCAAACCGGTCGTCGTGTCGGTCGACAGCGACGCGAACGCGGTCGCGCTCGCCGTGCGCGACTATGGGCTCGGCATGAGCCAAGCCGAGGTCGCGCACGTCTTCGACCGGTTCTGGCGGGCCGATCCGTCACGTCAGCGCACGATCGGCGGCACCGGACTCGGGCTGGCCATCGCCCGCGAAGACGCGAGCGTGCATAACGGCTGGCTGCAGGTCTGGTCGAGTCCCGGCGAAGGATCCTGCTTTCGACTGACCCTGCCGCGCACGACGGGAGGCCTGCTCGAATCGTCACCAATCCCGCTGCCGCCCGACGTCACCATGACCGCCCTCGGTGAGGCCGGGCATGGGCGCGGACTGGGCGGAGGCCAGCATGACTAGTCGCAGATCCCTCGGCCGCACCATGCGAGATGGCACCCGGCGCGTCATTTGGGCGCTGGTGATAGCAATCAGTCTCGCCATCGGCGTGGGCGGCTGCACCGGCATTCCGCGGGACGGTGCGGTGCACGCCGGCAACGACATCGCCCCCGACGACAATCCAGCCCCGGTCTTTCTCCCGGCGCTGCCGCAAAAGGATGCCTCGACGGATTCCATTCTGCGCGGCTTCATCGATGCCTCCTCAAGCCCCGAAAACAACTACGACATCGCCCGCCAATTCCTGGCCCCGGCGTTTCGGACCAGTTGGGATCCCACCGCGGGCGTCACCGTCGACAACGGCTTCGGGCGCACCCTGACGGTCATCGACGACGGCGCCACCCTCGTGGCCGTCACGCCGATCGCCGAAGTGGACCAGACCGGGGAATACCGCGAGGTCGACGCCAGCCCGGTGCCGTTGCGGTACGAATTTCAGCAGATCGGCGGCCAGTGGCGCATCAGCGCGGCCCCGAACGGCACCGTGATCGACGAAAACACCTTCAATGACGTGTTCAGCGCCCAGCCGGTCTACTTCTATGACCCGGGCTTCCGGTTTCTCGTTCCGGACCTGCGCTGGTTTCCGCGCGGGGCATCCGCTCCCACCAAACTTGTCAACGCCGTCTTGAACGGGCCGAGCGCCTGGTTGAACGGCGCGGTGGCCACCGCGTTCCCCGAGGGCTCCAAGCTCACCGCCGATGCCGTGCAGGTCGTCGGGCGCCAGGCCATGGTCGACCTGAACAGCGAGGCGCTCAACGCAGACCGGCAGACCCTGCAGCGCATGAAGGCGCAGCTTGCGGCAAGCCTGCCGACCGGCTTGACGGTCGATATCACCATCGACCAGAACTCCCTGGCGATCGATGATCTCCAGTCCGGGGCTCCCCTCATCGATCCGCGTGTGGACGCCCGGGCGCTCGTGCTGCTCGGTGGGGAGTTCGGTTTTCTCGCCGCGACCGGGCAGAGCGTCACGCCGCTCGACGGATTGTCCGACACCATCGCCCAGCTGGCCCCGACCGCAGTGACGCTCGCATCGGGCCAGCGATCGGCCGCTGTGCTCGGGAACGACGGCGTCTACCTCGTGCGGGCCGGCGGCAAACCGGAACGGCTTGATTCGCGGGCGGGGCTGCTCGCGCCGTCGATCGACAACGACCGCTTCGTCTGGTCGGTGCCGGCGAATGATCCGAGCGCCCTCGTCGTCTACAGCCCCGCGGGGGAGGCGACCGTGCTGCCCACGCCCTGGCCGGAGGCCACGTCGATCACTGCCCTGAAAATCTCCCGCGATGGCGCCCGACTGATCGCGCTGCTCGGCACCGGCTCCGAGACCCGGTTCGTCGTCGCCTCCATCACTCGCACGGGTGCAGCGCCGACCGGCATCGGCGCGCCGGTGCTGTTGGCGTCGGGTGGCGGGGTCGGCCTCGATGCGACCTGGATCGACGAATTGACCGTCGCGTCGCTCAGCGCCCTGCCGAGCGGCGAGGCACGCATCGTTGCGCAACATATCGGCGGAGTCAGCTCCATTCTGGAATCCCCCGCGAGCAGCCGGTTCATCGTCGGAAGCAACTCGGTGCGCGCCCTGCGCGCCCTCACCGACACCGGCAGCCTCGACGTGCAACGCGGCGCGGGCTGGCAAACCCGTATCGACGACGTGGCCCTGCTCGCCACCCAGCAGGGCCTGGGCGGCTAGACCGGCCCGTACGGGGTCGGCCTCGGCCCAGCACCGTGTGGACCGATCCAGCCTGCACGCGCCGCCCCCGGCGCCTCCTCCCCATACGGCAACAGATGAGCGTGTGCACCGCTTGCACGCTCTGGCAGCACACACCGCGGCATCCCGGTTCACACTGACCTCATGAGCCGATGGCTGCGCGATCGTCTGGCCGGCGCGGGCCGGGATGCCTGGGCGACCCTGCTGCCCACCGAGTGCAGCGGCTGCGGCGCCGTCGACCGCGCTCTGTGTGCGGCCTGCCGACGGGCGCTCGTGCCGGGTGTGCACCCGGTCACCCGCGACGACGCCGTGATCTGGTCGGCCCTCACCTACGCGGGGGTGGCCCGCCAGGTGATTGCCGCGTACAAGGACGGCGGGCGAACGGATGCCGGCGCCGTGCTCGCGGCCCCGCTTCGAACGGCCATCGTGGCCGCGCTCGCTGCCGCGCCCCGCAGCAGCGGCGCCAGCAACGGAATCCAGCTCGTCACCATTCCCTCGTCCGGCCGGGCCTGGCGCGCGCGTGGCTACCACCCGGTCGATGCCCTGCTGCACCGCGCCGGCCTGCACCCGTACCCGGCGCTCTCGCTGCGCGGGGAGGTCCTTGACCAGGTGGGACTTGGCCGGACGGCGCGTGCCACGAACAAAAAAAACAGCCTCGTCGCTAGACGACCGCTCGAGGGAACGCGGATGATCCTCGTCGATGACATCGTGACCACGGGCGCGACCCTGCTCGAGGCACGCCGCGCCGTGTTCGCCGCGGGCGGTACCGTCGTCGGCCTGGCCACACTGGCGGAAACACAACGTCTGCGCCCCCAGTAATCGCCCTCTTGACAAACTGATCGACAAATACTGTGACTTATCCCACCGCCACGGCTACGGTGGACACAAAGGCGCGCAATGATCGCCCGGTTTGGGGCGGTCCGCCAGACTGGAGGTCGTCATGGAAACTAATATCGTCGGACGCAACCTTGGGATCACAGATCGCTTCCGGGATTACGCCACGGAGAAATCCGAGAAAATCGCTCTGCTCGCCGACAAGGCCGTCGCGCTCGAGATCAAGGTCAGCCGCCACCATGAGAAGAACGGTGCTGCCGCCGGCAATGACCGGGTCGAACTCACCCTGATCGGCAAGGGCCCGCTGGTGCGGGCCGAAGCAGACGGTTCCGACAAGTACGCCGCTTTCGATGTGGCGCTCGGTCGTCTACTCGAACGCGTTCGCCGCGCCAAGGACCGCAAGAAGGTGCACCGCGGCGGCGCACACCGTCCCACCTCCCTGCAAGAGGCATCCTCGGTCGGGTTCAGTGTCATCGACATCACGCCGGCCAACCCTGAAACGCTTGAACGGGTACGCACCGGCGCGATTCCCATCGTGAAAACGGAAGCCCCCGTCGCCGACGCCGACGCCGAGGAAGAGTACTGCCCCGTCGTCATCCGCCGCAAGGTGTTCGCCGCGGCTCCCATGTCCGTCGACGATGCCCTCTACTTCATGGAGCTCGTCGGCCACGACTTCTATCTATTCCAAGACATTGAAACCAAGCGTCCGAGCGTGGTGTACCGCCGCAAGGGCTGGGACTATGGAGTCATCGAACTCGACGGTTCGGGCGTGGAGCTGCAGGAGGCTGTGCCCGTTGCCAGCGGGCGCGGCAACTGACCAACTAGCATTGCCTTAGCCGCCGACCAGGTCGGTGCTCTGGCATCTGCCAGACGAGAGGCGCACGCATGCGCTGCGGTAGTCCGCTTGGGCCGCCGCGGTGCGTGCCTGCACCGTTTGACTAGTGGAGTACATTCGTGGCGTCAATTCTTGAAAAGGTTCTTCGTGTTGGTGAAGGCCGCCTTCTGCGCAGGCTGGAAAACTATGCGAAAGCCATCAACGCGCTGGAAGAAGACTTCCATGAGCTCACCGACGACGAGCTGAAGAACGAGACCGTCACTCTGCGGGAACGGTACTCCAACGGCGAATCGCTCGATGACCTACTGCCCGAGGCTTTCGCGGCCGTGCGCGAGGCCAGCATCCGCACCCTGGGTCTGCGTCACTTCGACGTGCAGCTCATGGGTGGAGCAGCCCTGCACCTCGGAAACATCGCCGAGATGAAGACAGGTGAGGGCAAAACCCTCGTCGCCACCACGGCCGCCTACCTCAACGCGATCAGCAGCCGCGGCGTGCACGTCATCACGGTCAACGACTACCTCGCGAGCTACCAGAGTGAGCTCATGGGTCGCGTTTTTCGCGCTCTCGGCATGACGACAGGATGCATCCTCTCCGGTCAGACTCCGGCCCAGCGTCGCGAAATGTATGCGGCCGACATCACCTACGGCACCAACAACGAGTTCGGTTTCGACTACCTGCGCGACAATATGGCATGGCAGGCCAGCGACATGGTGCAGCGCGGTCACTACTTCGCCATCGTCGACGAGGTCGACTCGATCCTCATCGACGAGGCCCGCACCCCCCTGATCATCTCGGGACCGGCGTCCGGCGAGGCGAACCGCTGGTTCAACGAGTTCGCGAGCCTGGCCAAGCGCCTCGTCAACGACGAAGACTTCGAGGTCGACGAGAAGAAACGCACCATCGGTGTGCTCGAACCCGGCATCGAAAAGGTCGAGGACTACCTCGGTATCGATAACCTCTACGAATCGGCCAACACCCCGCTGATCTCCTTTCTGAACAACGCCATCAAGGCCAACGCGCTGTTCAAGAAAGACAAGGACTACGTCGTCATGAACGGCGAGGTGCTCATCGTCGACGAGCACACCGGCCGTATCCTCATGGGTCGCCGCTACAACGAGGGCATCCACCAGGCGATCGAGGCCAAGGAGGGCGTCGCCGTCAAGGCCGAGAACCAGACCCTGGCCACCGTCACCCTGCAGAACTATTTTCGCCTGTACTCAAAGATCTCTGGCATGACCGGAACGGCCGAGACTGAAGCGGCCGAATTCATGAGCACCTATAAGCTCGGCGTGGTGGCCATCCCCACCAACAAGCCGATGCAACGCATCGACCAGTCCGACCTGATCTACAAGAACGAAGAGTCCAAGTTTCGTCAGGTCGTGGAAGACATCGTCGAACGGCACGAAGCAGGCCAGCCGGTTCTGGTCGGCACGACGAGCGTGGAGAAGAGCGAGTACCTGTCGCGTCTGCTCGCCAAGAAGGGGGTGCGTCACGAGGTGCTCAACGCCAAGAACCACGCCCGTGAAGCCGCGATCGTCGCACAGGCCGGCCGACTCGGATCGGTCACCGTCGCCACCAACATGGCCGGTCGTGGCACCGACGTGATGCTCGGCGGCAACGCCGAATTTTTGGCCGTCGCCGAGATGAACGCGAAAGGCCTCAGCCCGATTGAAACCCCCGACGAATACGAACTTGCCTGGGACGATGTGTTCACCGCGGTGAAGTCCGAAGTCACCATGGAGGCCGAGAAAGTCGTCGCCGCCGGCGGGCTCTACGTGCTCGGCACCGAACGGCACGAGTCACGCCGCATCGACAATCAGCTGCGCGGACGCAGCGGACGTCAGGGCGACCCGGGCGAGAGCCGGTTCTACCTGTCGCTCACCGACGACCTCATGCGGCTGTTCAACGCCGGCGCCGCCGAGGCCCTCATGGGACGCCAGGGTGTGCCCGACGACATGGCGATCGAATCGAAGGTTGTCAGCCGCGCCATTCGCAGCGCCCAGTCGCAGGTCGAGGGTCGCAACGCCGAGATCCGCAAGAACGTGCTCAAGTACGACGACGTTCTCAACCGTCAGCGCGAGGCGATCTACGGCGACCGTCGCCATATTCTCGAGGGTGACGACTTGCACGAGCGCACCCAGACCTTCCTCACCAACGTCATCGACGAGGTGCTCGACGTGCACGCCGGCAACGGCAACGGTGATGACTGGGACTTCGACGCGATGTGGACCGAACTCAAGACTCTCTACCCGGTTGGACTCACCATCGACGAGGTCGTCTCCGAGGCCGGCGACAAGGGCAGGATCAACCGCGATTTCATGCGCCGGGAGATTCTCTCCGACGCCACGCTCGCCTACTCGCGTCGCGAGGAGTCCCTCGGGGCCCCAGCCATGCGCGAACTGGAGCGCCGCGTGGTACTGTCGGTGATCGACCGCCGCTGGCGCGACCACCTCTACGAGATGGACTATCTGAAGGACGGCATCGGGCTGCGTGCAATGGCCCAGCGCGACCCGTTGGTGGAGTACCAGCGCGAGGGTTTCGCCATGTTCCAGCAGATGATGGGCCAGATTCGTGAAGAGACCGTCGGGTTTCTGTTCAACCTGGACGTTGAGGTCACGGCCGGTGCCGGTGCCGTTGCCGGGCCGGTGGTCGCGGCCAAGGGGCTCACGCCGGCCGACGCCACCGAGGAGAAGCTCAGCTACACCGCCCCGAGCGATTCCGGCGGAATCGAAGTGCGCAACCAGCGCGGCCAGATTCAGCAGGCCGCCACCGACCGGGCACGACGTTCGGCCACGGTCGCCGGCAGCGACGACGAGCCGGCCGAAGCAACCGGCCCGCCCCAGCGTGGAGCGTTCGGACAGAAGACCGAGGGTGCCGCTCCGGTGAACCGGGCCGAGCGCCGCGCCCACGGCAAAAAGACGACCTAGCACCTGCAACACGCGTTGCCGCGTGCCCCGTGACGGGCCCGTGCTGACGCGTGCCCGTCGCGAGGCATCCGTTGACGTGCCGCGCTGCCCGGCGCACCACGCCCGCATCACATGACGGCGATGGCGGTGGCCCGCCACCGGTGGTTGATGCCCTCCAGCTGCATCGCGATGACGTGCGCTCGACGCTTGTCATACACCAGGATGACCGCGTCGAGGCCGCCGCTCTGGGTCGGCCAGGTCCTGACGCGGTCGATCCAGAGTCTCGGCCGTTCGGCGACCACTCCCGTGATGGCTCGGGCCCGCGCCGCGATCGACACGCGAATGAGCAGGTGGGCATAGACATCGTCGGTGACCCACCGCGCGAGCTGCTCGATGTCTCGGGCTCCGGCGATCACCTCGATGGTGCGCATGGCCAGGGCACGAAGTACGGGCTCCGCCTCCGGCAGGTGCTCGGTGCTGGGGGAATGCGGGATGTCGCTTGGTTGTGGGCGGACGTCGCGGGCGTCGACGTGGCGCTCCCGCTGATGGGCGGGCGATTGTCCGGGACCGGGTGACGTCATCGTTCCTCCTGACATCGAACGTGCAGTTGCTCTGGTGCGCAACCTAAGCAGCTTTGCCCCAACGCTGTCGAGCGCTTATAGAGCCTGTGCATAACTTGAGCGAGAATGCTCTGCGTCGGCTATTTTCAACGTGTGCGCTGGGATGATCTGTTTGATGACCTCGAAGGGCAACTCGAACGCGAGCTGCACGCCGAGGTCACTGACCTGCGCCTGCACGAAGAGCGCCAGCGCTTGGAAAAGCTGTCCCTGCGCACCCGGTTGAGTAACGTGGTGCGCTCCGCTGGCCTCGGCGGCACCGTGCGATTGCGCGTCGTGCTCGCGTCCGGCGAGACCCTTTCGCTTCGCCCCACGACTCTCGGCCGCGACTGGCTCGCGGCCGAGCTACTCGATGCGCGGAACAGCCGGGTGCAGTGCGTGATTCCGCTCTCGGCCATCGCCGGTGTCTTGCTCACCGAGGAGCAGAGTTTGGCCTCACTCGCCGTGGAGTCCGCCGCCAACGGAAAGCTGATCGAACGCGTCGGATTTCCCTTTGTGCTGCGCGACCTCTGCCGAAGACGGCGCACCGTGCAACTAGACACCCGCGGTGGTGTTCTGGCCGGAACCATCGATCGGGTGGCGCGGGACCATCTCGACCTGGCGGTGCATCCGCTCGGAACGTTACGCCGTTCCCCCGAGGTGCTGCACTACCGTCTCGTGCCGTTCTGGCAGATTTACGTGATCCGGCTGCGATAGCTGTGGACAACTTTTCTCATAATGCTGCGCACTCGGCCGCTCTGGAGCCCCCCACAATTCGAAAAAAGCGAGGTAACGGATGAAAACACCCGGTCCCACACACACGCGCCGCCGATTCTGGATAGACCCCCGATTCGTCATCGGCCTCGTGCTCGTCGTCGCTTCGATCGCGGGGGTCGGGACGATTGTCGCCGGCAGCGATCGCACCACAGCGGTCTACACCGCACGGCACACTCTGACGGTCGGTGATCAACTCACGTCAACCGATCTCATCGAGACTCGGGTGCAGCTTGGCGGCGCCGCCGAGCTGTACCTCGTGCCCGCGCTCGAGCTGAAGCATGGTCTGCTGGTCACTCAGACGATTCTGGCCGGTGAGCTCGTGGCGCGGTCGGCGGTCGGGGAATCGTCGGGGAGCGACGTGACGAGTGTCGTCGTCGACGTTCCCGGTCGACTGGCCGCGTCCATCGAGGCGGGCTCCGTTATTGACATTTGGTCGGCGCGGGCCACCGGGCCGGGCGAATACGCGCCGCCGACGATTCTGGTGGGGCAGGCCGTCGTCGTCCGCATCGTCGAACCGACCGGCATCCTTGCCGCCGACAACGGTCAATCCGTCGAGATGCTCGTACCGAAGGCCAGCGTGGGAGCGGTTCTTGAAGCGATCATGAACGGTGATGCCCTCGCGATCGTGCCCGTGAACACCCCGGTGGGGCCGTAATGGCCCGGCTCGCGCTCGTGCTGGACCGGGCGACCGAGCAACGAATGCTGGCCGACATCATCGACTGCGGGCACAGTGTGGTCACGCGCGTCGATACGGCCCGGGAATTTCTGGAAACGCTGGCACACGGTCAACCGCACGTGGTCGTGGTCAGCGCCCGGCGGGAATCCCTGACCGGCCAGCTGATTGCTGCGTGCGATGAACGCGGCGTCCGGGTGGTCGCGCTCACCGCGACGGAACAGGAACGACGCCACGCCGGCACGCTCGGCCTGTACGAGACGGTCGCGATCCCGTGCGACTGGTCGGAGATCGAAGACCTGCTCGTGTCGGGCGTCGTCGTTCCGTTGCGCGTGGGGGAGCGACACTTCACCGGCGGCGCGCTCAACACCGGATCGGTCATCGCGGTGTGGGGACCGTCCGGCGCTCCAGGCCGCACCACGCTCGCCATCAATATCGCGGCGGAAATCGCCGCTGCCGGACACACCGTGGTGCTGGCCGACGTTGACACCTACAGTGCCTCGATCGCCCCGAGCCTCGGCATGCTCGACGAGGCGCCCGGATTCGCCGCCGCGTGCCGACTGGCCGGCAGCGACAGTCTGAACCAGTCAGAGCTTGAGCGCATCGCGCAGCGCTATAACTCGCCCAAGGGGGCCTTCTGGGTACTCACCGGCCTCGGCCGACCGTCGCGCTGGCCGGAACTGTCGACCGAGCGGGTCACCCGCACCATCGACGCGTTGCGGCACTGGGTCGATTACGTGGTGATGGACACCGGGTTCAGTCTGGAGAGCGACGAAGAGCTCACCAGCGACATCTTGGCGCCCCGGCGTAACGCGGCCACCGTCACCGCCCTGCGGGCGGCCGACCACGTCGTTGCCTGCGGGCTTGCCGACCCGGTGGGTATGGCCCGATTTCTGCGCGCTTGGAGCGACCTCACGGAGGTCACCGCGGGAAGCACGCTCAGCGTCGTGATGAACCAGGTGCGGGCGAGCGCGGTCGGGCTGAATCCGCGCGGGCAGGTGGCGGCCATGCTGTTGCGGTTCGGCGGAATCGAGTCGCCCATCCTGGTGCCACACGACCAGGGCGCCCTCGATGCGGCGGTGTTGACCGGTCGCACCCTGCGGGACGCGAGCCCGAAATCCCCGGCTCGCGTGAGCATCCGTCGTTTTGTGTTGGAGGACCTGATCGTCGCTCCGGCTCAAGAATCCGAGCGGATGCCGCGGCGCGTGCGGTGGCACGGCCGAAAAGCCGCCCCGGCGACGTGAAGCCTCCGTTACACCTAGGCTATGGAGAGTGTCGACGCTCAGTGATCTCGTACTTGCCCAGGGCCGCAGCAGCGCGGAGGATGTGGACTGGCTGCACATGCTTGTCGCGGACGGCCAGCTGCTGGCCGACCTCGCCTTCGCGGACATCGTCGTCTGGGTGCCGACGACCTCCGGCAGCTTCGTCGCGGTCGCACACGCGCGCCCGTCGAGCGCGGCCACCCTGTTCTATCGTGACTTCGTCGGCCGGCACATCAAGGTCGAGTGGCGCAATCAGGTCACCGAAGCTTTCGAGACCGCCAAGATCGTCGACACCACCGCCCCCGACTGGTACGAGGAGACTCCTACCCGGGTGCGCGCCATTCCGGTGCTGCGACGGCTGAGTACGACCGGTTCCGAGTTGACGGCTGCCCCGGTGGCGGTGCTCACTCGCCACACCAACCTGAGTGAGGCGCGCACGCCGAGCCGTCAGGAACTCACCTTCAACGACTGCGCCAACGACCTGTTCGCCATGATCGCCTCCGGGGACTTTCCCGACCTCGGCGCCCCGACCGGGCCGCGCCGCGGTGCGCCGCGCGCGTCAGACGGCCTGCTGCGGCTTGACGTCGACGGCCAGACCACCTTCGCCAGCCCCAATGCGCTCTCCGCGTTCAACCGAATGGGTTTCGCCGAGGAACTCGAGGGCGAGTCGCTCGCCGAGGTCACGACGAGCCTGCTCACCGGCACCGCCGTCGTCGACGAGTCCCTACCTCTTGTCGTCACCGGACGGGCGCCGTGGCGCACCGACATCGAGGCGCGTGGCGTGACGGTGTCGCTGCGGGCGATTCCCATTCGCAATCGCGGCGAACGGGTCGGCGCGATCATTCTGTCGCGCGACGTCACCGAGCTGCGCCACCAAGAACGTGAACTGATCACCAAGGACGCCACCATCCGGGAGATTCACCACCGGGTCAAGAACAACCTGCAGACCGTGGCGTCGCTGCTGCGCATCCAGGCGCGGCGTACCCAGTCCGACCGGGCGCGCGAGGCGCTGACCCAGGCGATGCGGCGGGTCGCAGCCATCGCCGTCGTGCACGACACGCTGTCAGAGGGGCTCAGCCAGATCGTCGACTTCGACGCCGTCTTCGAACGGGTGCTGTTGCTGACGGTGGAGGTCGCATCCGCTCACAACACGACAGTGCACCCGAAGTCGGTCGGCAGCTTCGGAACCCTGCCGAGCGCCTATGCGACGCCGCTCGCGCTCGTGCTGACCGAACTCGTTACCAACGCGGTCGAGCACGGCCTCGCCGGGCGTGAGGGCGAAGTGTCGATCGAAGCACAGCGCAGCGACGAGACCCTCACCGTCATGGTGCGCGACACCGGCGCCGGCCTCCCGGAGGGCAAGGTTGGCTCGGGCCTCGGCACGCAGATCGTGCGCACGCTCATTCAGGGCGAACTCGGCGGCACCATCGACTGGCACACCATGATGGGCAGCGGCACCGAGGTCACGATTGAGATCCCCCTGCGTTTCATGAAGGAAGGCTAGCCCCGCCCCTGGCGGTCCCGTGCCTGGCGTCCCGAGAGCAACCGGGCCCGGAACGCGGGCTCATGATAGATGCTGGGCCCACTCGCCTAACGTGGGCCCGCGAGTGGATGTTCGTTGCCCACCACCCCACCCCAGGCCACGCCATCCCACACCACGCCATCCCGCACCCGGCTGGACGGCACAAAAAAGCGAGCCCGCGGCCTCCGGGAGTACCGGATGGCCGTAGGCTCGCGTTCTGTGGTTGTGCTGCCCGGCTAGGAGGCGCGGCGGGCGCGTGCAGCACGACGCTTGAGCGCGCGGCGCTCGTCTTCGCTCAGGCCGCCCCAGACTCCCGAGTCCTGACCGGTCTCGAGTGCGTACTGGAGGCACACCTCAGTGACACTGCATCGGGCGCACACCGACTTGGCCTTCTCGATCTGGTCCACAGCCGGTCCAGTGTTGCCAACCGGAAAGAAAAGTTCCGGGTCAGCGGTGAGGCAGGCAGCTTTATCGCGCCAGTCCATAGGGATGCTCCTTTTACTACATGAGTGCACGGCCGATTGGCCAGAGTTGCACGGGTCATGGCCGGTTGCAGGAAAGTGGGATCTGCGCGATTACGGCGTTGAAACAGCTCACGTCCCTGTGAGCGTCAACCGGGCCTCAAATATCGTCCCATAATAGAGGTATCAAATCAATAGTTTTGTGTAGCTTTTCGCTGTGAAGAGCGGCTCTGGTGCAGGGCGTCCCGCCTGGATCGACCTCCGGGCGCTTCGCCGTGCCCCCCTGCTGGGGGTATTTGTCGCCCTGCTCGCCCTGGAAGCGCTCGCCCTGTGGGCCTTCAGTGCCTGGTGGGTGTTCGAACTGCTCAGTGCCACCCCGAACTCGGTGGGAGCATCGCTCGCCCTGTTCGCCCTCACCGTGGTCGCTGCCGTGTGGGTCAGCGCGATCACCGTCGGTGCGCTGCGCGGGCGTCCGTGGATTCGCGGGGCCGCGGTCACCTGGCAGTTCGTGCAGGTCATGATCGCCATCGGCTGTTTTCAGGGCATCTACGCCCGTCCCGACGTCGGCTGGGCGCTGCTGCTGCCGTCGATCATCGTGCTCGTGCTGGTCTTCAACCCGCGTGTGGTCGCCGCGACCAGCCACGAACCCGAGCCCAACGACGACTGACCGGCGCTGTGCTGACCGGCGCTGTGCTGAACGCTGCTGTCTCGGCCCGTTCGCCCGGTCAGCCCGACAGTCAGGCGTCGATACCGAGCTTCTTGCGGAGGCTCGCGACGTGACCGGTGGCCTTGACGTTGTAGAGGGCGTGGGTGATGACTCCGGCCTCGTCGAGCACGAAGGTTGAGCGCAGCACGCCGGTCACGACCTTGCCGTACAGGTTCTTCTCGCCCCAGGTGCCGTAGGCGTGGTGCACGTCGAGGCCCGAATCGCTGAGCAGCGGAAAGTTCACGGAGTCGTGCTCCTGAAACTTCTTGAGCTGGGCCCTAGCATCTTTCGACAGGCCCAGCACCTGGTAGCCGGCCGATTTGAGTGACCCGAGGTTATCGCGAAAGTCGCAGGCCTGGGTCGTGCAACCGGGTGTCATCGCGGCCGGGTAGAAATACACGACGACCTTGCTGCCGGCAAAATCGGCAAGCGAAACGGATGCCCCATCCTGGTCGGTCAGGGTGAAGTGGGGGGCCGTGTCGCCAACTGCAAGGCGCGCTGAATCCGTCATGCATCCATCGTATCCGCGTCGTGTGACACTCGATCCCGCTCAGCGGGCTGGCGCGAAGGTCGCCAATAGGCGTTGCAGCGAGTCCAGGCGCACCCGGCCGGTGTCGCCGAGTTCGTCGGCTTCGACGGCTTCGATGATCGCGCAATCCGGCGAACCGGGCAGGTGCGTGCAGCCGCGGGGGCAGTGTTCCGCGATCGTGGCGAGGTCGGTGAACGCCTTGAGGATGTTGTCGGTGTTGATATGACCCAGACCGAAGGACCGCACGCCGGGGGTGTCGATGACCCAGCCGCGACCGGCATCCGTTTCCAGGCGCAGTGACACGGTCGACGACGAGGTGTGGCGCCCGCGGCCGGTGACGGTGTTGACGACGCCGATGGCCCGGTTGGTGCCCGGCACGAGCGCGTTCACGAGGGTGGACTTGCCGACTCCGGAGTGCCCGACGAAAACCGTGTCGTGGCCGACCAGCACCGCCGAAATCTGTTCGATCGGCATGCCGCCTTCGCCGCTCTGGAACACGGGCAGGTCGAGCCCGGCGAAGTTGGCCAGAAACGCGGCCGGGTCGGCGAGGTCGGTCTTGGTGATGCACAGAATAGGCTTCACGCCGGCGTCGTAGGCCGCGACCAGATACCGATCCACCAAGCGGATGCGCGGCTCCGGGTTGGCTGCAGCGACCACGATCAGCATCTGGTCGGCATTGGCCACGATCACGCGCTCGACGGCGTCGGTGTCGTCGGCGCTGCGTCTCAGTAGGGTGTCTCGTGGCACGATGCGCACGATGCGGGCCAGGCTGCCCTCGGCCCCGGTTGTATCGCCGACGATGTCGACGCGATCGCCGTTGACGACGGCCTTCTTGCGCAGCTCGCTCGCCCGAGCCGTCGTGATGCGTCGCTCGGTGGGCAGGTTCTCGTCGAGCATGACCGTGTAGCGTCCGCGGTCAACCGAGAGGATGCGCCCGGTCAGAGCGTTCTCGTGGCCCGGCCGGGTCTTGGTGCGGGGTTTACTGCCCTTGCGGCCGGGACGTACCCGCACGCTCGACTCGTCGAACTCCGGTTCGTCGTCGTCGGCGGACGCCCACCAGGTGTCGCCGGGATCGCCCGCCAGGTCGTCGGGCTCTGAGGCGGCGTTCGCGCCGTTTGGCTCGTCTGACCGGTCACGATCGTCGTCGTTCCCGCTCGCGGGCGTGCCTGCGTTGGGCGCCAGCGGCATTTAGAGCGCCGCTTCGGTGATCATCGCGTGCCACAGCTGGGGAAATTGCGGGAGGGTCTTCGCGGTCGTGCCGATGTTCTCCACCTCGACACCGGCCACACGCAGGCCGATCAGCGCTCCAGCCGTAGCCATGCGGTGGTCGTCGTAGCTGAGCCACTGGCCGCCGTGCAGCGGCGCCGGCTCGATCTGTAGGCCGTCGGACAGTTCGGTGACCGTGCCGCCGAGCCGGTTGATCTCGGTGGCCAGCGCGGCGAGACGGTCGGTCTCGTGGTTGCGAATGTGCCCGATGCCGGTGATCGTGCTCGGCGTCTCGGCGAGGGCCGCGAGGGCCACGAGGGTGCAGGCGAGCTCACCGCCGGTGGAGAGATCCAGATCGACGCCGTGAACTGCCTCTCCGCCGGTGACGGTGAGCCGGTCGCCGACCCGAGTGACGGTCGCGCCAAACAGCGGCAGTAGCTGCTCGAGGTCGGCGCCGACCTGCGTGGTCGTCTCCGGCCAGCCGGTGATCGTGACACTGCCGCCGGCCACGAGCGCGGCGCACAGGAACGGCGCGGCGTTCGAGAGATCGGGTTCAATGTCGACCGTGCGTCCGGTGATCTCACCGGGTTCGATGATCCATTCGCCAACGCGGGGGGTCGCCACGGCCACTCCGCGAGCGCGCAGCACCTCAATGGTCATCTCGATGTGCGGCAGGCTCGGCAGACGTTCACCCGAGTGGGTGAGGTGCAGGCCCTGCTCGAAGCGTGCGCCGGCCAGCAGCAGCCCGGAGACGAACTGGCTCGACGTGCCCGCGTCGATGGTAGCGGCGCCGCCCGTGACCGCTCCGCGTCCGTGCACGGTGAACGGCAGGGCTCGCTTGCCATCGTCGTTGATGTCGCCACCGAGGTCGCGCAGAGCACCGATAATGGGCCCCATCGGGCGGCGGCGTGCGCCGGCATCGCCGTCGAAGGTCGTCGGGCCGAGGGCAAGGGCGGCCAGCGGTGGCAGAAAGCGCATGACGGTGCCGGCCAGGCCGCAGTCAATCGTGGTGGAGCCGAGCAGTTCGGCCGGTGGGGTCACGCGCAGGTCGGCGCCGAACGCGCCGACGCCGGCAACGGCCTCAATGGTGGCGCCGAGTTGGCGCAGCGCGTCGACCATGAGGTCGCTGTCCCGCGAGTGCAGCGGTGACCGCAGCAGCGACGGTTCGCTCGCGAGAGCGGATGCCACCAACTCCCGGTTGGTCAGCGATTTCGAGCCCGGCAAAGCCAGCACCGCCTGCAGCGGGGCATTCGTGGTCGGCGCGTGCCACCAGACATCCGCTTCGGTCGGTGAATTGTCGCCGTACGGATCGAACTCCGGCTTGGAATATCTCGAGATCAACATCGGTTATCAGAATAGTCGGTGATAACAATCGGAGGGAGATCTGTAGCGGTGTCAATGCTGTTGGAACGACCCCTGGCTGCGGGTAACAGCCTAGAATTATCCGTGATGACTTCAGACACGCCCGTGAACTCGGAAGACCTTTCGAGCAGCGACACAGAACTCACGACACGTACACCGACAAAAGCCGAACTGCGCGAGCAGACCCGCGGATTGTTCGAGGAACAGGCGTTGCCGTTCCTTGACCAGCTCTACGCGGCGGCCATGCGCATGACCCGCAACCCCTCCGATGCGCAGGATCTCGTGCAGGAGACCTTTGTGAAGGCTTTCGCCGCATTCGCGCAGTACGAGCAGGGCACCAACCTCAAGGCGTGGCTGTACCGTATCCTCACCAACACCTTCATCAACGCGTACCGCAAGAAGCAGCGCGAGCCCTATCAGGGCACCATCGATGCGCTGGAGGACTGGCAGCTTGGCGGCGCCGAATCGACCACCGCCATGTCGGGGCGTTCAGCCGAGGCCGAGGCCATCGACCACCTGCCTGACAGTGCCGTCAAAGACGCCCTGCAGTCCATTCCCGAAGACTTCCGACTCGCCGTGTACTTCGCCGACGTCGAAGGGTTCTCCTACCAGGAGATCGCCGAAATCATGAAAACCCCCATTGGCACCGTGATGAGTCGCCTGCACCGTGGCCGGCGACTCCTGCGAGAGCTCTTGGCCGGCTACGCGGCAGAGCGCGGGCTGGACACGGGCCAGGGCCAGAGAACATCCAGGAGAGCAGACAAATGACCGATTGCGGTTGCGAGAAGGCCAAGGCCGAACTCGAAGAGTACCTGCACAACGAACTTCGCAAAGATGATGCGGCCGACATTCAGGAGCACCTTGCCAGTTGCCCCGATTGCAGCATCGAACATCTCGTCGGGCGTACGATGACCGAGGTCATACAGCGTGCCTGCAAGGAGACCGCGCCCGAAGACCTGCGTGATCAGGTCTTGCTCAAGCTGCGTGCCCTGCAGGCCTCGCACTGAACGGCCGCATTGACGAGGGGCTCGAGTCGCCCGACCGCGGTGACGGCTCGAGCTGTCCCAGCAAAAAAGCGGCGCCGGCTGGGCCTTTGACCTGGGCGAATGTTGTGAAGTTTCACTCCCACGGCGTCCGCAGCACCGTGCCACCGAACTCGCTCACCTTCCCGGCAGCCGTGCGCACGTCAGCGACCCCGAGGTAGACCTGCCAGCGGTCGGGGCCCGAACCGTCTCGTCGACGTTCTCGATTGCGAGGTCGGTCATCCAGAAGTCCCGGTTTCGCCTCGATGGGTCCTGTACGGTCACACCGGCATAGCGCCGCCGCCGTGAAAGAACATCGTGTACCGGCCAGGCTCCGCCCCGGTGTCGATGGCCTTCCAGCTGAGCAGCTTGGCGTAGAACACGATTGACCGGGCCGGGTCGCTTGTTATCAGGTCGATCCAACACGGCTCCCCGAGCTGGTTTTCCGTCTGAACGGGCATGGGCGCGCTCCTCGGTTGACCCGAGCGTGGAACTGTCGGCGCGGTCTGGAAGCGCACGGCTGGTCCCTGCACGTTCTGACCAGGCGAGCGGATGCCGTCGCGACGTCTTTCGAAGGAGCCCCGCGACTGCACCGAGAGATAGCCCCACGACTGCGCGGAAACGGCGCGAAAACGGCGCGGACACAGCACAGGAGGGTGACCAGGTCACCCTCCTGTGCTACTGCACTGCTGTCACCGCGCTAGAGCGTCAGCGCCTCGCGCTGCAGCTTGACCTGCTCGATCGCGTGGCGCTTGGGCGAGCCGGCGGCCGGCGAAGCCGAAGCCGGACGCGAGAACAGCCGCATGGCACGCGGGCCGAGCTTGCTGGTCTCCAGGTAGAAGAACGGCCAGGCACCCTGGTTCTCCGGTTCGTCCTGCACCCACGCCAGTTCGGCGTTCGGGTACTGGGCGGCCACGCTCTTCAGCGCCACGGTGGGCAGCGGGTAGTACTGCTCGACGCGCACGAGGGCGATCTGGGGGTTCGGGTTCTTCTCGAGTTCGTTCAGCAGGTCGTAGTAGATCTTTCCGGCCATGAACAAGACACGCTTGACGGCGTTCTTGTCGGTAATGCGGGGGTCATCGATGACCGTCTCGAACTTGCCGCTCGTGAGTTCGGCCACGGCGCTCGTCGCGCCGCGCAGGCGAAGCATCGACTTGGGGGTGAACACGATCAGCGGGCGGCGCGGGCGCATGTACGCCTGGCGGCGCAGCAGGTGGAAGTACGATGCGGGCGTCGATGGGCGCGCCACGGTCATGTTCTCTTCGGCACACAGCTGCAGGAACCGCTCGATGCGGGCCGACGAGTGGTCGGGTCCCTGACCCTCGTAACCGTGCGGCAGCAGCAGTACGACGGATGATCGCTGGCCCCACTTCTGCTCGGCGGAGGAGACGAACTGGTCGATGATGGTCTGCGCGCCGTTGGCGAAGTCACCGAACTGCGCTTCCCAGAGCACGAGGGCGTCGGCGCGTTCCACCGAGTAGCCGTACTCGAAGCCCATGGCGGCGTATTCGCTCAGCAGCGAGTCGTAGATCCAGAATCGGGCCTGGTTGTCCTTGAGGTTGGCCAGAGGCAACCATTCCTGGCCGTTCACCCGGTCGTGCAGAACAGCGTGACGCTGCACGAATGTGCCGCGGCGGGCATCCTGTCCGGCTAAACGCACCGGGGTACCTTCGAGCAGTAGGGAACCGAGCGCGAGCAGTTCGCCGAAGCTCCAGTCGATGTTGCCGTTGCGGCTCATGTCGAGACGCTTCTGCAGCAGCTGCTGCAGCTTGCTGTGCACGGTGAAGCCGGACGGCTTGTTGTTGAAGGCGTCGCCGATGAGTTGAATGACACTCTCGGGAACGCCGGTCGTCTCCGGCTCGCCAGCGGCGTCGTCTCGGGCCTGCGCTTCGGCTTCGGCCTTGGCCGTGGCGGCCATTTCCGGCGTGATGATCGGGATCGACGCCGTCTGCGCGGCGTGGGTTTCGAGGAAGGCACGCTCGAGGCGATCCTGGAAGTCGCGGTGGGCGGCTTCGTATTCTTCCTCGGTGATGTCGCCACGGCCGACGAGTGCCTCGGTGTACAGCTTGCGTACGCTGCGCTTGGCCTCGACCAGGTTGTACATCAGCGGCTGGGTCATCGAGGGGTCGTCGCCCTCGTTGTGCCCGCGACGTCGGTAGCAGATGAGGTCGACGACGACATCTTTCTTGAACTCCTGGCGGTAGGCGAACGCGAGCTCGCCGGCACGCACGACGGCCTCGGGGTCGTCCCCGTTGACGTGGAAGATCGGCGCCTGAATGGTCTTGGCAACGTCGGTCGCGTAGATGCTGGTGCGGGCATCCTGCGGCAGGGTCGTGAAACCGAGCTGGTTGTTGACGACGATGTGCACGGTTCCGCCGGTGCGGTAGCCGCGCAGCTGGGACATCTGCAGGGTTTCGAGCACGACGCCCTGGCCGGCCATCGCGGCGTCGCCGTGAATGAGGATGGGCAGGGTGGAGAAGGTGCCGATCGGCTTGCGGTCCTGCTTGGCCCGCACAATGCCCTCGAGCACGCCGTCGCCGGCCTCGAGGTGCGACGGGTTGGCGGCGAGCGATACCGGAATTTCGGCGCCGTCTTCACCGCGGAACATGCCCGTGGTGCCGAGGTGATACTTCACGTCACCTGAACCGTGCACGGTGCGCGGGTCCTGGGTTCCCTCGAACTCACGGAAGATCTCGCCGTAGGTCTTGCCGGCGATGTTGGTGAGCACGTTCAGGCGGCCTCGGTGGGCCATGCCGATCGCCACCTCGTCGAGACCCTGCTCGGCAGCACCCTGCAGAATGGTGTCGAGCAGCGGAATAGTGCACTCGCCACCCTCGAGGCTGAAGCGCTTCTGCCCGACATACTTGGTCTGCAGGAACGTTTCGAAGGCTTCGGCCTCGTTGAGCTTGCCGAGGATACGCATCTGCTCGTGGTGCGTGGGCTTGACGTAGGTCTTCTCCATCTTCTCCTGCACCCACTTGCGCTGGGCCGGGTCCTGAATGTGCATGTACTCGATGCCCGTGGTGCGGCAATACGAGTCGCGCAGCACACCGAGAATGTCGCGCAGCATCATCTGGCGCTGCAAACCGAAACCGCCGGTCACGAAGGACCGGTCGAGGTCCCAGAAGGTGAGCCCGTGAGTGGCGATATCGAGGTCGGGGTGACTGCGCTGCATGTACTCGAGCGGGTCGATGTCGGCCATGAGGTGGCCGCGCACCCGGAACGAGTTGATCAGTTCCTGCACGCGAGCGGTCTTGTCGACGGCACTCGCGAGGTCGACGCTGATGTCCGGTGCCCAGTGGATCGGGTCGTACGGAATGCGCAGCGCCGAGAAGATCTCTTCGTAGAAGTTGTGCTGGCCGATCAGAAGCTCGTGCACGATCTTGAGGAACTCGCCCGAACCAGCACCCTGAATGACGCGGTGGTCGTAGGTGCTTGTGAGGGTGATGGTCTTTGAGATGGCCAGGCCGGTGAGCGTCTTGACGCTCGAACCCTGGAACTCCGCCGGGTAGTCGAGGGCGCCGGCGCCGATGATGCAGCCCTGGCCCTTCATGAGGCGCGGCACCGAGTGCACGGTGCCGATGCCGCCCGGGTTGGTCAGCGACAGGGTCGCGCCGGCGAAGTCGTCGGCGGTGAGCTTGTTGTGACGTGCCCGGGTGACGAGGTCTTCGTACGCGGAGAGGTACTCGCCGAACGTCATCGTGTCAGCACGCTTGATTGCCGGAACGAGCAAGGCGCGGGTGCCGTCGGGCTTGGGCATGTCGATGGCCAGACCCATTCCGACGTGGGCGGGGGCGACGACGGAGGGCTTGCCGTCGACCTCGTCGTAGTAGACGTTCTGGCTGGGGAACATCTTGAGCGCGCGAATCAGCGCCCAACCGATCAAGTGGGTGAAGGAGACCTTGCCACCCCGAGCCCGCTTCATGTGATTGTTCATGACAATGCGGTTGTCGATGAGCAGCTTGGCCGGAATGGTGCGAACACTCGTGGCCGTTGGCACGGTCAAGCTTGTGACCATGTTCGTCGCGAGGGACTTTGCCATACCGCGCAGCGGCGAGACCTTGTCTTGCCTGACCGGCTTGGACTGGTCGACGACGACGGCCTGCGGGCTTGTGACGGGAGCATCGGCGGGAACCGGGACCGGCTTGGGCGCACTCGATGTGGTGCGAGCCGTCGGCTGGTTCTCGGTGACGGGGGCCGACGCGGTGGCACCGGGCGGAGTCTGGGCCACCGGCGCGGGTGCCGCCGGTGCTGCCACCGGCGCGGGTGCCGCCGGTGCTGCGACCGGCGCGGGTGCCGCCGGTGCTGCGACCGGCGCGGGTGCTGCCGTTGCCGTTGCTGTGACCGGCGCTGGTGCTGCCGGGGGAGCGTTTGCAGCCGGGGTGTTTGCGGTCTGGTGGTAACTTTCGAGCACCGGCCACCACGACTCATCCACCGACTTCTTGTCGATCAAATAGCGTTCGTACAATTCGTCAACGAGCCACTCGTTTGCTCCGAATTCGCCTGACGTTGTTTCGTCAGAAGCTCCACCGGTTACCTGGCTTGACACCGTGGGATCGCCCACTCTCTGCTTTGAATTTGGATGCCCTCGGCTATGTCATACGCCGGGTCAATCTGCGCTTTCATTGAGTCTGTCGCTGACGATGTCGACCGCCAGGTCAGTCTTAGTGACCAGCCTAATCCCATCCCATGCGACCATAAACACCCAAGTGAACGGCTAGCGTTCTTGGTATGCAGTTCTATGGAACGACGCCCAGCCATGATTTGACCTACTCCGACGTGTTTCTGGTGCCCGGCCAATCGGCCGTCACCAGCCGTTTGAATGTTTCGCTGGCCCCGAATGACGGCACCGGCGCCACAATACCGATCGTGTCAGCGAATATGAACTCGGTCACCGGGCCGCGCCTGGCGGCCTCGCTCGCCCGGCGCGGCGGACTCGGGGTGCTACCGCAGGACATGCACTTGCAAGATCTGGATGCGGCCATCCGCTGGGTAAAAGACCAGTCTGTTCGTTTCGACACGCCGTTCGTGTTCGCCCCGGACGACACCGTCGAACGGGCATTGCGGCAGGTTCCGGCCGTTCCCGGGCAGGGAATCGTGATTCACTCCGGCGGCGGTGACTACCTCGGCTGCATCGTCGCCAGTCGGCTGGCGACCGCCCTGCCCGACGCTCGCCTCGGCGATCTGCTACACGGTGAACTGACCGCGCTCGACGCCGATGACGTCGACGGGCCGCGCCGCGCGTTCGACCTGATGACCGAGGCCGACATCGACTTCGCGCCGGTGCTGCACCACGGCGTCGTCGTCGGAACCCTCAGCCGCAAGAGCGCCCTGCGCTCCACGCTCTATCAGCCCACCCTCGATGCGAACGGACGACTCAAGGTCGCCGCGGCGATCGGCATCAATGGCGACGTCGCCGCAAAGGCCCGAGCGCTCGCCGCGGCCGACGTCGACATTCTCGTCATCGACACCGCGCACGGCCACCAGCACGGCATGCTGCGCGCACTCGGCATTGTCGCCGACCTGAACCTCGGACTGCCGATCGTGGCCGGCAACGTCGTCACCAAGGACGCCGTGCGCGACCTGGTCGGTGCCGGGGCCACAATCGTCAAGGTCGGAGTCGGTCCGGGCGCCATGTGCACCACCCGCATGATGACCGCCGTCGGTCGGCCCCAGTTCTCGGCCGTGCTCGAAACGGCAACAGCAGCACGTGAACTCGGTGCTCACGTCTGGGCCGATGGCGGGGTGCGCTACCCGCGGGACGTGGCGCTGGCGCTGGCCGCTGGCGCAGCATCCGTCATGATCGGTTCCTGGTTCGCTGGAACCACCGAAGCACCCGGCACACTGAATGCGGATGCCCGTGGTGCGCTCTACAAGGAAAGCTGGGGAATGGCGTCGACGAAGGCCGTTCAGGCGCGTTTCGAGCGCCTCGACGCCTACGACCTCGCCCGCAAGACCCTGTTCGCCGAGGGAATCTCAAGCTCGAAGATCTACCTTGATCCGCTGCGGCCGTCGATCGAGGACCTGCTCGACATGATCACCTCGGGGGTGCGCTCCTCGTTCACCTACGCCGGGGCCACCACCGTCGCCGACTTTCACGAGAAAGCGCTCGTGGGCATTCAGTCGGCCGCCGGCTACGAAGAGGGCAAGGCGCTGCCGGTGTCTTGGTAGCGCTGGAGGCGCTGCCGAACGGTCTGGGGCTGCGCTGGTAGCCGGCACTGCTCGACCACCGGGCGTTCCGACAGGTGTGCCCGGTATACTTCGGTGAATAATGGATGACCCTCCCACTGCTGAACCCGCTTCCCACAAACCCTCGCCCGTAGCCGCTGGCGGTGAAATCCTTGTCTGAGTTGATCATGCTCGGGTTTGGACTCATCCTGACCGTCGGAACGGGCCTTTTCGTCGCCAGTGAGTTCGCCCTGGTGAATCTTGACCGCGCCGACCTCGAAGCGCGACGCGATCGCGGGGAGACCCGCCTCGCTCTCACCATTGCCGCGCTGAAAATCACCTCGACGCACCTCTCGAGCGCGCAGCTGGGCATCACCCTCACGACGCTGCTCACCGGATACACGATCGAACCGGCACTGTCGTCGCTGCTCCGCGGCCCACTCACCGCGGTGGGACTGCCCGTCGACCTCGTTCCGGCGTTCGGCACCACGATCGCGATCGTGACGGCGACCCTGGTGTCGATGGTCATCGGCGAGCTGGTTCCGAAGAACTTCGCGCTCGCCCTGCCCATTCAGACTGCTCGCCTGGTGCTTCCGTTCCAGACCGTGTTCACGGCCGTGTTCAAACCGGCCGTGCTCGTGCTCAACAACAGCGCCAACGGCTTGCTGCGCGCCGTCGGCATTGAACCGAAAGAAGAACTTTCCGGCGCTCGCACCGCCGAGGAACTCTCCTCGCTCGTGCGCCGTTCGGCCAGCGCCGGACTGCTCGAAAAGGACACCGCGACCCTGCTGCACCGCACACTGTTGTTCTCCGGGCACACGGCTTCCGACGTCATGACGCCGCGACCGCGCGTCGCGAGCATTCACCGCACCGATTCGGCGCAGGCCGTCATCGACCTCGCCCGCTCCACCGGTTACTCGCGTTTTCCCGTCGTCGACGAAAGCGTCGACGACGTCGTGGGCATCGTGCATGTCAAGCAGGCGGTGGCCGTGCCCCGCACTCGCCGAGCGGATGTTCCGGTGTCAGCCCTGCAGACCGACCCGGTGCGCGTGCCCGAAACGATGAAACTCGACGACCTGCTCGGCGAGCTGCGCGGTCGTGGTTACCAGATGGCGATCGTCGTCGATGAGTATGGCGGTACCGCCGGCGTGGTCACTCTCGAAGACCTGGTCGAGGAACTGGTCGGTGAGGTTGCCGACGAGCACGACCGTGCCCGTGCTGGCGTGGTTCGCTCACCCGATTCTCTGACCTTTCCCGGCATGCTGCGCCCCGACGAACTGCTCGATCGCACGAGCGTCGTCGTGCCGGAGCAGGGCCCGTACGAGACCGTGGCCGGTTTTGTCATGAGCGAGCTGGGCCGGCTGCCGTTGATCGGCGATCGCGTGCCGGTCAGCGGCGGATTCCTCACCGTGGAACGGCTCGAGGGGCGCCGCATCGACCGGCTGCGCTTCACCCCCGGGGCCGCCCCAGAACCCGCGCTGTCCGGTGAAACCAAGTCCGACCGAAAGAAGGTGAGCGACAAATGAGCGACTGGGCCGGAATTGCCTGGTTGGTCGTGCTTCTCGCCGCCAACGCCTTCTTCGTCGGAGCGGAATTCGCCGTCATCTCGGCCCGCCGCTCCCAGATCGAACCGCTCGCCGAGGCCGGAAAACGCAGCGCCAAGACCGCGCTGTGGGCGATGGAACACGCGACTCTTATGTTGGCGACCTCCCAGCTGGGTATCACGGTGTGCTCGCTGCTCATTCTGAACGTCTCCGAGCCGGCGATCCACCACCTGCTGGAGGTGCCGCTGGGCCTGACCGGTCTGCCCGATGCCGCGATCGGCACCATCGCGTTCATCGTTGCGCTGCTGCTGGTCTCCTACCTGCACGTCGTGTTTGGTGAGATGGTGCCGAAGAACCTGTCATTCTCGGTGCCGGACCGAGCTGTTCTGCTGCTCGCGCCGCCACTCGTATTCGTCGCTCGCGTTTTCAAGCCGCTGATCGTCACCCTCAACGCCTGCGCCAACGGTGTGTTGCGCCTGTTCGGGGTGCAGCCGAAGAACGAGGCAACGAGCGCGTACACCCTCGATGAGGTCGCCACGATCGTCACCCAGTCCACCCGTGAGGGTGTGCTGAGCGACGGAACCGGCGCCCTCACGGCAACGTTCGAGTTCACCAATCTCAAGGTGCGGGACGTGGCTGTGGGCCTGGCCACGCTGGTCAGCCTGCCGGAGTCGGCCACGCCCGCCGACGTGGAGAAGGCCGTGACACGCCACGGCTTCTCCCGCTACGTACTCGCGGACGCCGAGGGCTACCTCACCGGGTACGTGCACCTGAAAGACGTGCTCGACCTCGATGTTGCTTCGGCTGTGACCGGTGCCGCAACGCTGGCCGCACCGGACAGCTACGCCGGGCGAATTCCGGCCAAGCGCATCCGTGCCTTGATTTCTATTTTCGAAGACACCGACCTCGAAGATGCCCTCGCCACCATGCGCCGCTCGGGCGCGCACCTGGCCCGCTCGTTCACCGCCGAGGGCGAGACCACCGGGGTGCTCTTTCTCGAGGACATCATCGAGGAACTCGTCGGCGAAGTGCAAGACGCCACCCGCCGCGACTAGAGCCTGTCGCCATCCCGTGTCTGGCCATTGTCGTCGGTGCGCCCACACGGGCAGCGGCCGGGTTCAGTTTCGGTCCCGAGTTCAGTTGCGCCAGTCGCCCGGTGGGTGACCCGGTCTCGGGTCGCGCCCATATCGTTGGTCAAGCGTGCCTCGTTGGTCGCGCCCATATCGTTGGTCAAGCGTGCCTCGTTGGTCGCGCCCATTCCGTTGGTCGCGCCCATATCGTTGGTCAAGCGTGCCTCGTTGGTCGCGCCTATTCCGTTGGTCGCGCCCATTCCGTTGGTCAAGCGTGCCTCGTTGGTCGAGCTGGTCTCGTTGGTCGGGCGTGTTTCGTTGGTCGAGTGTGTCAAGACCGCCATCGCGTGCCTCGCTCTTGTTGTCGGTGCCGGCTCCGGTGAGATGAACCGCCGTTGGGTCGAGTCGGAGGTCCTCGGTCATGAGGGGGTTTTTGCTGGGGAGTGCGATGAGCGTCTGCTCGGGGTCGATTTCGGCTGGGGGTTGCAGCCAGTACTGGCTGGCTTTGTGGAGTACTTTCCAGCCCCGGTTGTGAAGGAGCAGGTGGTGTGGGGCGCAGAGCAGGATGGCGTGGTCGATGTTGGTGAGGCCGTGGTCGGTGAGCCAGTTTTCGATGTGGTGGGTTTCGGTCCAGGAGGGTGGTTGGTCGCAGCTGGGCCAGCGGCATCCGCCGTCGCGTACCGCGAGGGCGTGGCGTTGGGCGGTGGTGAAGAGGCGTTGGTCGCGGCCGATGTTGAGGGGTTGCCCGGTGTGGTCGAAGAGAATTCCGAGGTAGCCGGAGCCGCACAGGTGCCGGTCGATCGTCTCACCGGACACCGGGGCAGGGTTGCCCTCCAGGTATCCAAACGCTGACTTGCCACTGCTGCTGCCGCCGCTGGGGATAGTGGGGCGGTTGTGTTCGGTGACGATGACGCGTACGGAGGGGCGGCGGCCGCCGAAAAGGGTGTTGGGGTCGGCGTCGGCGCCGAGTGTGAGCAGTTGGGTGAAGGAATCGGCGGCGATCTGGTCGAGGGTGCGCGGGTCGTCTTTCACGCTCTGCGCCCACGCTGCCCGCTCTGGGTCAACGAACCTGACGCCGCCGCGGCGCGGGCTGGTCAGTGCGTCGTAGGCCGCCAACCACAGTTCGCCCTGCTCCGGTGGTAGCAGGGCGTGGAGGGTGACCATGCCGTCAGCGCGTCGCCACAGCGACCAGCTCGTGTCGTCGCGCGCTTGTTTTTCCCGCGCGAGAACGCCGGCTGCGTCGAGGTCGTCGCGCAGCCGCCGGGCGCGTTTGTAGGCCTGTTCGGTGTTCATCCCCGGAGCCGTGGCCAGCAGCACGCGTAGGGCCGCGGCGAGTTTCTCGGCGGTGATGGCTTGGTCCAGGGTGCCCAGGCCCCGCAGTAGGGCGTCGGCGACGCCGGGCGAGACACGGCCGTCAGCGACGGCGTGCACGATCGGCGCCTGCCACGGCACCGGCAGCACGACCGGCAGCACGACCGGCAGCGGCGCGACCGGCGGTGCCGGGGATAACGGCGCCGCGTCACGCGCGGCGTCGGCCGCCAGCCGTTCGGCCGCCAGCCGTTCGGCGGTCTCGGTGTCGCTCATCAGCACCCCGACCGCGAGTAGCCGGCCGGCGTCGATGCGGCTCAGGCCTGTGGCGTGCTGCACCATCAACGTCGGATTACCAAACCCCTGCCGCGCCGCCAGACCGGACTGGCCCCACTGCGGCCGGGACCGCTCGGCAATCGTGCCCGCCAGCAACGCCGCCGCCGTATTACTCAGCCGCAACAGATCAGCGATCGGACCCCGAGCGGCAAGCACCTGCGCATCCGACAGACGGCTGAACTCGGCGCTCGAACCCCCCAGCGCCGCCACGGCGGCGGCGGCCTGTGTTAGTTCCAGTGCCACGTTGTTCATGATTCAACCCAACATCCACCCACCGACATTCCCGAGGAAAAATCAGGAATATCGACCCGAAAAGCCGAAAGTCGCGAAAGAAAACTCAAAGAAATGTTTCAAGGATCAATTCGCCACGACGGACAGGCCAGATTACGGGACAGCCTCGCCGACCTGGAACGTCGCAGCCTGGCGGTCATGGAGGAATAACCGGGTTGGCCCCAGGTCGATCCCCCAGATAGCGCGGAAACGCTTCGCCGACACAGCCCGAGACTGACCCGCGCTGGGCCGGTGACTTGCGGATACCCCTCGCACCTCGCCAAGGCGGCGGGACGGGGGTAAAATACTTCCTGAAAAATGCACAGTGGGTGCAGAAAGGGAAAGCTCATGTTCAGCCAATTAGAAACCTACTCGGTACTTCCCGCACGTGATCTGGCACGTGCCCGGCGCTTCTACAAGGACGTGCTCGGTATGGAACCCGATGAAGAGCGGGTGGAGGGGTTGCTTTATCGCACCCCGAAAGGCGCCGCGATTATGGTCTACGAAACCGACAATGCCGGCACCGCGGCCAACACCGCGATCGCATTCGTCACAGACGATATCGACGCTGAGGTCGCCGCCCTGCGCGGTCGTGGCGTCACGTTCCAGGAATACGATTTTCCGGGATTGAAAACTGAAGACGGCATCGCGACGATGAATGAGGAACGTGCGGCGTGGTTCAAAGACACCGAGGGCAACATCATCTGCGTGTCGCAGACCCCGGCGTCCGATCGCCGCCCCATGCGGGAGCGCGAAGAATCGCAGTCGGCACACTGAACCGGCCCCAGCTGGCCGCCGCTGTCGACGGCCAGCGCCGGGGCATCCGCTTGAGGTGGCCGGGGCCAGCCAAAACGACCTATCGTGGAGGCATGGTGAAACCGTGTGGCTGGCTCGAATGGGAGGCTGAACAGGCCCGCGACTGGATCTCCCGGCCGGAGGCCGGTGACGACAAATACTCGCGCGGAGTGCTCGGAGTGCGCACCGGCTCCAGGGACTACCCGGGTGCCGCCGTGCTCGGTGTCGACGCGGCCGTGCGAACCGGCCTCGGCATGGTTCGCTACCTCGGTCCGCGCCGCGCCGCCACCCTCGTGCTGCAGCGCCGTCCCGAGATCGTGACCGTGCCCGGCCGCGTGCAAGCGTGGCTGCTCGGCTCCGGCATCAACTCGACCACGAGATCGGATGCCGTCACCACCGCCCTCAGGGCGGCGCTCGCCGAGGGCCTGCCCACCGTCCTCGACGCGGGCGCCCTCGACCTGATGTCGCGCGCGATCGGGCCGACCGTGATCACCCCGCACGCTGGCGAACTGGCCGTGATGCTCGCGAATGAGGCCAAGCCGGGCTCCGCCTCGCAGATCGCCGCGAACCCGGGCGAGTGGGCCATTCGTGCCGCGCGTCTGTTCGACGTGACGGTGCTGCTCAAGGGGGCCGTCACCCACGTGGCATCGCCGTCGGGCGCTCGGCTGACCGTGTCGACCGGGCCGGCCTGGCTGGCCACGGCCGGGTCGGGCGACGTGCTCGGCGGAATTCTCGGGGCGCTCCTGGCCACCCATTCCGACCAGCTCGAAGCGGATGCCGCCTCCCTCGCCCCGCTCGTAGCCACCGCCGCGCTCCTGCATGCCGAAGCCGCGAACCTGGCTTCCGCCGGTGGTCCGATCGCGGCCCTCGACGTGGCCGATGCCGTGCCGCGGGCCGTCGCTGCGTTCCTGGGCCACGGGATCGATCCGGGACCACGCCCGACCCGTTAGAGCGGGACGCGATGCGGCGAAGCGGTTGCCTGTGCGAAAGTAAAGCGTGCGAATTCACGACGAGACCCGCAGCGACACCATACCGCGGCCCACGCGGCCGGTTCTGCGGCATCCGCGCGCCGCGCTGTGGTCGGCTTTCGCGCTCGTGCACCTGCTGCTGATCGTTTTGGCCCTGTTCGGGCCCGGGCATCCGCTCGGCGATGTCAGGGTCGTTTACCGCGGCTGGGCGGAGAACGCGGTGGCTGGCAGCCTCGTCGGAATCACCGAGAACTTCGTGTACCCGGTGCTCGCCCTGGTGCCGATCGTCAGCGCGTTCGTCCTCGGAGGTGCGGCCTACCTCGGAACCTGGTTTGTACTGGTGACCGGGTTGAACGCCGGGGCATTTTTCGTGCTTGTGCGCTCACACCAACGAGCGGCCTGGTGGTGGCTGGTCTTTCTAGCCCTGCTCGGTCCGATCGCGCTCCTCCGCATCGACTCGGTCACGGTGCCGCTCTGCATCGTCGCCCTGCTCTGGCTGCGCCGCCGCCCACTGTGGGGCACGATGCTGCTCACACTTGCGACCTGGATCAAGATCTGGCCGGTCGCGGCGCTCGCCGCCCTGTTCGTGGCGTCGCGACTGCGCTGGCGGATGCTCGGGGTCGCCGCTGCGGTCACCGCGGCGGTCGTCGCTGTGGCCGCGACGCTCAGCCTGAGCCGAGGAAGCGGCATTCACGTGCTGAGTTTCGTGGCCGAGCAGGCGGGCCGGGGGATCCAGATCGAATCGCCCGTCGCCGGGCCGTGGCTCTGGCAGGCCGTGCTCGGAGTGAACGGCAGTTTCATCTACTACGACCGCCAGCTTCTCACATTTCAGGTCGCCGGCACGGGCACCACGATCATGAGCGCCGTGATGACTCCGCTGCTGGCGCTCGCCGCCGCCGCCGTGCTGCTGCTCGGCCTGCGGGCCCAGCGCCGGGGTGCGGGCTGGCTGGCGGTTCTGCCGCCGTTGACGCTCGCGTTGACGGTGACCCTGATCGCGTTCAACAAGGTTGGTTCGCCGCAGTTCATCAGCTGGCTGGCCGCTCCGATCATTCTGGGGATCGTGGTGAACGGCCGGCCCTGGCGCACACCGGCGTTGCTCGGGCTTGCGCTGGCCGCCCTCACCCAGGTCGTCTACCCCTACCTGTATTACTGGGTGCTCGTGGCCAATCCGTTCTTGGTGCTCGTGCTGAGCCTGCGTAACCTGCTCGAGTTCGTGCTGCTCGGCTGGGCGCTCCGAGCCCTGTATCGACTCAGGCCACCGCGGGGCGAACCCGCATCCGTTGGCCCACACCTTACCGCCACCGACCACAACATTTAGGGAGACACCATGCTCGTAGCTTTTTCTGTCGCACCGTCCGGTGCCGCCGACTCGCAGGGATCCGTGCACGATGCGGTCGCCGCCGCCGTGCGCATCGTGCGCGAATCCGGCCTGCCCAACCACACCGATTCCATGTTCACCACCATCGAGGGCGACTGGGACGAGGTCTTTGCCGTCATCAAGGCGGCGACCGAGGCGGTGAGCGCATTCGGACCGCGCGTTTCCCTCGTGCTCAAGGCCGACATCCGTCCCGGGCACACCGGCGAGCTGACCGGCAAGCTGGAGCGTCTGGAGACCGCCCTCGACGCCTGAGATCGCGGAGTGATCTGCAGGTTCGCCGGGGGCCAGACCCCACACGCGAGCAGGCCGAGGCTTAGGCTTATCGCATGCCCCTCACTCCTGACGGGTCGACGCAGCTGTCGTCGACCCGAATTCGTCTTGCCCTCCTCGCCCTCGCCCTCGGCGGCTTCGGCATCGGCGCAACTGAATTCGTCGCCATGGGTCTGCTGCCGAACCTCGCCGCCGACCTGCTGCCGGGCCTCTACGCCAGCGCACCGGATGCCGCCAACGCGCAGGCCGGCTGGCTCATCTCGGCCTACGCCCTCGGCGTTGTCGTCGGAGCGCCGACGATTGCCGCGGCCGCTGCCCGCTGGCCGCGCAAACAATTGCTGCTCGGTCTGCTGACCGCGTTCACCCTCGGCACCATCGCCTCGGCACTGCTGCCCACCTTCGAGACCGTGCTCGCCGCCCGGTTCGTGGCCGGGCTGCCGCACGGCGCCTACTTCGGCATTGCTTCGCTCGTCGCGGCCCACCTGATGGGTCCCGGCAAGCGTGCCCGCGGCATAGCGATCGTGTTGAGCGGCCTGACGATCTCCAACGTCATCGGGGTGCCGACGATCACCTGGATCGGTCAGACCAGCGGATGGCGCGCGGCCTACCTCGTCGTCGCCGCAATTTTCGCGCTCACCCTCGTGGCCGTCGCCGTGTTCGTGCCCTTCCAGGCCGGCAACCCGAAGGCCACGATGCGCGCCGAGCTGCGGGCGTTCCGCAGGCTGCAGGTCTGGATCACCCTGTCGATCGGCGCGATCGGCTTCGGCGGGCTGTTCGCCGTGTACACCTACGTCGCGCCGCTCGTGATCGAGATCACCGGGCTCGCCGCCGCCGCGGTGCCGCTCGTTCTGGTGGTCGTCGGCCTCGGCATGACGGCCGGCAACTTCACCGGGGGAGCGCTGGCCGACTGGAGCGTGCGCCGCACGATGTACATCTCCTTCGGCGTACTCATCGTCGCCCTCGTCACGCTCGGCCTGTCGGCGCAGTTCCTGGCCGGGCTGCTGGCGAGCGTGTTCCTGATCGGCGCCGGCGCCTCCGCTCTCTCGCCGACCATTCAGGCGCGGCTGATGGACGTCGCCCACGAGAGCCAGTCGCTCGCCGCGGCGCTCAACCATTCCTCGCTGAACGTCGGCAATGCCCTTGGTGCGGCCCTGGGCGGTGCCGCGATCGCTGCGGGGCTCGGCTACCTCGCGCCGGTCTGGATCGGCGTTGGGTTGAGCGCGATCGGTGTGCTGCTGACCCTGCTCACCTTCAGCATCGACCGTCAGCGTCGCCAGGCGGGCCAGCACGTGCCCTACGGCACCCAACTGATACCGATCGTCTGCCCGCGTTGACGCGGCGGACCGGCCAGCATATCGACATGCTGGCCGGCCAGGTCAGCAGCGGATGCTGCGCGCTAGTCCGTCAGCAGAATGCCGTCGTGGATGGCTCGCTTGCGCAGCGCGACCTTGGTTCCCACGTCGTACCCGGCGAGGCGGTACTTCTCGCGAATGCGCTTGAGGTAGCTCTTGGCGGTCTCCTCGGAGATGCCGAGCTGGTAGGCGACGGCCTTCACCGGCTCGCCGGCACCGTAGAGCGCCATGACCCGGCGTTCCTGCGCACTGAGGCGCGGACCTTCGACGTTCTCGGTCGAGTTGAGCGCATAGTCGAGCTCAGCCGAAATGTACGACTTGCCGTTGTAGGCGGCGCGAATGGCGTCGACGATCATGTTCGCCTCCTCGCTCTTCACGAGGTAGCCGAGCGCTCCCGCCGCGAGGGCTTCGCGCACGAGGGCCGGCTCAGAATAGGTGCTCATGAGCACCGTCTTCACGCCGGTCGTCTTGAGCGTGGAAATCTTCAGGGACACCGGAATGTTGTCCTTGAGATCGAGGTCAAGCAGCACGACGTCCACCGGAAACTCGGGATGCGTGAGCAGCTCGGGCCAGGTGGTCACCGCCGCCACCATCTCGATGTCATCGGCGGCGCTCCGGATCCACTCGGTGAGTGCCCCCAAGAGCATCCTGTGATCATCAACAAGGGCCAAACGAATGGGACGGTCTGTTGTCGTCATTTTCTGCCTCCTACTCCCTGCACCTTATCGTCAAAATCCCCAACACTAGGCATCCGCGGGATTGTCCACACTGCACTCGATGTCTACCCGAAGGCTTCCGGCCTGGTTGGAGTCCACATGCGGGCCAACCGCACGAATCGCCTGCCACGTTTCCGGATCGACACGCCGCCGCGCTATCCCCGTTGTGGTCAATTCGATCGGAAATCGCACTTTTCGATGCGGACCCGCCCCGTGCGTGGGGGCAATTGGTCCAAGACGCAGTGAGACGGATGCCCCGGACCGGGCCGTATCCCCG
This sequence comes from Cryobacterium sp. CAN_C2, assembly GCF_015751745.1. NCBI lineage: Bacteria > Bacillati > Actinomycetota > Actinomycetes > Micrococcales > Microbacteriaceae > Cryobacterium > Cryobacterium sp. CAN_C2. The sequence continues at coordinate 43,193 of NZ_JADOUX010000003.1, forward strand.
ATCAGCAGCCAAATTGTCAGCAGCAGCCCATCGCGTTGCGGCGGTGACAGCAGGCCGGCCAGGCCGGCCGGATCGCTCAGCGCAACGACCGGGCCGAGAAATTCACTCTCGGTGATGGCATGGTGCAGCCAGGTTTCGGTGCGGCCCTGGATCAGCTGCAAACGCAGTTGGGTGGCCAGGGAAGCCGCCGTCGTCGCCGTCGACAGCGCGAGCGGAAGTGCCGTGCGGCCCTGGGCCACATCGTCGAGCAGGGTCTCGGCGTCGAAGTCGAGCCGGGCCAGCTGTTCGGAGGCAAGCATGCCGACCGCGAATCGCGGCTGGGACACCGTGCTCTGCACCAGCACGAGGTCGAGTTCGCGCTGCACCATGCGCCGAAACGCCTGCACGATGCTCGCACCGACCAGCGCCGGCGCCACCGCCAGGGCAATGGAGAGAATATCCGGGCCGAGGGTGAGCAGGTCGTCGCGCGTTGTGAACAGGGTCGCCGCGCTCATGGTCAGGCCGAGGGCACCGGTGGCCATGGCGATATCGCCGGCCTCCCGCAGCGTCACGATCGACAGCAGAAAAGCCCCGACGGCCGGGGCCGCGGTGGGGAAAGCTGCCGTGCCGGCCACCCCCCACGATCCGGCCAGATCCAGCGCGACGACGACCGCACAGGCGCCGATGGCAACCAGGAACAGCCAAAGCGGCATGCGGGACGCGAGTTTGTGCACCGCGAGGTTCACGGCCACCGCCGTCGCCAGCAGAATCGCCCAGGCCAGAATGCTCAGCACCGGAAGGTGCGCCGGGTCCCACTGAATTATCAGCCGCACGAGCAGAAACAGAGCGATGCACGCCCCGCTGACGCTCATGCCGATGCCGAGATGACGCGCACCCAAACCGTTCTGGTCCGACCGGAAGACGGTGATGCGCCCGTCTCCGCGCAGCATCGTGCGCGGAAAACGCAACGGCAACAGGTCCGCTCGGGTGCGGTGGTCAGCGGATGCCGGCGGCCAGATGCGTTCGGAGGGACCGCCGAGCAGACGCGAACCGACACCGCGTGCCCGCGGGTGGGTGGCGATGGGCGCGGTATCGCTGAACTGGTTCACTTGGGCACCTCGAGCACGACCGTCGTTCCGGCGCCGGGCGAGGAGAACAGGCGGGCGTTGCCGCCGACATCCCGCAGCCGTGCGATGACCGATTCGGCGACGCCGAGCCGTTCCGACCCGACCTGGCCGAGGTCGAAGCCGACCCCGGTGTCGGTGACCATCGCGCGAACGGTGGTGTCGTCATCCGTTATGGTCACATCGGCGTGGTCGACACCGGAGTGGCGGCGCACGTTTTCGAGGCATTCCGACAGGGCCAGCAGAAACGAATCGAGTACGTTGCTGTGCAGTTGCACCTGGCCTCTACCGTGCCAGTTGACCGTGAGGCCCATGCGTTCAAAACGTTGGCGCACGGCGTCGAGGGTGTCGCCGAGGGTGAGTACCGTCGCCGGTTCCAGGCTGTAGACCCCGGACCGACGCGGGGTCGGCAGGCCGCCGAGGCGCAACTGGCGCAGCAGACGGGCGTCGTCGCCGGCCTGTTTTTGTAGGGCGGCCGGGCTCACCCCGACACCGGAGTGGGCGAGCAGAGTGAGGGTGGCGAGTACCGTGTCGTGCAGCAGGCGGGCATCCTGGCGGCGCTGCGCCTCCAGCTCGCTCGCGTGACGTTCGGCACGGTGGGCGCGCCCGATCGCGGCGATGCGATGCATCACGCGGGGCACGCTCTGCGCCATCCACCAGGACGCGAGGGTGAAGGCCAGCCACATACTCACGGTCAGGGTCAGCAGCACCGCGCGGTCGGGCGCATTGACCGTCACGACAGCCACGCTCGTGACGGTGAGCACGAAGCACGACACGAGCAGCAGCAGTCGGCGCGGGCTGGTCAGCAGGACGGCCGCGATCGCGCACATCGGCGCGGTGGAGACCATACCGATGACGCTCTCCTCGATCAGGTTCGGGGGAACGCCCGGATGGCTGGTGAAGCCGACGACCAGAATGATCGCTATCCCGCTGAGCACGGTCAGGACGGCCCACCGCAGGGCCCCGGTGCTGCCCAGCAGGTATTGTCCAGCGGTCAGAAATAGTACGAGCACAGCGGCCCACAGGCGCGCGCCGGCTTCCAGCCCGCCGGGCACGAGAAGGCACGCCATCGTCGTTGCCGACCCGGTCAGCCCGGCCGCTTGCACCGCTCTTCGTAAGAGGCGATCGCGCTCCTTGACAATGCGTTGCATGGGTGCCTGTCCGGTTGAGAATGAACGTGTTCTATCAGCACCATACCGGGCGGGACACACGCGGGTTCGCCCTAGTGCAACACCCGTCGAATCTGGGCGCCGATTGCATCGTTCTCGATGAGAAATCCATCGTGACCGTACCCGGATTCGAGCACCACCGCGGTGGGGCCATCGATATTGTTCGGCAGGTGAGCGGCGATGGTGCGCTGGCCATCGACCGGGAACAGTCGGTCGCTGTCGATTCCGACGACGACCGAGCGGGCCGTTACCCGACCGAGGGCGGCCGCGACACCGCCGCGACCGCGACCGACATCGTGCGAGTTCATGGCTTCGACCAGCACGATGTAGCTGTTGGCGTCGAAGCGTCGGGTGAATTTATTGCCATGAAAGTCAAGGTACGATTCCACGGCGAAGCGACCGTTTTCGCCGAGCGGACTGATGTCGCTCTGCCAGCCACGGTCGAAGCGAGCGTTGAGTTCGGCCGGACTTCGGTAGTTCAACAATGCCATTCGACGGGCCAGGGCCAGCCCACGGGTCGGACCGTCGCCATCCGCTTCGTCGTAGTAGTCACCGGCTCGAAAAGCCGGGTCGGTGCGAATGGCCTCGATCTGCACCGAGTTGAGGGCGATCTGGTCGGCGGTCGTGATCGGCGGCGCGGCCAGAAGGATCAGGCGGTCGACCCGGTCGGGGGTCTCGATCGCCCACTCAAGGGCGTGCATGCCGCCCATGGAACCGCCGATGACGGCCGTCCACCGGTCGATGCCGAGTCGGTCGCTGAACACCCGTTGCGCGCTCACCTGGTCGCGAATGGTCAGATAGGGGAAGCGGATGCCCCACTCCGTCCCGTCGGGCGCGAGCGAGGCCGGCCCGGTGCTGCCCTGGCAGCCGCCGAGCATGTTCGGCGCCACGACGAACCACACATCGGTGTCGACGGCGAGGCCGGGGCCGACGATGCCGTTCCACCAGCCTCCGATCTCCTGCCCGGGCCCGGGCGCGAAGGCCACGTGGCTGTCACCGGTGAGGGCGTGCAGCACGAGCACGGCATTGTCGCCGGCCGGACTGAGGGTGCCCCAGGTCTCGTAGGCGAGGCGGGCGTCCGGCAGGGTGCCCCCGGCCTCGAAACTGAGGGGGCCGAGGTTGACGAACTGTCGGTGGCCGACCGGGTCGCCGTCTCGCCAGGCGCCGGTGGCCGGAGGCTTGCCGAGCACCGAGCGCGCCTGGGCTTCGGTGATGAAGCTCGACGGGACCGTGTCTGCTGACGATTGCCATTCCATACGCGTCCAGTCTGGCGGTCGAATGAACTACCCGGGCGCATGTTACGTCGAACTCCCGGGCGAAGATGGCCTGTACGGCCCCAGGCGTTGGTGCGGTCGCGTTTGACGTGTGGTTCAGGCGTTGGTGCGGTCGCGTTTGACGTGTGGTTCAGGCGTCGGTGCGGTCGCGTTTGACGTGTGGTTCAGGCGTCGGTGCGGTCGCGTTTGACGACCGCTCGGGCGGCGGCCAAACCTTCCTCGAGGTCGGCTTTCAGATCGGCGACGTTCTCGATGCCGACCGAGAGGCGCACAAGGCCGGGCGTGACGCCGGCGGTGAGCTGCTGCTCCGGGGTGAGCTGGGCGTGCGTGGTCGAGGCTGGGTGGATCACCAGGGAGCGCACGTCGCCGATGTTGGCGAGGTGGCTGAACAGGCTCAGGTTGTCGACGAGTGCGCGGCCGGCCGTGACACCACCCTTGAGCTCGAACGAGAGCACCGCACCGACGCCGAGCGGCGCGTACTTGTTGGCGTTGGCATACCACGGGCTCGACGGCAATCCGGCGTAGTTCACCGAGGCGATATCGTCGTGGTTGTCGAGCCACTCGGCGATGTCCTGGGCATTCTGCACGTGGCGTTCGATGCGCAGGCTGAGCGTCTCAATGCCCTGAATCAACTGCCAGGCGCTCGCCGGGGCGATGGCCGAGCCGAGGTCACGCAGTAGCTGCACGCGGGCCTTGATGACGTAGGCGAGGCCGTCGCCGACCGCAGTGGTGTAGCTCGCACCGTGGTACGACGGGTCGGGTTCGGTCAGGCCGGGAAACTTCTCCACGTTCTTGGACCACTCAAATTTGCCGCCGTCGACGAGTACGCCGCCGATTATGGTGCCGTGGCCGCCGAGAAACTTCGTGGCCGAGTGCACGATGATGTCGGCGCCGTGCTCGAACGGGCGAATGAGGTAGGGCGTGGCGATCGTGTTGTCAACGATGAGCGGAATGCCGGCCGCGTGGGCGACATCCGCTACCAGCGAAATGTCGAGCACGTTGATGCGCGGGTTGCCGATGGTCTCGGCGAAGAACAGCTTGGTGTTCTGTCGCACCGCTCGCTGCCATTCGGCCGCGTCATCCTGGTCCTCGACGAAGGTGACCTCGATGCCCAGTTTGGCCAGGGTGTACTTGAACAGGTTGTAGGTGCCGCCGTAGATCGAGCTCGACGACACGATGTGGTCGCCGGCCTGCGCAATGTTCAACACCGCAAAAGTGGATGCCGACTGACCGCTCGACAGCAGCAGCGCCGCGGTTCCGCCCTCCAGGGCAGCGACGCGCTCTTCGACGACCGCCTGGGTGGGGTTCTGGATGCGGGTATAGATGTTGCCGAATTCGGCCAGAGCGAACAGGTTCTGGGCGTGCTCGGCGCTGTTGAATACGTACGAGGTGGTCTGGTAGATCGGCGTGGCCCGCGCGTTAGTGACCGGGTCGGGTCGAGCGCCGGAGTGAACCTGCTTGGTTTCGAACTTCCACGATGAAGAATTGTCGGTCACGATAGCCTCCGGCTCATACGGCGTGGACTCTCCAGCGCTCTGGCCCGAGCATAAAGAGGCCCGAATGGCCGTGCAAGAGCGAACGAAACACAACGTCATGTTGTGCGTGCGGCTACTTGGGATTGCGGTGCGGCGGCACGATCGTGCCGGTTGGAGTCGTCGCCGTCGGCCCAAACAGCCAGCGCGCCTTCGGCTCCACCAGGGGCCGAACCAGCCGCCGCACGACGGGCAGCGACAGCACGATCGAGATCACCACGCTCAGTGCGATCATGCCCGGCAACACCCACCCCGGCTGTGGGCCGTCCAGCACCCCGGTCTCGCGCAGCGGGTAGAGCACAAAGGTGTGCAGCAGGTAGATATACATCGTCGCCGCGCCGAGGTCGGTGAACCAGGTCGTGCGCCGCGGTATGAGCATGAGGAACGCCACGATGAGCGCGAAGGCGAGCAGCATGACAGCCAGACGGATGCCGCCGGCCCAGAACTCGGAATAGTCAAACGTCGCGTACGACTCGTCATAGAGCAGAAAACGGCGCACCTGCAGGATACGCAGGGTCTCGATGTTGAGCCCGATCAGCAGGTACAGCAGGCCAAAAAGGCCGAGTGCACCGGCCCGCCAGCGCCAGACCAGGCCGGCGCGCAGCTCCAGCCAGGTATCGGTCAGAAGCCACTGGCGCAGTTTCCAGCCGAACACGAAGAACGGCAGCAGCCCGAGGGTACGGGAGAGGGCGAATGTTCCGTCGATATTCGAGAGGTAGCCGGCCCCGATCGAGATCATGATGCTGATCGTGAGGGGATAGCGCAGCAGCACAAGGTAGGGCAGCGCGATGCGCCACAACAGCAGTGCGAGGAAAAACCACAGGGTCCAGCTCGCGGTCGAGTAGTCGAGCACGAGCGTGCCGCCGAGAATCCAGCGCAGTGCCGTCCAGATCGTCTCGAAAATGATGTACGGAAAGACAAGGTCGGTGAGCAATCGCTGCATCTGCAACGCGCCGGGCGGTCCCGACTTCGCGAAATAGCCACTCACGGCAACAAAGACGGGAACGTGGAAGGCGTAGATGAACAGGTACATCGTGTACGCGCTATCCGCTTCACCGATGAGTTTGAGAATCGCGTGCCCGACCACCACGAGGGTGATCGCAATCCAGCGAGCGTTGTCCCAGAGGGGAACGCGACGCTTCTGCGGGTGTGTGGTGGTCGTGCTCAGTGCGCTCATTGAAGCCATTCTCCCGCCACAATGGAGAAATGAGTACTCGACGAGTTGTGGTGACCGGTGCAAGTTCAGGAATCGGAAGCGCCAGCGTGCGCCTATTCCGTGAGCACGAATGGGATGTGGTCGGTGTCGCGAGGCGTGCGGATCGCCTCGCAACGCTGCAAGCGCAAACGGGAGCGGACGTCTTCACCGCCGACCTCACGGTGCAAGCGGATGTCGACGCCCTGCGCGATTATCTGGCCGCGACCGGCCCGGTGCACGCCCTCGTCAACAACGCCGGCGGCGCCAAGGGCCTCGACACGGTCGAGGCCGGCAGTATCGAGGACTGGGCCTGGATGTTCGAGATCAATGTGCTCGCCGTCAAACGGGTCACCACGGCCATTCTGCCGCTACTGCGCGCCGGCATCGACTCCGGGGCAGGGTCGGCCGACATCGTGACCGTCACGTCGATTGCGGGCCATGTCGCTTATCTGGGCGGTGGCGGCTACAACGCGGCCAAGTTCGCCGCCCACGCGATGACCGAGGTGCTGCGGCTCGAGCTCTCGGGGGAGCCGATTCGGGTGATCGAGATCGCGCCGGGCATGGTCAGAACGGATGAGTTCGGTCTGGTTCGCTTCAACGGTGACGCCGACAAAGCCTTCGCTGCCTACGACAATGTGCCCAATCCGCTCTCGGCCGAGGACATTGCCGAGACCATCGTGTCGAGCGTGGAACGGCCGGCGCACGTGAACCTCGACCTGATCGTGATCAAACCGGTCGCCCAGGCGGCTCCGACCCGGATCGCCCGTGGGGAGCTCAAGATGCGCGAGTAGCAGCGCGTACCGCGGCTTCAGCGCGTACCGCGGCTTCTTGGCGCGGCCTGCGTCGGCGACGGGTCATCCGCTCCTCGCTCAAACATTGAGGGTTTTCGGGGGCCCCCGCGAAAAGCGTGCGGGGGCCCCCGAAAACCCTCAAAACTCACAACCCCGCGGACAACCCGCCGCCGCCGCTTCTTTCGGGCAGCTCCTTTCCCGCTGCTCCTTCCTTGCCGTCCCCTCGTCGGCAGACGCCCCCACTCCTCGCCTAGGTTTTGGTTGGATGTCGCGCGGGAGCTACGCCGGTGCGCGGGAGCTACGCCGGTGCGCGGGAGTTGGGGCCTGGCCAGAAGTCCCGCGCCACGCGTCACGCGGGACTTGCGCGGGTGCGCGCGAGTTATGCCTCCCGCGCACTGGCGCAGCTCCCGCGCGGCGTGAAATGGGCGCGACTGGCCCGTCGCCGTGCTCGGAACTGAGCCTTCCTGCATCCGTATTGAGCCGCTTTGGCACTGGAACGGTCACCAGCCAGCGCGCGCCTATCCACGGGTCGGTGCCAGGCGTTGAACCGTTCTGCGAGATTGCTGTCGACGAGCTCGGCGGCAGCGCGGAATCTGCTGGAGTTTTCGAGATCACGGTCGCTGGCCAAGTGTGCCAGCGGGTCGGCAACAGAAAACGGGCCGGACAGGATTAGATCCTGGCTGGCCCGTTCGCTGTACTGCCGGTTGTACTGCCGGTTGTGCTGCCGGATGTGCGGCGGCGGTTAGTGCTCGACGGCCTTTTCGGCGCCGTGGCCGGTGAGCGAACGCACCGACATCTCGGCGGCGAGCTTCGGGCTCTCCTTCACGGTGCTGGTGACCGATCCGAGCCAGCCGAGGAAGAACCCGAGCGGGATCGAGATGATGCCGGGGTTGCTCAGCGGGAAGATCGCGAAGTTCACGTCGGCACCGAACATGGAGGTGTCCGTGCCCGAGAACACCGGCGAGAAGATGATCAGGAGAACAGCCGAGGAGAGTCCGCCGTACATGCTCCAGACCGCGCCCCTGGTGGTGAAACCACGCCAGAACAGGGAGTAGAGAATGGTCGGCAGGTTGGCGCTCGCCGCGACGGCGAAAGCCAGGGCCACGAGGAAGGCGATGTTCTGCCCCTGCACACCGATACCACCGGCGATGGCCAGAATACCGATCACAATGACGGTGCGACGTGCGACCTTGACCTCGTCGTCGGGGTTTCCCTTGCCCTTCTTGATGACGGATCCGTAGATGTCGTGCGCGAAGCTCGTCGCTGCCGTGATGGTGATGCCGGCCACGACGGCCAGGATCGTTGCGAAGGCGATGGCCGAGATGAAGCCGAGCAGCAGCGGACCACCGAGGGCGAGCGCCAGCAGCGGGGCTGCCGAGTTCACTCCACCGGGAGCGGCGAGAACGGTGTCAGCACCGACGAGCGACGCGGCACCGAAGCCGAGCACCAGGGTGAAGATGTAGAACGCGCCGATGAGCCAGATGGCCCAGACAACCGAGCGACGAGCTTCCTTCGCGGTCGGAACCGTGTAGAAACGCATGAGCACGTGCGGCAGGCCGGCGGTTCCAAGAACCAGGGCGAGGGCGAGAGAGATGAAGTCGAGCGGGTTCGTGCCGTATTTCAGGCCCGGGGCAAGGATCGCGTCGGCGGGAACGGACGTCGAGGCGGCGACCGCGCTGTCCAGCAGCGCCGACAGGTCGAAGCCGTTGACGGCGAGAACCCAGATGCTCATGGCGAGTGCACCGATGATGAGCAGGAACGCCTTGACGATCTGCACCCATGTAGTGCCCTTCATGCCGCCGACCAGTACGTAGACGATCATCAGCGCACCGACAATGGTGACCACGATGGACTGGCCGAGCTTGTCGTTGATGCCGAGGAGCAGAGAGACGAGCCCGCCGGCTCCGGCCATCTGGGCGAGCAGGTAGAAGAAGCAGACGGCCAGGGTCGTCGTGGCCGCCGCCACGCGCACGGGGCCCTGCTTCAACCGGAAGGAGAGCACGTCGGCCATGGTGAACTTGCCGGTGTTGCGCATGAGTTCTGCAACGAGCAGCAGGGCCACGAGCCAGGCGACGAGGAATCCGATCGAGTACATGAACCCGTCGTAGCCGCTGATCGCGATCGCGCCGACGATGCCGAGGAACGATGCCGCCGAGAGGTAGTCGCCGGCGATGGCGAACCCGTTCTGCGGGCCGGTGAACGAGCGGCCACCGGTGTAGTAATCCGCGGCCGACTTATTGTTGCGCCCGGAACGGATCACGATGATCAGGGTGACCGCCACGAACGCGAGAAAGATCGAGATGTTCAGGACCGGGTTGTTTTCAACCGGTTTGACCAGCGTGGCCACGGAGTGCAGTGCGTTCATCGCTGTTCCATCCGCTCGAGCTCAAGGCGAAGTTCTTCGGTGCGGGGGTCAATCTTGCGGTTTGCGAAGGTCACGTAGGTCATCGTGATGGCGAACGTCGTGACGAACTGGCCGAGGCCGAGCAGCAGGCCCACATTGATGCGGCCGAAGACCGGCGTTGCCATGAAATCGGGTAGGTACGCGGCAGCAAGCACATAGGCGAAGTACCAGACCAAAAAGAAAATGGCCATCGGTACGACGAACTTGTTGCGGGTGCGCTTCAACTCGAGAAAACGGGGAGTCTTTTCAAATGCCTCGTAATCGATGGTGGACTTCGGTGGGGCGTCTTGCACTGCTTCACTCATGGGGCCTCCTTGCCTCAGGGACGAAAAATCTTGGTTTCAAGAAAAATTGTGGGTGCACGGTGTGGGTGGGAAGTGGTCGTGACCGGGTTACGAAACGGATGCTGACAGCGCGCGTTTCAGATCGTCGAGAACCGTGGGGTCTTCGATGGTGGGGGGAACGGAATATTCTTCACCATCGACGATTTGCCGAATGGTTTTGCGAAGAATCTTACCCGACCGCGTTTTGGGAAGTCGGTCGAGTACGGTGACGTCGCGAAACGCTGCGACCGGGCCGACATGCTCCCGGACAAGGGCGACGAGTTCTGCGACGAGAACGTCGTGGTCGACACTACTGCCGGCTTTGAGTGTGACGAAACCGGCGGCACGCTGACCCTTGAGCGGGTCGTGCACGCCGAGCACCGCGCACTCGGCGACGGCCGGGTGCAGCGTGAGTACCTCTTCGAGCGAACCGGTCGAGAGCCGATGCCCGGCCACGTTGATGACGTCGTCGGTGCGGCCCATCACGAACAGATAGCCGTCGGCATCGAAGTGACCGGAATCGCCGGTGGCGTAGTAGCCGGGAAACGCGGTCAGGTAGGAACTGGCGAACCGTTCCTCACTGCCCCAGACCCCGAGCAGGGTACCGGGTGGCAACGGAAGCCGAATGGCGATGTTGCCGTCCTTGCCGTCCTTCTCGATCGGCTTGCCCTGGGAATTCAGAATGGCGATGTCATACCCGGGAACCGGAACGGTGGCCGAGCCCGGTTTGGTCGGCAACTCTTCGATGCCGAGCAGGTTGGCGCAGATCGCCCAGCCGGTCTCGGTCTGCCACCAGTGGTCGACGACCGGGCAGTGCAGCCCGTTTTGGGCCCAGTGGAAGGTTTCGGGGTCGAGGCGTTCGCCGGCCAGGAACAGGCTGGTCAGGCTGGACACGTCGTGATGCTTCAGTTCGAGCAGGTCGGGGTCGACACGGCGGATCGCCCGAACGGCGGTCGGCGCGGTGAACAGCACCCTGACCTTGTACTCGTCGACGACGCGCCAGAAGGCGCCGGCATCCGGCGTGCCAATGGGTTTGCCCTCGTAAATGAGCGTGGTCACGCCGGCCAACAGCGGCGCGTAGACGATATAGGAGTGCCCGACCACCCAGCCGACGTCGGAGGCGGCCCAGTAGACGTCGCCCGGCCCGACGTTGTAGACGTTGCGCATCGACCAGTTCAGGGCGACGGCGTGGCCTCCGTTGTCGCGGACGATGCCCTTGGGCTTACCGGTCGTGCCGGAGGTGTACAGAATGTACAGCGGGTCGTCGGAGCGCACGGCCACCGGGTCGGCCGGTGCGGCCTTGGCTTCTTCATCGGCCCAGTCCAGCCAGAGGGCATCCGTCTTGGAGCGGTCCTGGTAGTCCGCGGCCGAACCGGGAACGCTGTCCCGATTGCGCACGATCACGGTGTGCACCGAGCCCTGGCTGAGCGTCAGTGCTTTCTCCACCAGCGGCAGGTATTCCACAGAGCGGCCCGGTTCGAGGCCGCCCGATGCTGTGACGATGACACTCGGGCGGGCGTCGTCGATGCGCACAGCCAGTTCCGTCGCGGCGAAACCGCCGAACACGACCGAGTGCACCGCGCCGATGCGTGCGCAGGCGAGCATGGCGACGACCGCTTCGGGAATCATCGGCAGGTAGATGATGACGCGGTCGCCGGTACCGACGCCGTTGGCGCGCAGGGCGCCGGCGAACTTAGCGACGCGACCGAGCAGCTCGAGGTAACTCAGCTGAACCCGGGTGCCGGTCATGGCCGAGTCGTAGATCAACGCGGTCTGGGCACCGCGCCCAGCCAGAACGTGACGGTCGAGGGCGTTGTAGCTCGTGTTGAGCGTTCCCCCGGGAAACCAGCTTCCGGTCGCCGTGCCGTCGACGGCCAGGGCGCTCGTCGGCTGCGTGATCCAGTCGATGCCCGCGGCGGCCTCCAGCCAGAAGTCCTCCGGCGACGAAATGCTGCGTCGCCAGGCCTCCTGGTAGCCCCCACCTGATTCGCCGTTCATGTCCACCTTCTCCATCGAAGTGCTTCTGTATACAAAGAGTGGTTGAAGTATTGCATATAACCCGGCACTGTGGAATAGAATCACACTTGTGTATACAGAAACCGCAATGTTGGGGTTAGACCTTCCGCTTCGAGCAAGCGAGCGGGCGTACCGTCAGCTGCGCGGGGAGATTCTCGACGGCCTCCTCGCACCGGGGGCTGCCCTGCTCGAAGTTGAACAAGCCGAGCGCATCGGCGTTTCCCGCACCCCGCTGAGAGAAGCGGTTGCCCGATTGATCGCCGACGGCCTCGTCGTCGGACGCCGCGGGCGCGGCTTCGAAGTGACCGACATCTCCGTCGACAGCATCTCCGAACTGTACGAGTTGCGCCAGGCGCTCGAAGTGCAGGCCATTCGCCTCGCTGCGACTCGGCGCGACCTGGCACCGTTTATTAGACTCCGCGAGAAGTTCCGTACCGCGCCGGACCTTCTGGAGCAGGGCGATATCGGCGTGCACCGCTATTACGTGCTGATCGATGAACTCGAAGACGCCGTCGACCTTGCCGTCGCAAACCCCTTTCTCGTCGGCGCCCTGCGCGCCGTACGCACGCACTTGGCCCGCATCCGCCGGCTTGCCCGAAGAAATCCGTTGCGGCTTCATGCCGCAGCGGCCGAGCACCTGCTGATTATCGACGCCATCATTGCCGGCGACCCGTCGCTGGCAGCCCATGCCACCCATATTCATCTTCACCAAAGCCTCGTGAGCGTCCTCGCGGCGATCGACGGGGAATCGGCCACTCCGGTCGGCTAACGAAGGGATCCACCGTGCAGCTCCACCACGTTCGAGTTCACAAGAGCGACGAGAATCTGGCCCGCGAGGACCAGCTGGCCTGGAAGATCGCCGAGGTCGCCGCCGATCCCGCCCTGGTCTCCGAGGAAGTGACCGAGATGGTCATCAACCGCGTGATCGACAACGCCGCCGTAGCCGCGGCCAGCCTGACCCGTCGCCCGGTGATTGCCGCCCGCTCGCAGGCGCTTGCGCACCCCCGTTCCAACGGTGGCGACGGCTCGACCGTGTTCGGCCTCGCGCCGGCCCGCCGCGTTTCCCCGGAGTGGGCGGCGTGGGCCAACGGAGTGGCCGTACGTGAACTCGACTACCACGACACCTTCCTGGCCGCCGAATACTCCCACCCGGGCGACAATATTCCGCCGATCACGGCCGTCGCCCAGCACCTCGCCGCCTCGCGAGGCCTGACCGGCAGCGACCTGGTTCGCGGTATCGCCACCGGCTACGAGATTCAGATCGACCTCGTGAAATCAATCACCCTGCACGCGCACAAGATCGACCACGTCGCCCACCTGGGCCCGTCCGTCGCTGCCGGCATCGGAACCCTCCTCGGGCTCGACGAGGAGACCATCTTTCAGGCCGTCGGCCAGGCACTGCACACCACGACGGCCACCCGCCAATCACGCAAGGGCGAAATCTCCTCCTGGAAGGCCCACGCCCCGGCATTCGCCGGCAAAATGGCCGTCGAAGCCGTTGACCGCGCGCTGCGCGGCGAGACCAGCCCCACCCCGATCTATGAGGGCGAAGACGGTGTCATCGCCTGGCTGCTCGACGGCCCCGGCGGCTCCTATGACGTGTCGCTGCCGGCCGCCGGCAGCATCAAGCGCGCCATTCTCGACAGCTATACCAAAGAGCACTCGGCCGAGTACCAGGCGCAGGCCTGGATCGACCTCGCCCGCCGACTGCACAACGAGCACCCGGAACTGCTCGTGGCCGGGGCGATCACGAGCATTGTCATCCACACCAGCCACCACACGCACTACGTGATCGGATCCGGCGCCAACGACCCGCAGAAGTACGACCCCACCGCGAGCCGCGAAACCCTCGACCACTCCATTCCCTATATCTTCACGGTGGCACTGCAGGACGGCACCTGGAACCACGTCGACTCCTACAGCCCCGAGCGTGCCGGCCGCCCCGACACCATCGCCCTGTGGAACACCGTCACCACGACCGAAGACACGGAATGGACGCGTCGCTACCACTCCCTCGACCCGGCCGAGAAGGCCTTCGGCGGTCGCGTGGAAATCGAACTCAGCAACGGAACCCGCCTGGTCGATGAGATCGCCGTCGCCGACGCGCATCCGCTCGGCGCTCGCCCCTTCGCCCGCGCGGAGTACATCGACAAGTTCCGCACCCTGGCTGCTCCGGTTCTGGAAAAATCCGAGATCGAACGGTTCCTCTCACTGGCCCAGCGCCTGCCGGAGCTGAGGTCCGCCGACCTCGGCGGCCTGACCATTGTGGCCAAGCCGGGACTGCTGGCCTCCATCGCCACCCCGAACGGAATTTTCTAATGTTGTACGCCGGCACGACAGCCGCCGACAAGCGCCGTGCCCTGCGGGCCGGCCTGTCGAGCGGAAGGATTCTGCGCTACCCCGGCGCGTTCAACCCGCTCTCGGCCAAGCTCATCCAGCAGAAGGGGTTCGAGGGCGTCTACATTTCGGGCGCCGTACTCTCGGCCGACCTCGGCCTGCCCGACATCGGCCTGACCACTCTCACCGAGGTGGCCGGCCGGTCGCAGCAGATCGCCCGCATGACCGACCTGCCGGCGATCGTTGACGCCGATACCGGTTTCGGCGAGCCGATGAACGTGGCGCGCACGATTCAGACCCTCGAAGACGCTGGCCTGGCCGGTATGCACATCGAGGACCAGATAAACCCGAAACGCTGCGGCCACCTCGACGGCAAGCAGGTTGTGGATGCCGACACCGCGATCAAGCGCATCCGCGCGGCCGTCGACGCGCGGCGAGACCCGAACTTTCTCGTCATGGCGCGCACAGACATCCGTGCCGTTGACGGGTTGGATGCCGCTGTGACCCGTGCCAAGCAACTGCAGGATGCCGGGGCCGACGCGATTTTTCCCGAGGCGATGGGCAGCCTCGCCGAGTTCGAAACGATTCGCGCAGCCGTGTCGGTGCCGATTCTGGCGAACATGACCGAGTTCGGTAAGGGCGAGCTGTACACCGTGGCGCAACTCGAGAACGTGGGCATGAACCTCGTGATCTTTCCGGTATCCCTGCTGCGCCTCGCGATGGGCTCGGCCGCACGTGGACTCGATGCGATTTCGGAACACGGTTCGCTCACGACGATGTTGCCCGAAATGCAGCACCGGGCCGATCTATACGAGTTGCTCGACTATGCCTCGTACAGCCAGTTCGATTCGGGTATCTTCGATTTCACCCTGAACCCGCACATCTCGACGCCGAGTTCGTCACAGGTCTGAAGGAGCACAATGTCTGACACCCAAACTGTAGAACCTGCGGTCACTCCGCATATTTATAAAGGTCTGACCGGCGTCATCGTCGACACGACCGCGGTTTCCAAGGTCAACCCCGAGACCAACTCGCTGCTCTACCGGGGCTACCCCGTGCAGGAACTCGCTGCGAAGAAGAGCTTCGAAGAGGTCGCCTACCTGCTCTGGCATGGCGAACTACCCGACGAACAACAGCTGGCCGACTTCGAAGCGCTCGAGCGCTCGCTGCGTCACCTCAGCCCGGTGATCAAGCGCATCATTGACGAGCTGCCGCTGACCGCGCACCCGATGGATGTTGTGCGCACCGCCGTGAGTATCGTCGGCGCGAGCGATCCAGACGCGGAGAACCCGTCGCCGCAATCCGACCTGGCCAAGTCGATTCGCCTGTTCGCCCAGTTGCCGGCGATCGTCTGCTACGACCAGCGTCGCCGGCACGGCCTCGAACTGGTCGAACCGCGCGACGACCTCGGCTATTCGGCGAACTTTCTGCACATGGCTTTCGGCGAGGTGCCAGAGCTCGTCGTCGTCAACGCCTTCGACGTGTCGATGATTCTCTACGCGGAGCACTCCTTCAACGCGTCGACCTTCACCGCGCGGGTCATCACCTCGACCCTGGCCGACCTGTATTCGGCGGTGACCGGCGCGGTCGGGGCGCTCAAGGGAGCGCTGCACGGCGGCGCCAACGAGGCCGTCATGCACACCTTCACCGAGATCGGCCTCGGCGCCGGCGCGGCCGACCGTGCCGAACCGTGGCTGGCCCAGGCGCTCACCGAGAAACGCAAGATCATGGGCTTCGGGCACCGCGTCTACAAGAGCGGCGACTCGCGGGTTCCGACGATGCGTGCGTCGCTCGTCACCCTGGTCGAGCACTACCAGAAGCCGGAACTGCTGGAACTGTACGAAGCCCTCGAGACGGCGATGACGACGCGCAAGGCGATTCTGCCGAACCTCGATTACCCGTCGGGCCCGGCCTACCACCTGATGGGGTTCGACACCCTCACCTTCACGCCGATCTTCGTCGCGGCGCGCATCACGGGGTGGACCGCGCACATCATGGAGCAGAAGAAGAGCAACGCGCTCATTCGTCCGCTGTCGGCCTACAACGGCGTCGACCAGCGCCAGGTTCCGTAGCGTTTTCTTCAGGGCGGATGCCGCGCGGCCGGCTGGCAGCGCGGTATCCGCCCTGCACCGGTTGTTTCTGCGGTGTGATTCTGTGGTGTCTGTATCGGGACACGGTCGGCTGAGACCTGGCTAGCATTGACGAATGACACCTGATGCCGAGGATTTGCCCACTTCTCCCGAGATCGCGCGCGAAATTCTGCAGTGGACCGACTTCGCCGCGGCATCCCGCGAGCTGGCAACTCGAGTGCGGGACAGCGGTTTTCATCCCGATGTTGTGATCGCTATCGCCCGCGGCGGCCTGCTGCTGGCCGGCGCTGTGTCATATGCGCTCGGCACCAAGAACTGCGGCAGCATCAACGTGGAGTTCTACACCGGCATTGACGAGCGTCTGCCCGAGCCCGTGCTGTCGGCGCCGATGCTCGACGCTCCGGCCCTTGCCGGCAAGCGGGTGCTGCTCGTCGATGACGTCTCAGACTCCGGCCACACCCTCGCGCTCGTGCTGCGCCTGCTCGGCGAGACCGCGATGGAGGTGCGCACCGCGACGCTGTATACCAAGCCGCGCACCGTGCACGTGCCCGACTTCACGTGGCGCGAAACTGACAAGTGGATCGTGTTTCCATGGTCGGCGCTGCCGCCGGTAGTCGGCGCCCGCGAGACCATCGCGCCCGGCGACCTCGCCGACGTGACGGGCGAGGTCGCCGCCTGAATCACAACCAGCTCCTGAGCGCGTTAGACCTGACGCGCTCTATCCAAGCCCTGGTCTGTCTGACAGTCTCGACGAACGGGCGCGACTCAGCCGTCGGCATCCACGTGACGGCGGGCGCGCAGCACGGTGTCGGCGATCGTGATCTGGTCGCCGTCCGGCCCGGTGATGTCCCGGGTGCGGGCCTCACTGACCAGAATCTCCCACTCGGCCGGGTCCAGTCCCTCGGCGGCCTCCTCGGCCGTAAAGAACAGGTCGGGCAGCTGCGGGCGCTTCATTCCTGAGACCAAATCAGACGGATGGTGCGCCACAATCAGCAGGGTACCGCCCGGCAGGACCGCGGCCGCGAGGCGGTGAAACAGTGCTCTGCGCTCACGGCTCGGCAGGTGCATGAATTGCGACGAGACCAGATCGAAACTGCCAGCGGGTGGCGTCCACTCGAGTATATTGTGGTGTGCCCAGTGGATACGCACGGCCGATTCGGCCTCGGACGCCGCGTGTGCGGCCGCTCGCTCGAGGGCGACGGCGGAGAAGTCAACGGCCGTGACCCGCCAGCCGCGCCGGGCGAGCCAGAGCGCGTCGGCGCCCTCGCCGCAGCCCACGTCGAGTGCGTGCCCCGGGGCGAGCTCGCTCGTCTCTGACACCAGCTGCGGGTTCGGGTTGCCGCTCCACACGTGCGCGCTCGCGCGGTAGCGGTCGTCCCAGGTGGCTTCATTAAACTGCGTCGTCATTGTTCCAGCCTGCCACGATGGCCGGGGCGATCGATCCGTTCGCGGCCGACCCACACATAGTAAAGCGCACGAGAAACCGGCGCTCGATTAGCATTGACGGATGACGACTTCACACCCTGCCGTGCCAGCCTCCACCGTGCCAGCCTCCACCGTGACCCGATGGGCTCACGCATGAGCGTGCACCTGGTCGGCGGCGGGGGAGACCTCGTGCGCGATGCCGAGGTGTTCAAAACATTCCTGTCCGAGGTCAGCTTTCAGGCATCCCAGGCCGGTCGCGACGAACCGGTTGTCGCGATAATCACCGTCGGACCGGGGAATGCGCACGCCGAGGAACTGGCCGCATCGCTCGGCGATGCCGTGCAGACCCGCCGAGCCACGCTCGCGTCTGGCGATACCGCCGCCCTCACCGCGGTGTCCGCGGTTGACGGCATCCTCATTGGCGGCGGTGTGACCCCTGACTATCTGGCCGCCCTGCTGCCCATCGCCGGAGAGATCCGCCGCCAGGTGTCGACGGGGGTGCCCTACCTCGGCTTCTCGGCTGGCGCCATGATCGCGGCCGAACGGGCCCTGATCGGCGGTTGGCGCATCGGCGGCGTCGAGGTCACCCCCGAACACGTCTCGGAGGGCCTCGACGAAATCACCTTCGCCCAGGGCATTGGACTGCTCGACGTCACGGTCGACGTGCACGCCGCCCAGTCCGGCAGCCTGTCCCGCCTGATCGCGGCGACCGAGGCCGGCCTCATCGACGGCGGCCTGGGCATCGACGAAAATACCGTGCTCGTCGTCGGCGAGGGCGCCCTCGGAGTGCTCGGAGCCGGCAGCGTCTGGCGGGTCAGTCAGGCCGACGGCGGTGTGCTCGTGAGCACCATCGGCGCCTGACTGTCGGATGAAAGTCGGCGAACGGATGCCGCACCACCCGCGATCGGGTGGCCGCGCGTTTTGCGGCGTGCCGACCGGGTTCCTGGGAATGGTGACCTCATGAACCTCGCCGCCCTCGCGGCGGCCGGTCAGATCGACTCGGGCTGGGCGCACGCGCTCGCTCCCGTTGCCGATGACCTGGCCCGGGTGGGCGAGTTTCTGGCGAGCGAACGGGCGTCCGGCCACACGGTGTTGCCCGCTCCGGAGCACCTGCTGCGCGCGTTTCGCCAGCCGTTCGACGCCGTGCGGGTGCTCATCGTCGGTCAGGATCCGTACCCCACGCCGGGGCATCCGATTGGGCTGGCCTTCGCCGTCAACGCCGACGTGCGTCCCCTGCCGCGCAGCCTCGGCAATATTTTCACCGAGCTGGAGGACGACCTCGGCCTGCAGCGTCCCGCTCACGGGGACCTCTCGGCATGGTCCGACCAGGGGGTGCTGCTGCTCAACCGGGTGCTCAGTGTGCGGGCCGGTGCGGCCGGTTCGCATCGCCGGGACGGCTGGGAAACCGTGACCAACCAGGCCATTCGCGCGCTCGTGGGGCGGCGGCTTCCGCTCGTGGCGATTCTGTGGGGCAAAGATGCCGGTGCGCTTCGGCCCCTGCTCGGCGACACCCCGGTGCTCGAGTCGGCGCACCCGAGCCCGCTGTCGGCCCGCCGCGGATTCTTCGGCTCCCGGCCATTCAGCAACGCCAACCGGTTGCTGATCGAGCAGGGGGCGGCATCGGTGCACTGGGAGCTTCCGGTAATCTGGAACCAACCAGAAAGGGGAGTGCCCGGTGCTTGAGGAAGAATACGAGCCTCGTCGTCGGCTACCCCGCCACCTGCGGCCGGACGTTGCGGCCGAGGCGCCGTTCGAGTACACGATGCGCGAGGTCCGGGCGAGCGACCTGCCGCACATTCAAGAGATCTACAACTACTACGTCGCCAACAGCACCGTCACCTTTGACGAAGATGCGATGACCCTCACCGAGTGGCGCGACAAGTTCTACTACCTGAACAAACAGGGCATGCCGTTCATTGTGGCCGTGTCACCGGCCGGTCAGATTCTCGGGTACGCCCTGGTCAGCCCGTGGAAGCAGAAGAAGGCCTACCGATTCACGGTGGAGAATTCGATCTACCTCGGCGCCGCGTCGACCGGTAAGGGACTCGGGCGGGAGCTGCTCGGCGAGCTGATCAAACGGTCGAAAGCGGCCGGCCTGAAAGAGATCATCGCCGTCATCGCCGACCAGGGGGCGGATGCCTCGATCAAGCTGCACGGCGACTTCGGCTTCCACGAGATCGGCCGCATGGGCAAGGTCGGATTCAAGTTCGAGCGCTGGCTCGGCACCATTCTGCTGCAAAAAAGCCTGAAATAGCCACTCCGGCCCTTCTCGGTCGAATTTAGCCCCGTGATTGGTCGGTTCAGCGCGGCCGTGTCCCCGGGGCAGCGGGTGCTGTCACGCCGGGTCAGCGGGCGTCGCGGGGCGTGTTCATGCGGCCGACCATGTCCAGCACCGCGGGCCTCGGCAAGATGCTGGCCACCCGGGCGAGCAGCGCGTTACGGGCGCCGACGAGCACGACCGATGGCGTCACCGCACGGTCGAGCGCGGAGAATGAGGCGCGCATGACCTCCTCGACCGTGAGCTGAGTGCCCTTCTTGCCGCCGCTGGTCTGGGCGACCTCGAAGAACTCGGTATCGGCCGGGCCTGGGCAGATCGCCGTCACCTTGAGGCCGCTCGACCGGGTTTCGTAGCTGACCGCTTCGGTGTAGCTGAGCACGTAGGCCTTGGTGGCTCCGTAAACCGCCATGTGCGGCACCGGCTGGAACGCCGCCGTGCTCGCCAGATTCACGAGCGCCGCGGTGTGCGGATGCAGCGAGGCAGTCTCGACCAGTTCGGGCAGAAAGGCGTGGGTCAGAGCGGTGAGGGCGTGCACGTTGAGGGCGATCTGCTCCCGTTCCCGGGCCTCGTCGGAGTCGAGCACGGTGCCGAAGGTCGCGAAGCCGGCGTTGTTCACGAGGGTGCCAATGGTGATCATTCGCTCGCGGAGGTCGGAGACCAGCTCGGTGACGGCATCCGCGCTGGTGAGATCGAGCGGAATGACGGTGGAGACCGTGCCGTATTTCTCGGCCAGGTCGACGGCGAGGGCTTCGAGGCGGGCCTGCCGGCGGGCGACGAGCACGAGATCCGCGCCGCGCTGGGCGAGCTCGTGGGCATACCCGACGCCGAGGCCGCTTGATGCTCCGGTGATGAGCGCGGTGGTGCCAATGGGGTTGTACAAAGCGCTGGCCATGGCTTGAGGCTAGCCGTCCTGAGCGTGCATGACCAGTGGTGGCTGGCCGCCCGGCTCGGTCGAACTAGGCTCAGAATATGGCTGATCCACATGAACTGACCGCCCTGGAACAATGGCAGGCTCTGCAGAACCGCGAAATCAGCCCGAGCGACCTCGTGGAGCATTACCTCGCCCGCATCGAGAAATTCAACCCGGCGTTCGGCGCCTTCGTCACCGTGACGGCGGATGCGGCGCGTGCGCGGGCCCGAGACGTTGAAGAGCGGATGCCCCGCACCGCACCGCTCTGGGGCCTCCCGTTCGCCGACAAAGACCTGCACCTGCGCGCCGGGGTGCATGCCGGGTTCGGATCCCGTCTGTTCGCCGACTATGTGCCCGACGAATCAGACGACCTGGTGCAGGCGCTCGACGACGCCGGGGGAGTCAGCCTCGGCAAGACCAACACGCCCGAATTCGGGCTCGCCTCCTACACCGAGAGTCTCGCCGCCCCGCCGGCCCGCACCCCGTGGAACCTTGCGCTCGGCGCCGGTGGATCGAGCGGTGGTGCCGCTGTCGCAGTCGCCGCTCGCTTACTGCCGTTCGCGCCGGGCTCCGACGGAGGCGGGTCCATTCGCATTCCCGCCGCCGCCTGCGGGCTGGTCGGGCTCAAGCCCAGTCGCGGGCGCGTGCCGACCGCCTCCGGCATCGACAAGCTCGGCGGCCTCGCGGTCGGTGGTCCGCTCGCTCGCACCGTAGCGGATGCCGCGCTGCTGCTCGACGCCATGATCGCGCCCCGCGACGGTCACCCCGACCACCACTACGCCCTGCGAGCCCCGGGCGATGAGACGCCGCTGTTGGCGGCGGCGGTGCGCGGTGAAGGACGTTTTCAGCTCGGCGTCATGACCACCTCGGCCTGGGACAACGACTACTCCATAACGATCGCACCCGAAGCCCAGACCGCCGTCGACCTCGCCGTCGCCGGCTTCGCCGCCCTGCAGCACGGCCTCGAAGAGACGGCGCTCGTGCCAGATCCGAGCTACGGGCCGGCGTTCCGCACCATCTGGCAGGCCGGAGCGGCGAGCATTCCCGCCGACACCGAGGCCGAGATCGACCTTCTCGAGCCACTGACCCAGTGGCTGCTCGCCCGTGGCCGTGCCCTCAGCGCCCGGGACCTCGCCGAGGCGCTCGCCGCGTTGACCGCGTTCGAGCGGTCGTTCATTCACCAACTGGCGAAATTTGATGCCGTGCTGACTCCGGCCATGGCCATGACGCCGCGCCCGGTGGGCTGGTATGACGCGCACGACGCCGAGGCGAACTTCGCGCAGCAGGTGCAATACACCCCGTTCACCTCGATGATCAATGTGAGCGGACTGCCCGCCATCGTGCTGCCGGTGCATCAGACCGACGACGGCCTGCCGATGGGGGTGCAACTCATCGGTCGACCGGGCGGCGAGGCCACCCTCCTGTCGCTCGGCGCCCAGCTCGAGCGCCGCATCCGCTGGCAGGACCGGGTGCCGCCCGAGCCGGCGTAACCCGAGTCGCTCGAAACCCGGACGGTGCTAACTCGACCGGCTCCCGACTAGCGGTGCGTCGAGACCGGCCGCGACGGCCACCAGAACCGGTCGTCGACCAGAAAGACCAGGGCCGGCACGAGCACGGTGCGCACGACGAGGGTGTCGAGCAGTACCCCGATGCAGACGATCACACCGATCTGGGTGAGGGCGACGACCGGCAGCACTCCGAGCACGGCGAACACGGCCGCGATCAGAATGCCGGCGCTCGTGATTACCGCGCCGGTCGACGAGAGCGCGCGCACCATGCCCTCGCGGGTACCGTAGCGCCGGGCCTCTTCGCGGGCTCGCGTGGTCAGAAATATGTTGTAGTCCACGCCGAGAGCCACCAGGAATAGAAAGGCAAACAGCACGACATTGGTGTCGAACGCGGCAAAACCGAGCAGGTTCTGAAAGATCAGGTTCGAAGCGCCGAGGCTGGCGAAGAAGGTACCGAGCACAGTGACAATGAGCAGCACCGGCGCCAGGAGCGACCGCAGCAGCAGCGCCAGAATGAGAAAGACGATGCCCAGAATCAGCGGCACAATCAGGTCCTGATCGCGTTCAGCGCTCGTCTTCGTGTCGAGGGCCGTGGCATCGCTGCCACCGACCAGCGACTGCGCAACCGGGCCAGCGGCATTCGCTAAATCGGTGCGCAGGTGGGTGATGGTCGCGAAGGTGGCGTCGCTGCCCGGTTCGCTGTCGAGGGTGACGTCGATGCGAGTCAGCCCGCCGGCATTTTCGCCGGCCACCGCAACGGACACCCCCACGGTCTTCACGGCGACCGCCACGGCGTCAGCGGATGCCGCATCCGGCGCGAGCACGACCGTCTGACTGGTCAGCCCCGCCGAAAAAGACGCGTCCACGATGTTCTGTGCCACGACCGACTCCGGGTTGCCGAGCAGCTGGTCGGCCTGGGACAGCCCGACGGCGGCGCCGTTCAGCCCGAACGCGAGGGAACCGATCGCGAGAACAGACACGACCGTGATGATCACCGGATGCCTGGACACTCCCCGACCGAGCCGGGTCCAGAAACCGGTGTGCACCGGCGCAGCCTGGGCCTGCACCCGCGGAATGAACGGCCAGAACAGGCCGCGCCCGCAGACCACGAGCGCGGCCGGCAGTACGAGCAGGGCGAACAGAATGGCGATGAGCACGCCGATGGCGCACGCGATGCCGAGCGCCCGGTTGCCGGCGAGCTGAGCAAAGACCAGGGTAGCGAGGCTCAGCGCCACCGTGCCCCCGCTCGCCGCGATGGCTGGGCCGGCGCTCGTCACGGCGGTGCGCATGGCCTCGTTGCGATTCTCGGTGTGCAGCAGTTCCTCGCGGTATCGGGCCACGAGCAGCAGGGCATAGTTGGTGCCGGCGCCGAACACGAGCACCGATAGAATTCCCGAGATCGAGGCATCGAGGGCGAAACCGAGCGGCTCGGCCAGCGCTCCGGCGACCTTGCCGGCGAGGCCGTCGGCGAGCCCGACCACGACGAGCGGCACGATCCACAGCACCGGGCTGCGATAGGTCACGATGAGGAGAACCGCGACCACGATCACGGTCACGAGCAGCAAGCGAAAGTCGGCTCCGGCGAAGGCGTTGGTGATGTCGGCCTGAAAACCGACCGGCCCGGTGACAGCGGCGGTCAGTCCCGTGGGCAGCCCGGTCGCCGCGGTCCGGCGGATGTCGGTGGCCGTCTTCGCAATATCGGCCGTCGCCGCCGCGGCATCCAACGGCAGCACGCTCAGCGCAGCCTGGCCGTCATCGCTGAACTGCGGCGTCGAGGCGCGCGGGGCGATCGACGCCGCCCCGAGGTTTTCGGCGGCCGCGGTGATCGCACTGCGGTCGGCCGTCGTCAGATCGGCGCCGTCCCTGCTCCAGACCACGACCGCGGCGGTCTGGTCGGCGGAGGGAAACTCGGCCAGCAGAGCGGTGACCTGGGCGGCCTGGCTTGTGGTCGGCAGGCCTGCGGCCGGAAAGTCTTCGGCCTGGTTGGAAGGGAGCAGCGCGAACAGCAGGCCGACCGCCACGACGGTGCCGAGCAGTACCGCCCACGCGGTGCGTTTGCCGGTGATGAAGCGCGTGATGGCGAGCACAGTTCCTCCAGAATCTCGATGATCGCAATCCTAACGAGCTCATTCAGACAGGAAGCGTGTGTTGTTTTGAGTAAATCAAAACAAGTACTAGGGTGGGAACATGACAACCACCAGGGCAAGCCACGACGGCGCGGCGCTTCGCCTGGCCGCGGCCGACGCCAGCCTAATCGCGGACAGCATCCGCTCGGCCGGTCTCAAAGTCACCGCGCCGCGCCTGGCCGTGTTACGGGCCCTCACCGGCATGCCGCATTCCAGCGCCGATGCCCTGTTCGGCGCGGTGCGCTCAGATCTGCCCGGCACCTCGCTGCAGGCGGTCTACGGGGTGCTCTCCTCGTTCAGCACGGCCGGGCTCGTGCGCAAGATCGAACCAGCTGGCTCGCCCGCACTGTTCGAGCGCCGGGTCGGCGACAACCACCACCACCTCGTCTGCACGCGCTGCAACGTGGTGCACGACGTGGACTGCGTCGTCGGTCATGCTCCCTGCCTCACCCCAGCGGATGCGCTCGGCTTCGACGTGCGCGCCGCCGAGGTCATCTACTGGGGCCTCTGCGCCAGCTGCCAAGCCGAGACTGCCCACCCCTAACTTCCCCGTCAACCTCGCGTTGCTGATCCACACTCAAGGAGCACTATGACCATCAAGACCACGACCAGCCAGACGGGAACGCCCGTCGCCAGTGACGAGCACTCCCTCACCGTCGGCGCCGACGGTGTCACCGCGCTGCACGACCGCTACCTGGTCGAGAAGCTCGCCCAGTTCAACCGCGAGCGCATTCCGGAGCGTATTGTGCACGCCAAGGGCGGCGGAGCGCACGGCGAGTTTGTCGTGACCGGCGACGTCTCGAAGTACACCCGCGCGGCCGTGTTTCAGCCGGGTGCAACGACCAAAACCCTGCAGCGCTTCTCCAGTGTTGCCGGCGAGCAGGGCAGCCCCGACACGTGGCGAGACGTTCGTGGTTTCTCGGTGAAGTTCTACACGACCGAGGGCAACTACGACATCGTCGGCAACAACACCCCGGTGTTCTTCATTCGTGACGGCATCAAGTTTCCCGACTTCATCCACTCGCAGAAGCGTCTGCCGGGCACGGGCCTGCGCGACGCGACCATGCAGTGGGACTTCTGGACCCTCTCCCCGGAGTCGGCGCACCAGGTCACCTATCTCATGGGCGACCGCGGCCTGCCGCGTTCGTGGCGCGAAATGCCCGGGTTCGGCTCGCACACCTACCAGTGGATCAATGCGGCCGGCGAGCGCTTCTGGGTCAAGTATCACTTCGAATCCAACCAGGGCAACGTCGAGATGGAGGGATCCGAGGCCGAGCTCATCGCCGGTGCGGATGCCGACTACTACCGTCGCGACCTCTCCGACGCCATCTCTGCCGGCAACTTCCCGTCGTGGAACGTCTCCGTGCAGGTCATGCCGTACGAGCAGGGCACCACCTACCGGTTCAACCCCTTCGACGTGACCAAGGTCTGGCCACACGCCGACTTCCCGCTCATCCCGGTCGGCACGCACACCCTCAACCGCAACCCCGACAACTTCTTCGCCGAGATCGAGCAGGCGGCGTTCTCTCCGGCCAACCTCGTGCCCGGCATCGCGGCGAGCCCCGACAAGATGCTCTTGGCCCGCATCTTTTCCTACCCCGACGCCCAGCGCTACCGCGTGGGTACCAACTACGCCCAGTTGCCGGTCAATGCGCCGAAGAGCCCGGTCAACGGCTACTCGGCCGATGGCGCCCAGCGGCACCACTACAACGCACCGAGCGAACCCAACTACGCGCCCAACTCCCTCGGCGGCCCCGTTGCCGACCCGGCCGCCGCCGGCGAGGGCGCGTGGGAAGGCGACGGAACACTGCTGCGTGCCGCCGCTACCCTGCGCAGCGAAGACAGTGACTTTGGCCAAGCCGGAACGCTCTATCGCGAGGTCTACGACGACGCCGCCAAGGCACGGTTCCTCGACACCATCACGGGTGCCATCAGCGCAGTGACACGCCCCGAGGTCACCGAGCGTGCCATTGGGTACTGGACCAGCGTTGACGCCGACCTCGGCGCCAAGCTGCGCGCGAACCTCGCCGTCTTCGCCGAGGCTGCAGCGCTCGACGCCGAGTACGTCGCCGCGCAGTAGCACTTCCTGCCATGACACAAACCGCCCGGCCTGCAACAGGCCGGGCGGTTTTGTGTACCCGAGCTGACCTACCGTAAGTAGCCGCCCTTTTTCAGGCCGGCCTCGATCTCGAAGCGATTCTTCCGCGGGTTGCGCCCGGCGACCGCGTACAGCAGCGGAAAAACCATGCCGAACCGCTGCCACTGGCTTTTGTGTACGGCTTCGTGCTCGAGCACGTCTGCCGTGACGTTCTGGTTGGTGAGGTAGCAGCCGCCCACGCACGATCCGCCGCGCCCGAACGTCCACGGCGGCATGCCGCGAAACACGAACAGGCCCGCCCGTTTTTCGACGCGCCCGGTGCTCCAGATCGAACCCCAGACCAGCCCGAACGCGGTCGCGTACAGGTAACCGGCCCGGCTGACGGGCGAATCAAAGAGGATGCGACGCATCCCCTACCGTAACTCCTCATCGGTGAACCCGGGACGGCCATAGGCTTCGAGGAGGCGCAGCCACACCTCGCTCAGGGTGGGGTAGCTCGGCACGGCGTGCCACAACCGGCTGATGGGCACCTCGCCGACGATGGCGACCGTGGCCGAGTGCAGCAGCTCGGCCACGTCTTGGCCGACGAAGGTGACGCCGAGCAGAACCTCCCGGTCGAGGTCGAGGACCGCTCGCGCTTTACCGACATAACCGACGGCGAGCACCGAGGCGCCGCCCAGGTTGGCGAGGTCGTAATCCAGAATGCGGATGCGATACCCCGCCTTCACGGCCGACGCGGCGGTCAGCCCCACCGAGGCGACCTCGGGATCGGTGAAGGTAACCTGCGGAACGGCGGCGTGGTCGGCCGTCGCGACGTGCGCGCCCCACGGTGCATCGTCGACCCGGCTGCCGACCGCCCGGGCCACGATCGCGTCGCCGGCCGCGCGGGCCTGGTATTTGCCCTGGTGGGTCAAGAGCGCCCGGTGGTTGACATCGCCGGTCGCATAGAGCCAATCGCCGACCAAGGCGGGGGAGTCACCCTGAACGAGCAGAGTGTCGTCAACGGTGAGCCAATCGCCTGCCTCGAGGCCGACCGTGTCGAGGCCGAGGTCGTGTGTGCGCGGCGTACGACCGATGGCCACGAGTACCCTCTCGGCTGTGACCGCCGTTCCGTCGTCGAGGCTGAGCGTGACGGCACCGTCGGTCTCCCGGTGGGCCGCGGTCGTGGACGGCCCGACCAGCACGGTCACACCGTTCTCCTGCAGGGCGGCGGTGACGAGTTCGCCGGCGAACGGCTCCTGCCCGCCGAGCAGGGGACTGCGGGCTATCACGGTGACCGCCGACCCGAGCGAGGCGTAGGCGGCGGCCATCTCGGCGGCGACGACCCCGCCACCGATCACGGCCAGGCGGGGCGGAATCTGCTGGGCACTCGTCGCGTCACGGCTGGTCCAGGGGTTGATGTCTTTCAGGCCGGGAATGTCGGGCAGCAGCGCCGCTGACCCGGTACTGACGACCACGGCGTGCTTTGCCGTGAGCACGGTCACGGTGCCATCGTCGCCGGTCACGGTGACTTCGCGCAGAGCGGTGAGGCGGGCATGGCCGCGCACGAGGTCGATGCCGGCCGACTCGAGCCATTTCGCCTGGCCGTCATCCTTCCACTGGCTGGCGATGGAGTCGCGTTGTTTGAGGGCGGCGCGCACGTCGACGGAGCCGGTGACGGCCTCGGCGGCGCCCGGTACCCGCCGTGCCGCCGCGAGGGCGGCGCCGCTGCGCAGCAAAGCTTTCGACGGCATGCAGGCCCAGTACGAGCATTCACCGCCGACGAGGTCGCTCTCGACGACGACCGTACGCAGGCCGCCCTGAGCGGTGCGGTCGGCAACATTTTCTCCGACAGCGCCGCCTCCGATCACGATGACGTCGTAGCTCTGACTCGACATTGAATCTCCTGACTGGGGTGGCGGCCGGTTTCGAGAAGCCTACCCCGAGGTTCCAGACCTGGGCCCACCTGATGAAACCGGGCCCAGGATCTATCACGTGCCCGCTTTCCGGGCCCGGTGCACAAGAGAGGGTGCGAAGTGGGTTCAGCGTCCGAGGAAGACGGCGGGTGTGCGAGTCAGGAAGGCCTGGAGGCCGATTCGGCTGTCCTCGGTCTGCACCAGGCGGGCCAGGGCCGGCTGCAGCGCTACTTCAGCGGATGCCGCCCCGTCGCGCTGCGCGAGTCGGGCGTTGGCGAGGGTGGCCTGGATGGCGAGCGGAGCCTGGGCCGCGATCTTCTCGGCGAGTTCGAGGGCCCGGTCGAACTGGGTGCCGTCGGGCACAATCTCCTGCACAAGGCCCATTCGGTGCGCCTCGGCGGCGTCGAACAGGTCGCCGGTGAGCAGCCAGCGCATCGCGTTGCCCCAGCCGGCCGCGCGGGGAAACCGGATCGTCGCGCCTCCGAACGGCAGAATACCCCGGGCGACCTCGATCTGGCCGAACCGGGTCGACTCGGCGGCCACGACAATGTCGCTCGCGAGCATGAGCTCGATACCGAGGGTGAGGCAGGTGCCCTGTACGGCGATGACAACCGGTTTGGTGAGCGATTGACCATCCACTTGCCACGGATTGATGCCGCCCTCCGGCACCATTTCGAGCCCGTTCGGGCCGAGTCGGGGGCCGATGTCGGCGAGGTCGAGTCCAGCCGTGAAATGGTCGCCGACAGCGTAGACCAGGCCCGCGCGCAGCTCGGGGTCGCGGTCGAGTTCACCGTAGGCGAGTGCGAGTTGCTGCAGCAGGGAGAAATCCGCGGCATTGCGTTTCTCGGGCCGGTTGAACCCGATCAGCAGAATATGGCCGCGGCGTTCGGTGAGAATGCGGGGCTGGTCGGTCATGGGGCCTCCATCGGCTGGTGTGACGTGGCGTGCTGGTGTGACGTGGCGTGTGGCAAGTGGATGTCGCATGGGGGAGCACTGTGAGGTGGGAGCACTGTGACGTTGGAGCACTGTGACGTTGGAGCACTGTGGTGTCTGAGAGCTCGGGGGAGGTGTGGTTGGGGGAGAGCACGGTCGCTGAGCCGGCCCACCAGGTGAAACCCGAGCACCGAGCTAACGCGTGAGCGCCCCGATGATGCGCAGGATGCTCGGCAGATCGTCGGTCGCGGCCTCGGGCGAGGCCGGCGCGAACCCGGTGATGGTCGCTCCGGCGAGGGTGAACTCGGCGCGCAGCGCGGTGATCGCGCCGCCGAGATCCGCCACGCTCAGCCCGAACGGAATGAGGTCGCTGAGGCCCTCGAGGGCCGACGGATCGAGCACGTCGAGGTCGATGTGCACAAAGACGTGCCGGGCGCCGGTTCTCGTGACCGCCGCTACGAGCGCGCTCGGGTCGGACAACTCCGAACACGACACACTCACGAGACTGCGCTCGTGCAGCAGCACGTCCTCGGCGTCGTCGACGTCGCGAATGCCGGCGAGCACGACGTTGTCCAGTGGAACGGTGCTCGCGGCGGCCAGCTCGAGTTCGGCCGGCCCGTCGCCGCTGATCGCGCGCAACACCATGCCGCTGAACCCGCCCGACGGTGAGGATTCGGGCGTGTGCAGGTCGGGATGGGCGTCGAACCAGACGACGGCCAGGTCGCCCGGATGTCTGCGCGCCGCGTGTTCGACGGCGGCCAGCGCGATGCCGCAGTCACCGCCGATGGAGAGCGCCCAGTCGGTCGTGTCCTTCAAGACCTTGGTGTGGCGTTCGCGCACCTGCTGGATCGCGGAGAACCGGTTCACGCCGGTATCGAGCGCATCACCGGCCTCGACCGGCACGTCGACCAGACGCGTCGCCGAGAAGGGCAGGTCGCCCTGAATGGCCGCCGCCCCGTCGACTAGGCGCATGGCGCGTGGAGAAATAGAACCCTGCCACTGCGGCACTACAACGAAGGTGGGAGCCATACCTCAGTATGGCGCAGCGACCGGGGCGGAAAGCATCCGCTTCGCCAGCAGCGAATTTCTCGCTGAGACCCGTCGAAGCGGATGCTGCCGGTCACCTACCCGGATTAGCGCTCCAGCGCGGCGGTCGAGCCGGCCTTCAGTGCCGCGAGGCGGGCATCCACTTCGGTCAGCTCGCCGAGGTCGTCGAGGCTTTCGAACTGGGCGTCCAGGCTCGACGCGGTGAGCTCCTGCGCGCCGCGCACGCGGGCTTCTTCTCGACGGATCTTGTCTTCGAACCGGTTGACCTCACTCGTGGGGTCCATCATGTCGATGCTCTTGACGGCGTCCATCACCTGCACCTGCGCCTTGGCGGTCTTGGAGCGCGCCACGAGCTCCGAGCGCTTGTTGGTGAGCTGCACCAACTTCTCTTTCATGGCGTTCAGGCCGGTCTTGAGCTGGTTGACGACGGCGGTCTGCGCCTGAATCTGCGGTTCGGCGGTCTTCGCCTCCTTCTCGGAGGTGAGCTGACGACCGAGCGCGACCTTGGCGAGGTTGTCGAACTTGTTGGCGTCGACAACATTGCCGACCATCCGCAGCTCGTCGGCCTTACGGCTCGCGGCAAGGGCCTTGTCCCCCCACTCCACGGCGGCTTCCTGGTCTTCGCGATAGTCGTCCTCGAGCAGACGCAGGTTGCCGATGGTCTCGGCGATCGCGCTCTCGGCGTCGGAGATGCTGCTCGAGAAGTCCCGCACCATCTGGTCGAGCATACGTTCGGGGTCTTCGGCCGAGTCGAGGATGGCGTTGATGTTCGCCTTGGCGAGCTGGGAAATACGGCCGAAGATGGACTGCTTGGTCATTCGGGTGTCCCTTCCATAGGTGTGGTCCTGGTTGAGAAATTCCGCCAGGAAAGTGCGTGCATGTTCAGAGTTTAGGGTGACCGGCAGACATGAGTCTGGGAACATTAGAAAGTCCGCGCCGGGGAGGATGTTGCCCCGTGTTACGGGGCCGCTCGCGTGCCAGGCCCACGCCGCGCACACTGAATACAGCACAGCACAGCACAGCACAGCATCGCTCAGTACAGCACAGCAGAATCGACATCGACGGGAGCCCGGCATGAACGAAGAATTCACGAACCGGATGCTCGTCATCGTCGAGGTCACCGGGGCTCGTCCCGACCGCCCCACCTATCACGCCCAGGTGCAGGTGCTCAATTCCCGCGTGGCTGCCGACGCCGAAAGGGCCGGTTGGGCCGTCAACCGGGTTGCCGCGGCCGACGTCACGCCCGCCGACCTGCTGTGCATCACAGCGGATGCCGACGCTCTCGTCATCGTCGGCGGCGAAGACGTCACACCGCACTTCTACGGCGGCACTTCGGGCTACGAGGGCGAAACGCAGCACTTCGCCACCGCCGACGAGGGCCAGATCGCCCTCGTGCAGCGCGCCCTCGCGCTCGGCACCCCGCTGCTGGGCATCTGCCGCGGCCTGCAGATCATTAACGTCGCGCTCGGTGGAAACCTTGTGCAGCACATCGATGACGGAATCCACAAGAACATCGACGTGCCGATCGACCAGATCCTTTCCACCCACGAGGTGTCCCTGTCCGCTGGCAGTACCCTCGCCGTGAGTCTGGGCCGGGTCGACATCTCGGTGCAGAGCGCCCACCACCAGATCGTCGACCGTCTCGGAGCCGGACTCGTGGCCGCCGCCCACGCATCCGACGGACTGATCGAAGCCCTCGAACACGAGAGCGCGCCGATCACCGGTGTGCAGTGGCACCCGGAAGCGCCCGATTCTCCGGCCGATCAGCTTGCCCTGCTCCTGTTCGGCCTGGCCACGCAGCACGAGGCCCGCATCCGCTCCGAGCGCCGGGTCGCCGCCACCGCCCTCGTCGCTTAGCGTCCGACGTTCAACTCTCGCCCGTCTCCGCGGGGTTCGCTGGGGTTTTCGCGTCGGCGAACGGGTGCCCGATCTCGTGTGGGGCCAAGAATGGCCCCGCCACCAGCTCGGGCCAGCGAAAAACGCCGCCGCGTCTGGCTATGGAACAGCCGCGTCGAATGTCGCGTCGAGAGCTGACGCGAGATCCGCCACCAGGTCAGCGGTGTCTTCGAGGCCGACCGATAACCGCAGGTGTCCGAACGTGCGAAACGGTGCCGGGTAGGCCGCAACACGAGGCCCGGAATTGTCAACGTGCACGATGAGCGACTCGTCGTGCCCGAGCGACACGGCCGAGGTGATCACGCGCAGGTTCGCGACGAACCGGTTCTGGGTCGACGTGTCGCCATCGACGGCGAACGCGAGCATCCCGCCGAAACCGTGGCGAAGCTGCCGAACTGCCACGGCGTGCTGCGGATGCGATGCCAGGCCCGGGTAGGCGACGTACGCGACCCGGGGATCGGCCTCGAGAAAACGTGCGATGGCGAGCGCTGAACTGCAGTGCTGTCGAATGCGCAGCGGCAGAGTCACCGAACCGCGCATGATCAGCCAGGCATTGAACGGGCTGATCACGCCGCCCACATCGACCATCGCGTCGAGCTTGATCCGGCGAATCAGCGCTGCACTGCCGATCACAGCGCCGCCCATCGCGTCGCCGTGCCCGTTGATGTATTTGGTCAGCGAGTGCACGACGAGGTCGGCTCCGTGTTCGATCGGTCGAAACAGCGGCGGTGGAGTAAAGGTGTTGTCGATCGACAGCAGGGCACCGGCCTCGTGCGCGATCGCGGCGATGGCCGCGACATCCGTCACCGCGGTCGTGGGGTTGCCAACCGTCTCAATGTGAATCAGACGCGTCGCCCCGCGGATGGCTCCGCGCACCGCATCGAGGTCCGTCGCGTCGACGAAGGTCGCCTCAATGCCGTATTTGTCGGGCAGCAGTTCGGTGAACAGCCGGTAGGAGGCTTCGTAGGTCACGTTGGCAACCACGACGTGGTCGCCGGTCTTGAGCATCGTGAAAAACACGGCGTGCAGGGCGGCGACGCCGCTGGCCAGTGCCACAGCGTCTTCGCCGCCCTCGAGCACGGCGAGCTTCTGCTGTAAACCCTGCTGATTGGTGCCGGTGTTGCGGGTGTACAGGCCGGGTGTCGCGCCCGACCAGCTCATCATCGACGGATCCTCCGGCAGTGCATAGGAGTTCGCCATCACGATCGGCGTGCGCAGTGCCCCGGATCCGGCATCGATCGCGTTGCCGGCGTGCACCGACTGGGTTTGAAAGCCCAGCGTGGCCGGATCGTGCTTATTCGGCCGCGGTGCCGGGCTTGAGGTGGGGGGCGGATCGGTGCGAGAGCTCATTCCCCCACGCTAAGCCCGCCGCGCGATCCGGCGCCGAACGTTACGTCGTGTGTTAGAGCCAGGTTCGAGCCGGACGGGAGCCGGGCGCACCAGGAACTCACGGCGGGGCGTCGGCGGGACCGAAAAAGCCCCGGCACTTCTCGCCTGGGGGGAGGTGAGAAATATGCCGGGGCCAATCGTTGGAGTGGGGGAACTCCGTAAACAACCGTACGGGGCATGGCCTGAGAAGAGGCTGACAGAAATGGAAATAAGAGTCTACCCCGCGGCGAGCGAAGTATCTCCCGGTCGGTCGGTTTGTTATGTATCCGTTGCAACCACCGGCCTGTCGGGTCGTCACTATTCTGAACCTGGCCCGGGGCGCCCGGCATCTGACGGGGTGCCCAGCAGCTGACGGGGCGCGGCCCCACGCCGTACGCTGAGTCCACCTGCCTGTTCACGACGTCGCCCCATGGAGGATTTCATCATCGACCGCGTTGACAACATCACCCTGCTCCCACCCCGCTCCGGGCCCGCCGACACGGTGGCCGGTCTGCTGTCCGAAATCAGCCGGATCGGCACCGACCAGCAGCACGGCGGCTACTGGCGGCCGGTCTTCTCGACCGCCGAATTCGATCTCCGCGCCTGGTTTCTCGCCCACGCGGCCAAACGCGGGCTCGACGTTACGACCGACCGCAACGGGGTCATCTGGGCCTGGTGGCACACGCCCGACGGCCGCACCGGCAACGCCGTCGTCACCGGCAGCCACCTCGACTCGGTGCCCGGCGGCGGAGCATTTGACGGCCCACTCGGGGTGGCCTCGGCGCTCGTCGCCGTGGACATTCTGCGGGCCGACGGCGTCCGCCCCGAACGCCCGCTCGTCATCGCGGTGTTTCCCGAGGAGGAAGGGTCGCGGTTCGGCGTCGCCTGCCTCGGAACCCGGCTACTCACCGGCGCGATCGACGTGGATCGCGCCCGCACCCTTCGCGACCGGAACGGCGACACGTTCGCCGAGGTGGCCGCGCGTAGCGGCATCGACCCATCTCGCCTCGGCCCCGACCCCCAGATGCTCGCCCAGATCGGCACCTTCATCGAACTGCACGTCGAGCAGGGCCGCGACCTCATCGACCGAAAGCAGCCGGTCGGTATCGGCTCGTCGATTCTCGGCCACGGACGTTGGCGCCTCAGCGTCACCGGCCAGGGCAACCATGCCGGCACGACCCTCATGACGGACCGGCGCGACCCGATGATCGCGGCGGCGGGGATCGTCATGGACATCCGCGACACGGCCCGCGCCCATCCCGGTGCTCGGGCGACCGTCGGCCGGCTCGAACCCGTGCCGGGCGGCACGAACGTGATCGCCTCGCGGGTCGACCTATGGCTCGACGCGCGCCACCCCGATGACGAGGTGACGGCATCCGTTGTGACTACGATTCTGGCGCACGCCCGCCGGATCTCCGCTGCCGAGGGCTGCACGGTCGAGCTCACCGAAGAGTCGGTCAGTCGCACCGTCGACTTCGACGGGGCGCTGCGGGATCGCCTGAGCCTGCTACTTCCGGATGCTCCGGTGCAGCACACCGGTGCCGGGCACGACGCCGGAATCCTCGCCCGGTTCGTGCCGACGGCAATGCTGTTCGTGCGAAACCCCACCGGGGTGTCACACTCTCCCGAGGAATATGTCGACGACAACGATGCCGAGGCCGGTGCGCGTGCCCTCGCCCGGGTGCTGGCTGACCTTCTCGTGCGCGCTGGATGACGCGGACGCTGAACACGGACGCTGAACACGGACGCTGAACGCGGGCAGCTGAACGCGGGCAGTTGACCAGACGGGCGGTTAGACAACGAAAGGCGGTGTCGACCCGAGAATCGGGTCGACACCGCCTCCAGTGTTTATCGATGGTGTCAATAGCTCAGGCAGCCCGGTGTTTGGCAGCGCCCACCGCGGTCGTGGAGTGCGCCCACGTGAGCATTTCGGCCTGCGCACGCCGACGGCTTGCGGCGGTCTGTTTGGGGGGTACCGGAACGGTCATTCGGGAACCGGGGCAATCGTCGGTGGAGTTCGCTAATGAGTGATAGGTCGCGAAGCGGGTATCCGACGTGATCCACACCATCTGCTGGCATTCTGGGCACTCTGTCTGCAACATTTTCACGATTGTCCGTTCCATCGCCGACTCGGGTAATCGGTTCGATAGCTCCAATGTAGTGGGGATAGACAGGTCGATGTCCTCCCCCGTCATGGGGGCAGAGAATTACTCGAAACGGTGCTATTCGTGCAGGGTTAGCGACCGGCGGCGTATCCCTGAGCTCCGCGTGGATTGGCCGCCGCCTGCAGGAGCCCGCTGAGCGGGTTGCGGGTGACCGCCGAGATGCGGCCGAGCGCCCAATCGCCGGCCCGGGTGACGTGGTGGCCGCGCCGCTCCAGTTGCTCGATGACGGCCTCGCCGAGTCGGTCTTCGACGACGGCGCCGCCGGGCTCCCAGGTGCGTGGCCAGAACGACCCCGGAAACGAGGTGCTGTGAAAGGCTGGCGCATCGATCGCCTGCTGCGGGGTGTAACCGCCGACGATGGTACGTAGCAGGTAGAGCAGCTGCCACTGGTCCTGCTGGTCGCCGCCGGGGGAGCCGAGCGCCGTCACCGCCTGGCCATCTCTCAATACCAGGGTCGGGGTGAGGGTGGTGCGCGGGCGCTTGCCGCCGGTCAGGGCTGAGGGCGCACCGGGCTCGAGCCAGGTCATCTGCAGGCGGGAGCCGAGGCAGAACCCCAGCTCGGGAATGGTCGGCGATGACTGCAACCAGCCGCCCGACGGCGTCGCCGACACCATATTGCCCCAGCGGTCGACGACGTCGATGTGGCAGGTGTCGCCGCGCAGCTCGCCGGTCGACAGCGTTTCGGGCTCCGCCTCGTCGGGGGCCGGTTGGGCGACCGTCGGTTCGCCGACCGCAGCGGATGCCCCCGCGCCCTGCTCCGAAAGCGTCTCTGTCGTGTACTCGGTGCGCAGTACCGGGTAATACGGGGCGTGGCCGGGCACGATGCCCGGGCGAAACTCGTACGAGGCCACATCGGTGATGAGCGCCCGACGGGTGGCCGCATAGTCGGCCGAAAGCAGGCAGTCCAGCGGCACGACGGCGTCGCCGTAGTACGCCTCACGGTCGGCGATGGCAAGCTTCTGAGCCTCGAGAATGGTGTGCACGCCGAGCGCGGTCGACGGGTCGAGTTGTTCATCGCTGAACCCCTCCAGAATCATCAGGGTTTGCAACAGCGCCGGTCCCTGGCCCCAGGCGCCGGTCTTGGCGATGGTGTGGCCACGAAACACCACGGTTGTGGCATCTTCGATGCTCGCTTCGAAACCGGCCAGATCGGCCAGGGTCATGACGCCGGCGTGGTCGGTACCGGAGGAATGCCGGTGCGCCGTGCGGCCGAAATTGACGATGGCACGGGCTACGAACCCCTCCCGCCATTCCCGCCGAGCCGCGTCGATGCGCCCCTCGCGGGTGGCGGCGGCGGAGTCTGCGCTCGCCGCGAGTAGGCGGTCGAGGCTCTTCGCCCAAGCCTCGTTGGTCACGATGTCACCGGCTTCGGGGAGGTGACCGTGCGGCATCCACTGCGCGGACGAGGTCGGCCAGTGGTCGGCGAACAGCGCCGCGACCGAGCCGATCGTCGCAACGACCCGTCCGAGAATCGGATGCCCGTCGCGCGCGTACCCGAGGGCGAAGGCGAGCACGTCCGGCAGTTCCCAGGTGCCGTAGTCTCGCAGCAGCAGGAGCCAGGCGTCGACGGCGCCGGGTATGGCCGCGGCGAGCTGGCCCGACCCGGGAACAAGGTCGAGGCCCTCAGCCCGGTAGTGGTCGATCGTGGCCGCCTGGGGGGCAGGACCCTGCCCCATGAGCACGCGCGGAGCATCCGGTTCGCTCGTCGTCACGAACACACCGGTCATGTCGCCGCCGGGGCCGTTCAGGTGCGGTTCGACGATGTGCAACACGAAGGCGCCGGCCACGGCGGCATCGAAGGCGTTGCCGCCGCGCTCCAGCACGGCCTGGGCGCAGGCGCTCGCAAGCCAGTGCGTCGAGGCGGTCATGCCGAAGGTTCCCTGCAGGGTCGGACGAGTGGTGAAGACGTTCGGGGCGGTATAGGTCACCCGACTACCCTCGCACGTGTGCTGGCGGGGCGCCGGTCGGCACCCCGCCAGCCGGGGAGTTACGTGCGGCGTCGCCCGATACCGGGTCATCGTGCCGGCCGTGATGTGGTCGTTCAGGTGAACGCCTCGCCGGTGATCTCGCCCTGGCCCGACGGCGCATGGTTCCAGTCGACGTCGTCGGTGCCAATCGGCCAGATGCGCGCGGGATGCTCGTTCGTTTGGTGACGCGGCCGGAGGGGGGCGTCGATTTCGACCGTGCCGGCTCCTCCTTCGGGCCGGGCGTGCACCGGCTGGCCACACCTCAACACCGGCGTGGTAGTGCCCGGACCCTGCGAAAAATGCTGCCGGTCAGTCGCGCCGAATCGTGAAATGATCGGGCTAATAGGTAGGAGCCACTGATGAGTAACTATTCGACTGGCCGATCAGATCGACTGCGCCAGGTCGTGGTCATTGGCAGCGCGACCTTCGCTGTGGTGGGGTCGTTTGTCGGGTCTGGTGACGCGGGCGGTACACCCATTCAAAATGCGTCGGGTGGAGCGCTCGCCGCCGACGCGATCCTCAGAGCGCCGGGTGGACCGGCTTTTATCATCTGGACCCCGATCTACCTTGGACTGGTCGGGCGTGCTCGTGATCAAGCTTGCCGGTCTCGTCGGAGTGGGTCTGGCCGTGTTCGGCCGAGGACGATGGGCGCCGACAGCGGCGCTCGCCCGGGGCCTCGGGTGGGTGGCGGTCGCCCGGCTGACCGGAGATGCCCTGTCCGTGCCCACCGCTGTCGCTGCGATCGTCGCGGTCCTCGTTGTCGTTGGTGTCACCCTGCGCGAACGAGGCCACGACGCACACGGCCGCCGAGTCTGACCCGGCTACCCGACTGGCCTGAAGTCAGCGTTCCCTCCGGTCAGTCGTTGTCCGTGAACTGCACAGCCACTGAACTGCACAGCCCCAGAACTGCACAGCCCCAGAACTGCACAGCCCCAGAACTGCACAGCCCCTGAACTGCACAGCCCCAGAACTGCACAGCCCCTGAACTGCACAGCCCCAGAACTGGAGACGCACCATGAACTTTGATTGGCAATTGAACGGTCTGCCCCTGCACGTCCTCATCGTGCACGCAGTCGTGATCGTGGTGCCGCTGGCCGCACTGTGCGTTGTGCTCACCGCGTTCTGGCCAGCGGTTCGACGGCGGCTGGGCATCGTAACGCCGCTCGTGGCCCTCGCCGCGCTGGTGCTGGTTCCCCTGGCAGTGCAGGCGGGCGAGTGGCTGCAATCACGCCTCGTCAACGTCACCCCGCTGCTCGGTGCGCACACCTCTCTTGGCCAAACCCTCCTGCCGTGGGTGATAGCGCTGTTTCTCGTGGCCGCACTGCAATGGGTCTGGTATCGCTACATCGCCGCCGCGCGTGCCCGTTTCGCATCCGCTCTGCCGAACCGCACCGGGCGTCTCGCGGTCACCATTGTGCTCAACCTGGTGGTGCTCGTGAGCGCAATCGGATCGGTGGTGACGGTGGTGCTCATCGGAGAGTCAGGCTCACGGGCGGTCTGGACCGGCCTCTTTACGTCGTGAGGGTGCTGCACCGCAATGCGGCACCCCCTCTCCTGGTTAGGCGCGCGGCCTCGGCGGCTGCGGTTTCTGGTACGCCAGCTCGCCACCCACCCGCCCACCGAACGGGCGGCCATGGTCGGCGAACTCCTCCCGAAAGTAGCCCATGCGCCACGGACCCATTTCGAGCCGCGAGCCGGTGCGCAGAATCTGCCCGTTTTTGATGCTGCGACCGTCCTCGTTCGGCCGGGAGCTGCCGGCGACGTCACCGACGGCAAACAACCGGTACTCGTCGTTGTTGTCGTGGCGAATCTCGGCGTGCACGGGTTTCAAACCGGGCAATTGCAGGTCGGCATTGGCGGAGGAACCGATCGTCGTGGTGCCCGGCAGCAGGTCGAATTCCCGGGGCATCTGCCCGTTCCAGTTCTCCGACCCCACGACGAAGATGAGGCGGGGACGCCCGCTTCCCCGCCTGTAATGCGTCGTCGTCACTCCACGACGGCTGCGCCGGTCGAAGGTCGGCGCGATCGGGAACACGGTTGATGGCGGGAGCGGAATGGCCACCGGCATGCGTGCCTGCCCCCGAATGCGCGCCTGGACGAGCGGTCCCAGCGCGTTTCGCGACCCGAGAACGATGTGCGGCGACCGCGTCACCAGGCGTTGGGCGACGGATGCCTGCACGTCGCCGAGACGGGCGATCAGCCCGACCGGGCCGGTGAGGGATACGGTCAGGCCGCGTGACGCCAGCTCAGCGGCCAGCGTGCGCAGTGGTTCGAGGTTGAGGCCACGACCCTGCACGAACATTTCGGGGTTGCTCGTGAAGATGGTGATCTCCGTGCCGTCGGAGGTCACCGTGCCCTGCATGGCATCCGCCGCCCCGAAGGAATCACCGAATTCCGCGCCGGTTGCCTCGGAGTTCGGGTCGGCGCGTGAAGCACCGAGCGCACCCGACGGCTCAACCAGGGAAAAGGCGAGATCTATGTGCAGATTCACGACAGATCGCGCCGTCTTCGAACCCACCGTCTTCGAACCCGCCGCCGGTGAGCTCGCCGAGGAGCTCATGGTCAGCTCCGAAAAGGGTCAGAGCCGAGGGATTTCTCGTCACTTGTCGTGACCCGCAGGGTGCCGTTGAGCTTCCACACGGCGCGTGGGGCGTCGGGGCCGATGTCGCGGGGAACCTCGACCATCATCTCGATGAAGCTGTAATTGATGGCTGCGCCCTTGCCCGTGAGATAAGACCACATCTCCTGGCCGAGATCGGTCCAGTCTTTGATGCTGTGTTCCTCGACGTCAGGCGAGCTCTCGACATTGCCCAGGTATGTCTGTCGTTCAGTCACGATAGGTTCCTTTTCGCTCGCAAACAGGATGGTGCGGGTTCCGGCAGGTGCACCGGCCTCGTGGGCACGAATTCGTGCCATGAGATTCACCTAGTTTAGGTACCTAGTTGCGCGTGTCCAAGGGAGGGAGCCAAATGGGGGCAGAAACTATTCGGCGTCGAGATCGGTCTCGAGAATTTTGACCAGGGAGTCGAGTGCCTCGTCGGCACCCTCCCCTTCGGCCCGAAGCACGACGGTGTCGCCGTTGGAAGCGCCCAGGCTCATGATCGAGAGGATGCTCGAGGCGTCCATGGCGTCGTCGGCCGGTTCGCCGGCCATGGCGATCGTGACCTCAAGGGGTAGCTCGCCCACGGCGGCGACAAAAATACCGGCCGGGCGGGCGTGCAGGCCGACGCGGCTCGCGATGACGGCGGTTCGTTCAGACATGGGATCCTCCAGGGTCGGCGCGTGAAAAGTTGGGGCTCGGAAAAATTCGGCCTGTGAAAAGTTGGGGTGAGAACCTCGTTCGGCGGAACGGGGTTTGATGGACCGGACCCACTGGGTCAGAGACCCAGCTGATCAAGTATGGGCAGTTTTTCGCGAACCAGGCGACGGGCATCCGCGGCCGTGTGCGCCGTCAGGGCGAGTGCGGCCAGTTGCTGCGCCTCCGGGAGCGTCACGCTCGCGAGTACCGCAGCGACGGCGGAGAGAGCCCGCGCGGTCATCGACAGGGTCGAGATGCCGAGTCCGACCAGCACGACCGCCAGGGCGGGGTCGGCCGCAGCCTCGCCGCAGACACCGACCGGCTTGTCGTGGCCCTCGTCGCGAGACCCGGCCACGGTCAGCCGAATCAGCTGCAGCACGGCGGGCTGCCACGGTGTGTTGAGGGCCGCGAGCGGGCCGAGCTGGCGGTCGGCCGCCATTGCGTACTGGGTGAGGTCGTTGGTGCCGAGGCTGACGAACTCAACGTGTTCGAGAATGCTCGCAGCGGTCAATGCGGCCGCGGGGACCTCGACCATGACGCCGGGTGTTGGCAGTCCGGCGGCCCGGCAGAGGCCGGCAAAGTGCTCGGCCTCCTCGGCGGTGGAGATCATCGGGGCCATCACCCAGACCTGGGCCCCGGTGCCGTCGGCGGCTTGCGCGATGGCCGCCAGCTGGCGTTCGAGCACGCCGGG
Organism: Cryobacterium sp. CAN_C2; assembly: GCF_015751745.1. NCBI lineage: Bacteria > Bacillati > Actinomycetota > Actinomycetes > Micrococcales > Microbacteriaceae > Cryobacterium > Cryobacterium sp. CAN_C2. Next base: position 85,032 of record NZ_JADOUX010000003.1, read on the forward strand.
GGAGGTGAAATCGGTGCGGTATCCGCGCACGCCGAGGGCCGGGTTCGGCTCGGAGGCATCCGTCAGAAAAGGCAGCGGCTTGTCGGCGCCGGCGTCGAGTGTGCGCACGACCACCTTCTTGTCGGGGAAGGCATCAAACACTCCCCGGTATGCCTCCACCTGTTCCGCCACAGACGGTTCAGTGTCGCGTTCCAGAAAACAAAACTCGGTGCGCAGCAGGCCAACACCCTGGGCGCCGGCCGCCGCGGCCTTGACCGCATCCTTCGCGCCGCCGACGTTGGAGAGCAGCGGAACCGGGTGACCATCCTTCAGCCGCCCGGTGCCGTCGAAAACGGCGAGGGCGGCCGTCGTTGTCTCCCATGCCTTCGCGAGGGCGAACTCGTTCGCGCCGGGGTCCACCAGAACAGTACCGGCCGCGCCGTCGACGAAGACGCGGGTGCCATCGGCAAGGCCGTCAACCCCCACTGCCGCGACCACCGCCGGCAGCCCGAGGGCCCGGGCGATGATGGCCGTGTGCGACTGCGGGCCTCCGCCAGAGGTGACGAGCGCGAGCACCTTCGATGGGTCGAGAGTGGCGGTGTCGGCCGGCGCGAGGTCGTCCCCGACCAGGACAAACGGGGTATCCGAGTACGGAATTCCGGGGGCTGGAACATGGCGCAGCTCGGCAACGATGCGCCCGCGCACGTCAAGAACGTCGGACGCTCGCTCGGCCATGTAGCCGCCGAGGTTGTGCAGCATCTCGGCCACCGATGCCGCTGCGTCCCAGATGGCGCGTTCCGCCGAGGCACCGTTGGTGATGAGCTTGACGGCGGCTTTGACCAGCATCGGGTCGTTCGCCATGAGGGCGGTGGCCTCAAGTACCGCTCGGCCAGCGCCGGAGGCGCCGACCGAGCGATCGGTGAGGTTGGTCTGCACGGCTTTCGCAGCGTTACGCAGGGCGGCGGATGCCTCCTCCGACGACGTTCCCTCGGCCAGGCGCTCGCCCACAGCGGGTTCGCGTACGGCTTTGGGCATCAACAGAATGGAGCCGATGATGCGTCCGGGGCTCACTCCGACGCCGGCGAAGGTTCGGCCGATTTCGGTCTGGTCTGTATCGGCACTGCCTGAAAGCGTCTGCACGATCGTCCTCGATTCCCTGTGCCAGCATTCGGCTGGCGTCACTGTACTGCGTGTCGTTCTGCGCGGGTAGCCAGCGCGACGGTACTTCTCTGGTCAGGCGTTGACGAGCACGGCTTCCGGGGCGTCAACCGCGCGCTTCCGCACCGCGTAGCGCTTGAGCCCGACGACGGCAAACGCCGATACAACAGTACCGATCGCGATGGCAAGCAGGAACAACCAGAAGTTGTCGATCGCGAAGAACACGAACACTCCGCCGTGCGGTGCCTTGCTCGTGATGTTCCAGGCCATCGAGAGTCCACCGGTCACGGCGGCTCCGAGCATGCCGGCCGGAATCACTCGGAACACGTCGGCGGCGGCGAATGGAATGGCGCCCTCGGAGATGAAGGACGCACCGAGCAGCCAGGCCGCCTTGCCGTTCTCGCGCTCCGCGAGGCTGAACAGCTTCTTATCCAGCACGGTGGCCAGAGCCATCGCGAGCGGCGGCACCATGCCGGCGGCCATGACCGCGGCCATGATCTGCCACGGCGCCTGGTTGGCGAGGCTTGCCGCGCCGAGGCCGGCGACGGCGAAGGCGTAGGCAACCTTGTTGACCGGTCCGCCGAGGTCGAAGGCCATCATGAGCCCGAGAATGACACCGAGAATGACAGCGGATGTCCCGGTCAGGCCGTTCAGCCAATCACTCAGACCGACGGTCAGCAAAGCGATCGGCCCGCCGAGAACGATGAACATCAAGCCGGAGGCAACGATCGACGCGATCAGGGGAATGATCACGACGGGCATGAGGCTCCGCAGCCAACGCGGAACCTTGAGTTTCGCGAAACTCACGGCCACGACACCGGCGAGCAGACCGCCGACGATGCCGCCGAGGAAACCGGCACCCATGAAGCCGGCGACGGAACCCGCGACGAAGCCGGGAGCAATGCCCGGGCGGTCGGCGATGGCGAAGGAGATGTAGCCGGCCAGCGCCGGTACGAGGAAGCCCATCGACAGTGCGCCGATCTTGAAGAAGACCGCCCCGAGATAGATGAGCATGCCGCCCTCTGGCAGGTTGAACAGACTGTTGTTGATGACAACGTCGTCGGCGACCTTGGTGATTTCATAGCCTCCGAGCAGAAAGCCGAGGGCGATGAGCAGGCCTCCGCCGGCCACGAACGGAATCATGTAGCTGACGCCGGTGAGCAGCGCGCGCTTGAGCTTCTGACCCAGGTGCTCGCTCTTCTCCTCCGACGAGCCGCCGACGTTGACGGTGCCGCTCACTCGACGGGCGTTCGGGTTGAGCGCGGCCGCGAGGGCCTCCTCGATCAACCGGCCGGGTTCATCGATGCCGCGCTTGACCGGGGCGTTGATGATGGGTTTGCCGGCAAAGCGTTCCCGGCCGCGCACGTCGACGTCGACGGCGAAGATCACGGCGTCGGCGGCGGCGATGACGGCAGGGTCGAGCGGAGTGACACCGGCCGAACCCTGCGTTTCCACCTGCAGGTCGACTCCGACGGCCCGGGCTGCGGCAACGAGGGAGTCGGCGGCCATGTAGGTGTGCGCGATACCCGTCGGGCAGGCGGTCACGGCGACGATGCGCTTCATACCGGTCGCGGCGGGGCCGGTGCTGGCATTGGCGTTGTCAGCGCCGCCGGCGTGGGCACCGACCGCAACGGCAACCGGGGTGACGACGTTGTTGACGAGTTCCACGATCTGCTGCGCGGTTGACGCGTCCCGCAGAGCGGCGGTGAAGTCCTTCTTCATGAGCGACCGGGCGAGCTTGGCCAAGATCTTCAGGTGCTCCTGGTCGGCGCCGTCCGGTGCGGCAATGAGAAAGACGAGGTCAGCCGGGCCGTCCTTCGAGCCGAAATCGACCGGGCGCGACAGGCGCGCCAGGGCGAGGGTGGGCTCCAGCACGGCGGTGGAGCGGCAATGCGGAATAGCGAGACCACCCGGAATGCCGGTGGCGGTCTTTGCCTCGCGGGCGAGGGCATCCGCATAGAGAGAGTCGATCTCGGTTGCACGACCCGACGCGACGACGAGCTCGGCCAAGTGCCGAATGACGTCTTTCGGCTCGGTTCCGAGATGGGCGTCCAGAGCAACGAGCTCCGGGGTAATCAGTGCACTCACTGGTCATCCTCCTTTGGATGTGTGGCCAGTACGGGCCGCGCGGCCAGTACTGGGACAAGGTCCGTCACGGTGACGTCGCCGGGGTTGGTTTGGTGCAGGGCGGGAACGGTGGAACCGGGTAGGGAAGCTGCGGCGGCGCCGTGGGCGGCGGCCTGGCGCAGGCAAGCAGGGGCGCTCGCACCGGCAGTGCTTCGCAGCAGGTAGCCGGCCAGGGCCGAGTCGCCGGCGCCGACGGTGCTCACGGCGGTGATCGGGGGAGTGGTGGCGAGCCAGCTGCCCTCGGCCGTGACGAGCACGGCGCCCTTCGCTCCGAGGGTGGCCAGCACGGCACCGACGCCCCCCGCGATGAGAACGCGAGCCGCGTCGACGACGAGGTCGGGGTTTGCCTCGAGCGTGTCACCGTCGAAGAGCCCGCTCAGTTCCGCGAGTTCCTCGCCGTTCGGCTTGAGCAAATCGGGCCGGGCCAGAGCCGCGGCGGCGAGTGGGCCGCCCGAGGAGTCCACGGCGACCTTCGGTGCGTGGCTTCCGAGTCGGGCGCGCAGCTCGCGCATGATGCGGGCATAAAAATCGTCGGGCACGCCCGGTGGAACCGACCCGGCCAGTACGAGCCAGCTGGCGCCGACGGACTGCTTCAGCACGAGGTCGATGAGAGCGTCTTGTTGGGCGAGGCTCAGCACGGGCCCGGGTTCGTTGAGCTTGGTCGTCGTGCCGTCGGGTTCGGTGATCGCGACGTTGCTGCGCAGGGGCGCGCCGATCGGCAGGCCGAGGTGGGGGATCCCGTGGCTGGTCAGGGCGAGCAGCACCGGGTCGTCGGCGTCACCGGGCAGAATTGCGAGGCTGCTGATGCCGCTCGCTTCGAGGGCGCGGCAGATGTTGACGCCCTTGCCGCCGGGTTCGCCGTGGGCGGCGACCGCCCGCTGCACCTCGCCGCGTTCCAGCGGGCTGGACAGTTCGATGGTGCGGTCGAGGCTCGGGTTGGGGGTCAGGGTGACGATCATGCGATCACCACGTCGACGTTCGCCGCGGCCAGCGCGGCGGCGAGGGCAGCCGATGGCGCAGCATCCGTTATCAGGGTGTCGATCGCAGCGAGGGCGGCAAAGCAGACCAGCGTCTCCTGGTCGAGCTTGCTGGAATCGGCGAGTACGACAACTCGCCTGGCCGAGGTGACCATGGCCGACTTGACGGCGGCTTCGACCGAATCCGGCGTGCTGAGCCCGAAGGTCGTGCTGATGCCGTTTGTGCCGATGAAAGCGATGTCGGGGCGGAGCGCCCCGAGTTGCGCAACGGTGCCGGCGCCGACAATAGCGCTGGTCAACCCGCGCACCCGACCGCCGAGAATGTGCAGCTGAATCGTCTCGTTGCGGGAAAGTTTGCCGGCAATCGGAACCCCATTGGTGATCACGAGCAGCTGATCACCGTTGCCGGCGGGCGTCCAGCCGGCCAGTCTGTCGGCGAGATGCTCGGTCGTGCTGCCGGCGTCGAGCACGATCGAGCCGGTGCGGCTCGCGGGAATCATGCGCATGGCGGCGTCGGCAATGCGGGACTTTTCGTCGAGGCGTTGCGTCTGACGTTCGGCGAGGCTCGGCTCCGACAGGCTCAGTCGGTCGATGGCGACGGCGCCGCCGTGCACGCGACGCAGCTGGCGTGCTGCTTCGAGGGTGTCGAGGTCGCGGCGCACGGTCTCGGCGGTGATGGCAAAACGTGTGGCGAGGTCGGTTACGGTGACTCGACCCTGGGTGGCCACGAGTGCGGCGATCAAGAGTTGACGTTCTTCGGCGAACATGAATGTCTCCTCGATGCTGAGTGACGTGGGTCACGAAGTTGGTTTCATTGACTTTAGCTGTGTTTATTTTTGTTTGTCAACAAAAAAAGAAGATAAACAAAGAATCGGTGTGAGCGGCATCGTGCGAGCTGGGAGAGCGGATGCTACCGGTCGGCACTGTCGGTGCGCCCCGGTAGCGTAAACAGCATGAAGATTCTGCACACCTCGGACTGGCACATCGGGCGCACCTTCCACACCCATTCCACGCTGGAACACCTCGGTCTGGTGCTGGACGCGCTCGTGACGGTGGTGCGGGAGCGGGGTGTCGATGTGGTGGCCGTGGCGGGCGATGTGTTCGATTCCGCGATGCCGTCGAAAGAGAGCTATGCGCTGCTGACCGGCGCACTGCGGCGGCTGAGACAGGGCGGGGCATCCGTCGTGATGACCAGCGGCAATCACGACTCGGCGACGCGGCTCGGTTTTCAGTCGGAGTGGGCGGCTCTGGCCGGCATTCACGTGGTGACCCGGCCCGAGCAATACCTCGAGCCGATCACCGTGACCGACGAGCACGGGCCGGTGCACTTCTACGGCATTCCCTACCTGGAGCCCGTACTCATTCGCCACCTGTACCCGGGCGTGCTGCTGAAAACGCACGAACAGGTTCTGAATTTCGCGATGACGCAAATTCGTGACGACCTGGCCCGCCGAGGGGGCCGGAGTGTCGTGCTCTCGCACTGCTTCGCGGCCGGCGTCGCACCAGCCACCGAGTCGAGCGATGTGGAGCGCGACATTACCGCCGGCGGGCTCGACGTCGTGCCATTGAGTGTTTTCGACGGCTGCGACTATGTCGCTCTCGGTCACATTCATGGGCGAGCCACGCTCACCGAGCGGGTGCGCTACTCCGGAGCGCCCCTGCACTACTCCTTCTCCGAGGCCGGCAAGCCGCGCGGAGCCTGGCTGGTCGAACTTGACGCCGACGGCTTGGGTGCCATCGAGTGGGTGGATCTGCCCGTGCCGCGCCGGCTCACGGTGCTCACCGGCCAGCTCGCCGATCTGCTCGATGACGCGGCCCTTGCCGGTACCGAGGGCGACTGGGTGAAAGCCATTCTCACCGATCAGGTGCGTCCGCTCGACGCCATGCGCTCGCTGCAAACCCGATTTGCGCACGCGGTCGCGCTTGAGCACCGTCCGCTCATTCGGGTCGATCCGGGTGACACCAGCTACGCGGAGCGCATCAGCGCGGCCAGGAGTGACCCCGAAATCATCGCCGGATTCCTCGCGTTCGTGCGCAACGGGGTCGGGCCGACCGACTTTGAGAGCGCGCTCGTGGCCGAACTGCTGACCGAGCAGTCCACGCGGGTGGCCAACTCATGAAAATTCTGCGCCTGCGGCTCGCCGGGTTCGGCCCCTACAAGAATGAAGAGGTCGTTGACTTCGAACGATTCGAGGCCGACGGTATCTTTCTCATCTCGGGCAGGACTGGCGCTGGCAAGTCGAGCATTCTCGACGCCATCTGTTTTGCTCTCTACAACCAGGTGCCGCGCTTTGACGGCGGCGAGCTCAAGCTGCGCAGCGACCACTGCGAGCCGGACGACCCGACCTTCGTCGAACTCGACTTCAGCGTCAGCGATGCCCGGTACCGATTGCGCCGCAGTCCCGCTTACGAGCGACCGAAAAAGAGCGGCGCCGGCGTGACCACGGCCGTTCCGACCGCGGTGTTGCAGGTGCTGGACGGCGACGACTGGCGGGGCATCGCTGCCAAGCTCGTGACCGTCGGGCACGAGCTCGATGCTATTCTGCCGCTCAAAGTCGACCAGTTTCTGCAGGTGATCCTGCTCGCGCAGAACCGGTTCCAACGGTTTCTACTGGCCAAGACCGAGGAACGCCGTGCGGTCCTGCGCACCCTGTTCAACACGGGGCGGTTCGACCAGCTCGAGGCGGCGTTGATCCTGCGCCGTAAGGGCCTGGATGAGCGGCTCGCGGTCAGCCAGCGCGACCTCGACGAGAATCAGGCGGCGGCCGCGGTGCTGCTGCAGAGCGAGGGTGCGCTCGGCGCCCCCACCGCCCAGTGGTTCGCCACCGCGCAGCACGACCTCATCATCGAGCGTGACGCGGCGACCGCGCTGGTCGCACTGAGCAATGCCCACTTGGCAGCGGCGACGGGTCGGCACGAGTCTCTCGTGCACACGCACGAGCGTCAGCTCCGGCGAAGCGGTGCGATCATCGAGCTGACCGCAGTCGAGGCCCGGCACGTCGACATCGCAAGGGAGCGCGCCGCGCTACACGCCGCAGAGCGCGCGGCTCGGGTGTGGTCACAGATTTGTGCACGCCGTGATGCCACACTCGCGCTCGAATCGGCAGAGGCAGCGCTGGCGACCGCGCAGGTCGAGCGCCAGCTCGTGCGCACAGCGTCAGCTGAGGTCGAAGGGGCCGGTGCTGCCGGTGCTGCCGGTGCTGCCGGTGCTGCCGGTGCTGCCGGTACTGCCGGTACTGCCGGTACTGCCGGTGCGCTTATTCCTGCTGATATCGAATCGCTCGAGCAGATCCAATCGGTCATTGACGCGCTGCTCGGTCGTCTCGGCGCCCTGGACGACGTCCTGGCTGACGAGCGCACCCTTCCCGGCCTCGATGCTGAGATCGCCGATCTGCTCGCCGTGCAGCAGGGGCACACCGCTGCCCTCGACGCGGCACGGGCTCAGCTCGAGGCGCTGCCCGAGCAAATTGAAACTCTCGCCGCCGAACACTCGGCGACGCTGCTTCTGGCCTCGCACCACGATGATGCGACGATCGCGCTCGACCGTGCCGTGCTGACCCTCGAGGCCGCTGAGACCGTCGATCTGCTCAGCGCCACCCTGCTCACCGCGCAGCAGGAAGAATTAACCGCGAGCGGCAACAACGCCGCTGCGGCCGCGCACTACGAGGCCGTACTCGAGCGTCGTTTCTCGGGTTTCGCCGCCGAGCTGGCCACCCGACTGGTCGCCGGCGATGCCTGCGCGGTCTGCGGGTCGACCGCTCACCCGCAGCCAGCGCTTCGCCAGCACGAGCCGGTCACCCCGCACGATCTGGAGGCTGCCCGCAGCACTGTCACGGAGCGCCAGGGTCAGCTCGTGTCCGCCCAGAGCGCGGTGCAATCGGTCGACCTGCGCCTGGCCGAAGCCCGCGCCGTGACCCGGGGCGGTGACGTGCCTGCACTCAAGGCCGAGCACGCCACGGCAACCACGGCGCACGAGCTGGCCGAACGGGCCACCACGCGCCTGCCGCAACTGCAGGCCCGACTCGGTGATCTGCGTGCCGCTTTGACCAGGGCAACCTCGAGTCTTGAGGTGATCCGCGCTGGTCGCGACCGTGCCGTCACGGCGTATGCGGCTCGGATCAGTCACCGCACGACTGTTGTCGACCGCCTCACCGCGCAGCGCGGCGAGTTCGACAACGTTCGGGGCCAGGTCGCCCACCTGCACGCCCACCTGGTCATTGCACGCACGTTGGCCGCCGCGCTGGTCACGGCGGATCAGTGTCGCACGGCCCGGGAAAGCACCGAGACACGCCTGCTCGTGCAACTCGCTGACGAAGACTTTCGCACCGCCGAGGCGGCGCAGGCAGCCCGTCTCGATCACGCCGAGATCGAACGCCGCACGAACGCCCTGCGCGTGCACGATGACGCTCTGGCGGCGGTCCGTGCCACCCTCGCTCACCCCGACCTCGCCGACCTTCCCGACGAACCCGTCGACCTCGAACCGACCAGGCTCGCTGTTGCCACCTCGAGCACGGCCCGCGACACCGCGTTGACCACGCACCGCTCCCTGCTCGATCGTGCCCGGGCCCTCGCAGCCATCGTCGGACGAGTGGCCACCCTGTTCGCGGAGTCCGGGGCGTTGCAACTCGACCACCAGCAGGTGCGCCAACTGGCCGACGTCGTGCACGGCGACGAACCGAACACCAAACGGATGCGGCTCGAGAACTATGTACTCGCCGCCCAACTCGAACATATTGTTGCGGCTGCGAACTCGCGCCTGCGCACCATGACGAGCGGCCGGTACACCCTGGAGCATGACGACTCGCTCGCCTTCGGCGGGGCCCGGTCGGGGTTGGGCCTCGCCATTCGCGATGAATACACCGGTCGCGCCCGACCGACCCACTCCCTGTCGGGCGGCGAGACGTTCCTCGCCTCCCTCGCCCTCGCCCTCGGGCTGGCCGAAGTGGTCACCGGACAGGCGGGCGGCATCACGCTCGACACCCTGTTCGTCGACGAGGGTTTCGGCTCGCTCGACAGTGAAACCCTCGAGACCGCTATGAGTACCCTCGACACCCTGCGCGCCGGCGGGCGCACGATCGGCCTGATCAGCCACGTCGACTCCATGAAAGAACAGATCCCGGCGACGCTGCGCATCTGGGTCACCGATCAGGGCTACAGCCGAATCGAGGCCGACACAGCCGCCGAATGAACCCGGCGGCGTCGAGCGGCGAAACGGGGTTGCCCTGAGGTATTGCCGATCCGGGGTGAGCCTGTCACGATCGGAGCGTTGCCGCAATGAAGCGAGCCGCGCCAGGGAGCCCGAATGAAAAAGATCCTCTATATCGACCTCGACAACACCCTCGTCAATGTTCAATCAGGAATCGACCGACTGACCAACGCCGAGTACCGCCGCTACGAGAAACGGCTCGATGAAGTTCCCGGCATTTTCGCCCGCATGGAACCGATCAGTGGCGCGATCGATGCGTTTCATACCCTCGCCCAATCGTTCGACACCTACATTCTCTCTCTGGCTCCGTGGGACAATGCAAGTGCCTGGCAGCACAAGCTCGAGTGGGTGCAGGAGCATCTGGGCGCGGATGCCGGCGGGCCGGCCTACAAGCGGCTGATTCTCTCGCACCACAAGCATCTCAACCGGGGCGACTTCCTCGTCGATGACGGGTCAGCCATTGGTACAGACCGGTTCGAGGGTGAGCTGATCAAGTTTCTGACACCGCTGTTTCCCGACTGGAACACGGTGTCACGCTACCTGCTGGAGCGTACCGGCACGACCCCGTGCCCGGAGCTGGCAACCCGGTCGCTGCACCGACCGGCGCTTTATGGCGGCGCGGTGCTGGCAAACTGACGACGAATTCGAAAACGCCTCCGGTGAATGGGCACATTTCCAACGCGTTCGCTTGTCTCCAACCCGATCTGGGCGGCGAATGATACATCGTCCGAATCTCCTGACAAGGGGTTTACCCACATGTAAATCTGGGGTAATCTCACTTTCAGACAGGCGCGGATCGGTCCCGGTACCCTACCCGAACCGGCGTACGCCACCAGATGATTGGGTGAAGACGATGGTGGAACTGAAGAAGATGACAGAACTGAAATCGGACTTCGTTCCGATGGGCGAAGTCAGCGCCGATGAGCGCTCCAGAATGGCCTTTGGAAAAGCTGGCGTGCACCGCGATGATCGTTACGCCGTCGCCGTGAACGCCGAGGGTGAGATTCTTCTGACCCCGCTGGTGTCCATTCCGCGCCGCGAGCTTCTGGTCTGGGACGACGACGTCATCCGCGCCGCCCTGGTGCGTGGCCTCGAGTACAGCAGCCAGGACGAGACGAGCGAGGGTGGCGACTTCACCCGGTACGCCGATGAGGAGCACGCGGTCGACGCGTCGGCCGAGCCCCAGTCATGAGTTTTACCCTCCTTCTCACGAGGGAAGCGGCGTCGGGACTGTCCATTCTCGAAACAAAACCACAGCTGGTCGGTCGCCTCAAACGGGTGCGAACCGCACTCGGACGGCTGCAGCTGAACCCCGACGACCCCGCATTGCGCTCGCACAAATACGTGTCGCTCGCGGGTAAAAAGGGTGAGGCCGTCTGGGACTCCTACATCGAACACCGCACGCCGACGGCCGGCCGAATCTACTGGCACTACGGCCCCGGCCTCGATCGGATCACCGTCGTAATCATCACGCCGCAACCGTAGCGTTTCTGGTGCCAGCTGCTGACGCCTAGAACGGGTGGAGCAGCCGGTGCAGAAACTGGCGGGTGCGTTCCTGCTGGGGATGCCGCAGCAGCAGTTTCGGGTCGCCGTGCTCGACGATGGTGCCCCCGTCGACGAAGGCGATCTCGTGCGCGACCTCGCGGGCGAATTCGAGTTCGTGGGTGACGATCACCATACTCCAGCCCTCGTCGGCGAGCTCCTTGATCAGGCGCAGTACGTCGCCGACCAACTCCGGATCGAGAGCGGATGTCGGCTCGTCGAACAGCAGCAGCTGCGGTCGAAGCGCCAGCGCGCGCACGATGCCGACCCGCTGCTGTTGGCCGCCGGAGAGCTCGAACGGATAGCTGTCCCGCTTGTCGGTAAGACCGACCCGCTCCAGCAGGGCGAGCGCCTCGATCGTGACCTCGGAGACCGGGCGCCGCTGCACGACGACCGGTCCCTCGATCACGTTCTGCAGCACGGTCTTGTGCGGAAACAGATTGTAGTGCTGAAACACCATGGCCGACCGGTCGCGCAGGGCGCCGAGCTGTTTCGCTGAGGTCTTCAGGGCGAAGTCAATGGTCACCGGCACGACGGCGTTGGCGCCACGACCGTGGGCCTGGCCGGTACCGGCCCGGTCAGCGCCCACGGCCGCGGCAACGTCGATGGTGCCGCCGTCAGGCAACTCGAGCCCGTTCAGGCAGCGCAAAATCGTGGTCTTGCCCGAGCCGGACGGTCCGATCAGCGCAAGCACCCGGCCAGGGCCCACCGTCAGATCCACCGATTCCAGAACCCGGTTGCTTCCAAAACTCTTCTGCAGCCCGCGCACGCGCAGCAGGACAGCGGAGGCCGCAGCATCCGCTGGGGGAGACGGCTCGGCCGGAAGATCAGCGGGCGACATATCGGTCCAATCGCTTCTCGAGAAAACCCTGCCCGGTGGAGAGCACCAGGCAGATAACCCAGTAAATGAGCGCTGCTTCGAGGTAGAGCAGCATGAACTCCTGGCTGAACGCCGCCACCTGCTGCGCCTCACGGAACAGCTCGGTGACCAGAATCAGGGAGGCCAGCGAGGTGTCCTTCACCAGGCTGATGAACGTGTTCGACAGCGGCGGCACCGAGACCCGGGCAGCCTGCGGCAGGATGATGCGGGTCAGGGCCCGACTGTGCGACATGCCGATCATGTAGGCCGCTTCCCACTGACCTTTGGGCACCGAGAGAATCGCGGCGCGGATGACCTCGGCCGCATAACCACCGACGTTGATCGAAAAGGCGACGACGGCGCTCGGCCACGGTTCAATCGTCACACCGATAGACGGCAGCCCGTAGAAGATCACGAACAGTTGCACCAGCAGGGGGGTGCCGCGCACGATCGAAATATAGCCGCGGGCGATGCCGGAGAGAGCGCGCTTCGCCGACAACCGCATGAGAGCGAGAACGAGCGCGAGCCCGAGGCCGATCGCGAACGACGTGAGGGCAAGCGGAACCGTGCCGCGCACCGCGCCGTCGAGCAGCGGCCACAGCGAGCTGAAGAACAACTCCCAATCAGGCTGAATCATCGACTGGGCGGGTTACTGGCTGACGTCGGCACCGAAATACTTGTCGGAGAGCTCGGCGAGCGTTCCGTCGGCGCTGAGGGTCGCGAGCGCTTTACTCACGGCCTCGGCCAGGGCCGTGCCGTCTTTCGCGAAGGCGAACGCGCTCTCCGAGCGGTCCTTGGTTTCGGCGGCAATCTTCAAATTGTCGGCGCCGTTGGTCTTCTGGTAGTCGAGGAAGGTCAGTTTGTCGTTGACCGTGGCATCCACTCGACCCTGCTCGACCAGGGCGACCGACTGGGCCCAGCCCTCGACGGCTTCAACGGTCGCGCCACTCTCGGTGGCCAGGGTGTACCAGTTGCTGGTCAGCGACTGCGCCGTGGTCTGACCTTTGAGGCCTGCGAACGAAGTGATCGACGTGTTGTCGGCGGGAACGACGATGACACCGGTGGAGTAGGTGTACGGCGCGGAGAACTCGTACGAATCGAGGCGTTCCGGGGTGATGGACACCTGGTTGGCGATCGTGTCCCAGCGGCCGGCGGTGAGACCGGCGAAGATGGCATCCCACTGGGTCTCTTCAAAACGGGCGTCGACGCCGAGCTCGGCGGCGACGGCGCGTGCCACCTCAACGTCGTAGCCGGTGAGCTCGCCCGAGCCGTCTTTGTGAAACGAGAACGGACGGTAGGTGCCCTCCGTGCCGATCACGAGAGTGCCGGAGTCGAGTACGCTGCTCAGGGAGTCGTCGGTGCCGGTCGCCGCGTCTTCCGTGCCGTTCGAGGCGGAGCAGCCGGTGAGGGTGAGGGCAACGACGGACAGCACGGCGGCCGGAATAAATCTGAGCTTCATGAAAGAAACGCCTAACGAACTAGAGGGGCGAGCGCGGGTTGTGTGGGTGCCACCCTGAATTGTGCGGAGACCGCGGGTAACGGCGTCCCACCGTAACAAGGCACTACCGGGCTCGAATATTCCGGTTACGTCTGATGACGAAACCATCCCGGCTCTCGAACTACGAGCGCAGGGCCAGAGTGAACGGCAGCGCCGCCGAGGCGCCGTGCTGGCGCAGCACCCGGGCCGCCACCGTCACGGTCCACCGGCTGTCGGCCAGGTCATCAATGAGCAAAACGGGGCGGCCGGCGAACGGGGCAAGCGCCGCGCCCAGATCGGGGCCGACCGCGAACCGGTCCCACACGCGCGACAGCCGGTAGGCACTGTTGCCGCCCGGCTCCCCGCTGGGTCCGCCGTTCGCCCAGTCCAGTGCGCCAAGAAGTGGCAGCCGGCCACGCGAGGCCAGCGATCGGGCCACCGAATCAATCAACAGCGGATGCCGCCTCGACGGCATCGACACAATGGCCGCGGGTCGTTCGGCCCAGCTCCACTCGGCGAGCACCCGCACACAGGCGGCCAGCATGGCCGGCGGGGCGGGGGCATCCGCTACCCCGGTCGCGAACAGATCACGCAGGGGGCCGCCCCAGCCGAGGTCGGTCAGCCGGGCCAGCGCACGGCCGGGCTCGGCGCGCTCGGTGAGCGGGATCTTGCCGGTGGCCGCGACGCCGAGGCTGCTCATTCCGGTGGGCCACTGGGCGCGAACATCGATGGTGACGCCGACCCGGTCGAGCGATTGCGCGGCCGTCGCGGCCGCGCCCTCGGCCAGATCGACCGGATACCAGACGCCCTGGCAGTTGTCGCAGCGGCCGCAGGCCACCGCGGTATCATCGTCGAGAGCCCGCTGCAGAAATTCCATGCGGCAGCCGGTGGTGCTCTCAAATTCGAGCATCGCCCGCTGCTCACCGACCCGGGCGGCCGCGATGCGTTCGTATCGCTCACCGTCGTAGGCCCAGGGCCGCCCGGTTGACTGCCAGCCGCCCGTGACCCGGTGCACGGCGCCGTCGACGTCGAGCACCTTGAGCAACAATTCGAGCGGGGTGCGCCGAAGGTCGACCCGAGCCTCAAGCGCCGGCGTCGACAGCGGCGCTCCGGAGGTTTCGAGCGCGCCGATCACGGCGAGGGCCTTGGCCTCGTTGGGCATTGACGCGGTCGCGAAATAGTGCCAGATCGCCTCGTCTTCGGTGCCGGGCAGCAGGAGCACATCGGCCGAGGCGGTGGCGCGGCCGGCGCGGCCGACCTGCTGGTAGTAGGCCACGGGGGAGGACGGCGCCCCCAGATGTAGCACGAACCCGAGGTCGGGTTTGTCGAATCCCATGCCGAGGGCGCTCGTGGCGATGAGCGCCTTGACCTGGTTGGTCTTGAGTAGCCCCTCGGATTCCTCGCGTTCGGCCGTGTCGGTCTGCCCGGTGTAGGCGCGCACCGCGTGGCCGGCGCCCCGCAGCAGCCGGGCCGTGTCTTCGGCGGCGGCCACGGTGAGGGTGTAGATGATGCCGCTGCCCGGCAGGTCGCCGAGGTGGCTGAGTAGCCAGGCCAGGCGGGCACCCGAATCGGGCAGGCGCAGCACACCGAGCCGCAGCGAGGAGCGGGCGAGCGGGCCGCGGATGGTGACGACCTCGGCGGTACCGGCAGCTGTGCCGGCGTCCTCGAAACCAACGGCGATCTTGCCCACCTGCTCCGCGATGTCCTGCACCACCCGGCTGTTGGCGGTCGCCGTGGTGGCGAGCACGGGCACGCCTGCCGGCATCTGGGCGATCAGGTCGCGCAGGCGGCGGTAGTCCGGGCGAAAATCGTGGCCCCAATCGGAGATGCAGTGTGCCTCGTCGATCACGAGCAGGCCCACTCGAGCGATCAACGCGGGCAACTGCTCATCGCGAAAAGATGGATTATTCAGTCGTTCGGGCGACACCAGCAGCACGTCGACCTCGTCGGCGTCGAGCTGGCGCAGCACATCGGTCCACTCGTGCGCGTTCGATGAGTTGATCGATACCGCCCGCACGCCGGCCCGGGCGGCAGCGGCGACCTGGTCACGCATCAGGGCCAGCAGGGGCGAGACCAGAATGGTCGGGCCGGCGCCCTGGCGCCGCAGCAGTAGGGTTGCCACAAAATACACGGCCGACTTGCCCCACCCGGTGCGCTGCACGACGAGGGCGCGCTTGCGCTGGTCGACGAGAGTTTCGATCGCTCGGTATTGTCCGTCGTGAAAGTCGGCGTGGGGCCGCCCCACGAGGGTGCGCAGAATGGCCAGAGCGGATGCACGGGTGTCGGTCATCCTTCAAGCGTGCCAGATGCTGCTGACAGGCCCGCCCGTCGATGTCGACGATGTCGAATACCAAGCACGTGTGCAAGGCCCCGAGAGGATGGTTTGCGCGCGGTTCACCGGGCGTGTCGCGGGGGATCCGTCGTGTCCTGACCGAGCGTGTCGCGGGGGATCCGTCGTGTCCTGACCGAGCGTGTCGCGGGGATCCGTCGCGGTCGAACGGGATCGCTCAGTAGGCTCGGTGGGTGAATGTGATTCAGGAGATCGAAACGCGCCTGCCGGAAGAGGCCGTCGCCGGTTTTCGCCGACTCATCGGGCAAGCCCGGGTCGGGGATCCGATCCTGCTGCAGGAGCGGGCGATGGCGCGCATGGTTGCTCCGACGCAGTGGATTTTAACCCGCGTCGGTGTTGACGGCATCCGCTTGACCAAGGCCGGGCACCTGCCGCCGGCGGTCATTCTTGAAGCGTCCGCCGAGCTCGACTGGGGTTGGCCGATCAGCGTCAACCGCGAAGTGCACCTGCGTCCGCTGCAAGAACTGCGCGGGCACCTGCGCGATGTGGGACTGCTGCGGGTCAGCAAGGGCATGCTCGTGCTCACCCGACAGGGCCGGGCCCTCTCCGGGACCCCTCGCGAACTCTGGTGGCACCTCGCCCGTACCATTCACCACAGCCGTACGCCCGCCGTGAGCGACGCCACCCGACTCCTGCTGTTGTTCGTGGCGACCCGCGGTCTGGCCCGACGCGAGGACTACCTCACCACCCTGTCGCGCGCGCTCGGATCGCTCGGCTGGGTGCAGTCCGACGGCCAGGAACCAACGACGCAGTCGGTGTGGCACCTCGTCGACACCAAGTGGCGCCTGCTCGACCGACTGGGCGTGTTCGAGCAGACCGAGGCCTGGCACGGCGATCGCGGCACGGTTACCGTGGGCGGCGCCGCCTTCGCGCGCGCCGCGCTGCGGTCCGACGCGCCGTCCAACTCGCTTTCCGAATAGCAAGCCCTCCTGTCGCCGGCCTGCATGCGGCCGGTACTCGGCATCTGCTGCCCGGCGTGAGTGGTTGGATGGACGAATGGATGCCACAGCTGACTACCGTGCCGATTTCTCCGCCTTCCTCCAAGCGTCACCGTCGTCGTACCACGCCGCCGCCGAAGTCGCCCGGCGTCTCGACGCGAACGGCTTCACCCGATTGAGCGAGTCGGAGTCCTGGGCCGATGCCCCTGCTGCCACCGGCCACTACGTCGTGCGCGACGGCGCCGTCATCGCCTGGTCGCAGCCCGTCGGTGCCGCAGCCACGACACCGTTTCGCATTCTCGGCGCCCACACCGACTCCCCGGGTTTCAAGCTCAAGCCGAAACCCACGATCGGCTCGCACGGCTGGCTGCAAGCCGGCGTCGAGGTGTACGGCGGGCCGCTGCAGAACTCCTGGCTGGACCGTGAGCTCGAACTCGCCGGCCGGCTCGTCACCCAGGGCGGCACCGAGCACCTGGTGCGCACCGGGCCGTTCCTGCGCATTCCGCAGCTCGCCGTGCACCTCGACCGCGAGGTGAACAATGGTCTGACCCTCGACCGACAACGCCACCTCACACCCGTTTTCGGTGTCGGCGATGCGTCCGAGGCCGACCTGGTGGCGCACCTGGCCGGTCTGGCCGGGCTTCTGGCAGCGGATGTCGCCGGTTACGACATTCTCACCGCCGACACCAACCCGCCCGCCACCTTCGGTCTCGGCCAGGAGCTGTTCGCGGCCGGGCGCCTCGATAACCTGTCGTCGGTGCACGCCGGCCTGTGCGCCCTTATTCTCACCAGCGAACACCCCACCGATATCGGCCCGATCAGCGTACTCGCGGCCTTCGACCACGAAGAACTCGGCTCCCAGTCGCGGTCGGGCGCGAGCGGACCGCTGCTCGATGACATTCTCACCCGCATCGGTGACGACCTCGGTGCGACCGGGTCGGAACGCCTGCAGGCCTACGCGGAATCCTGGTGCCTCTCCGCTGACGCCGGACATGCCGTGCACCCGAACTATCCGGATCGTCACGATCCGGCCAACACTCCCATTCTCGGCGGCGGCCCGCTGCTGAAAATCAATGCCAACCAGCGCTACGCGACGGATGCCCACGGCGCGGCCCTCTGGGCGCGCACCTGCGCCCAGGCGAACGTCGAGTACCAGGAATTCGTGTCCAACAACACGGTTCCCTGCGGGTCGACGATCGGACCGCTGACCGCGACCCGGCTGGGCATCCGCGTCGTCGACGTCGGCGTGCCGCTGCTGTCGATGCATTCCGCCCGGGAACTGTGCCACGTCAACGATCCGCAGGCGCTGAGTGCGGCCATCGCCGCTTTCTTTGCTCCGATGGTGTAGTCGCGCCGAGCGCCGCACGAGCGCCGCACGAGCGCCGCACGAAGGCCAGCTCAGGTGGCCAGTTCGTCGGTGCGTGCGATGCGCGCGAGCCGTGAGCGCGCTGCCTCCTCTGATGTCGACGAGGGGCCGAGCAGGGTGCGCACGACACCGAGAACGAGCCGGGTGCCCCAAATTGCCGGCAGCCGGGATCGTTTCAGGCCCAGCATGTCGCGATACTCGCGCGGGATCGACGCCACGGCGCCAGCGAACATGATGCGGTAAAACGGCAGCATGCCGCGGCTGAGTGGCGGGTAGCGGATGAACCGCACGGCTTCGGCGACGCGGGAATCACTCTTGAGCGTTCCGGCACTGCGAAAAGCCTCAAGCTGGGTGGCCAGCTCGTCGGCCGAATGCGGTGCATTCTGCACCCCGACCAGTTCACCGGCGGTCGCCCATTCCCGCACATAGCCGTCGGCGCCGCCGGGAATGGCGCCGTCCCACAACAAATGGGATTGCAGAAAAGCGTCGGTGAAAACAAGGTGCACCCACGACAAGAGTTCGGGGTCGCCCGCTGCATAGGGGCGTTCCTCACCGCGCGCATCAAGATAGGTGCCGGTCACCCGATCGTGAAAGTGGGCCACCCGGCTCGATTCCCGCTCGGCAACAACCGTGTCGGCAAAAGTCACCGTGACCAGCCACTGAATGGTGCCGGAAAGACGCCCGAGGGGGTCTTCGTGATAGCGGGACCAGTCGTGCACACCGGCCATGGCGCCCGGGTGCAGGGTTTGCATGAGCAGTGCACGAATGCCGGCGACCATGGTCGCCATGCCGCCGTGCACGGCCCAGGCCGCGCTGCCCGGGCCGAAGAACCCGACGTTATCGCCCGTGGCGATCTGGCCGACCCACTTGGGCCGCCCCTCGCTGTTGCCCGAAAGCGTCACAAGAAGATGCGAGCGCCAGCTGTCCGTGAATCTTCCCATCCTCGGATCGTAGTCCCGCCTCGCTGGACGCCCGCCGCGAACGACCTCGTGTTTCCCGGCGGCCCGGCCGTCAGTTTTGGTCATGGTCCGTCGGCGGGGCGGCCGCTCCCGCACGGATCATGTACCCCTCGCCCTCCACCGGGTCGGTGGATTCGGGAACCGTACTGGTTATGGCGGTACTCCCCACACGGTCGTCGGCCGGAGCCAAAAGGTTGGTCGATCCGTACCCGCTGCACAGAAAGCAATTGCGAGAATCGTTGTAGGCCGGTTCAAACCGCCCCGCCCCCCTGTCGTGGCACAGGGTCTGCACCGTTGGCGCGGCACCCGATGGGACCCGACGTAGGCTGGTCGGATGGCACAACATCGAAACAGGAGGCGGCACGTGACCGACACAGCACGATGACCGCATCCCCTTCGGGCTCGGTGAACGACCTTGGCACGCCGAGCAGCAACCGAAAAGTCATCGCGTTGGCCGTCGCCGGCGCCCTCGGCGGTTTTCTGTTCGGCTTCGACTCCTCGGTCATCAACGGAGCCGTCAACGCGGTGCAGCGAGAATTCGCTCTGAATGCCACCCTCACCGGGTTTGCCGTGGCCTGTGCGCTGCTCGGTGCTGCGGCCGGCGCTTTCTTCGGGGGCCGTTTCGCCGACCGTTACGGGCGCATCCCCATGATGGTGCTCGGCGGTGTGGTGTTCCTGGTCAGCTCGATCGGTTCCGGCTTCGCGTTCGGCGTCGTCGACCTGATCATCTGGCGGGTGGTCGGCGGCCTCGGCATCGGCCTCGCATCCGTTGTCGCGCCGGCCTATATCGCCGAAATTTCACCGCGGCAGATGCGCGGCCGTCTTGGCTCTCTGCAGCAGCTCGCAATCACCCTGGGAATCTTCACCGCCCTGCTCTCCGACGCCATGTTTGCCGCGAGCGCGGGTGGGGCGGGCAGCGAGTTCTGGTTCGGCCTGGAGGCCTGGCGCTGGATGTTCCTCGCCGGCGCCGTGCCCGCCATCGTCTACGGCGGCATCGCGTTCATGCTGCCGGAATCCCCGCGTTTCCTGATTCTGAAAGACAAAGAAACGGATGCCCGCGCCGTGTTCACTCGGCTCTGGCCGAGCGGCGATGTCGACCGGGAAATTCGCGACATGCGTCGTTCGATCGAGGTCGACGCGCGTTCGCAGAAGACGGGGTCCCTGCGCGGCAACGCCTTCGGGCTCAAACCGATCGTCTGGGTCGGCATCATTTTGTCGGTGTTCCAGCAGTTCGTTGGCATCAACGTGATCTTCTACTACTCGACCACCCTGTGGCAGGCGGTCGGCTTCCAGGAATCCAACTCGCTGACCATCTCGGTGATCACCTCGGTGACCAACATTCTGGTGACCCTGGTCGCGATCGCCCTGGTCGACCGGATCGGTCGGCGACCGATCCTGCTGACCGGTTCCATCGGCATGACGGTGTCACTTGCGACCATGGCGGTGGCGTTCAGCCAGTCGAACACGGTCGGCGGCGAGTTGAGTCTGCCCGGCGCTTGGGCGCCGATCGCACTGGTCGCCGCGAACCTGTTCGTGATCTCGTTCGGTGCCTCCTGGGGGCCGGTGGTGTGGGTGCTTCTCGGGGAAATGTTTCCCAACTCGATTCGTGCCAAGGCCCTTGGGCTCGCCGCAGCCGCGCAGTGGACCGCGAATTTTCTCATCACGGTCACCTTTCCGCCCATGGCCAATGCGTCCCTGACGATCACCTACGGCCTCTACGCCCTGTTCGCTGGACTCTCGTTCTGGTTCGTGCTGCGCAAGGTTCCTGAAACGAACGGGATGTCGCTCGAGGAAGCGGACACACTGCTACCGCCGAAGAACTCGGCCAGAAAAGCCGAAGGCAACTAGGTATATAAGCAGCACTCGACTGGACCTGCAACCCCCCGAAAGGGTAGTCGCGTCGAGTCGGGTTTGTGGATAACTTCACATCACAAGATTGTGGAGTGTGACCATGCCCGAACGTGGATACGCCGTTATTTGTTTGAAAACCACCGGACTGTTTCCGTATAAGCGGGATCGGGTCGTCGAGATTGCCGTTGTGCACATCGACGAGGGTGGTTGCACGACTGCGCGCTGGCAGACCGTCGTCAATCCCGGAAGCAACGCGGGTGACGTCGCGAGCCACGGTGTCAGCACGGCCGAACTGCTGCGCGCGCCCACGTTTGAGCAGATCGCACCGCGACTGATCGACCTGCTCCGCGGCCGGGTGTTGGTGTCCCACAATGCCCAGTTTGTCACCGGCTTTCTGATGAGCGAGTTCGAGCTGATCGGCTACGCCCGCGGGCGTGGACTTGAGGCAGTCTGCACGATGCAGCTGGCCCGCAGCTACTTGCCGGGGGCCGGTCGGCAGCTCATCGATTGTTGTGCGGCCTACGACATCGAGATCGGGCCCGGCCCCGGAGCCCTGGTGCAGGCCGTGGCGTGCGCGAGCCTGCTGGCGGCCTACGTGCACGGCTCGCCCAGTGCAGCACCGTGGATCGAGGCCCTCGACCGTGCCGAGCGGGCCCCCTGGCCGCTTATCGTCGGCGACACCGGGGCGGAGTGGGTGCAGCGCGACCCGACAACGACGGACGCAGTGCCCACACCGAGCTTTCTGGCTCGGGTGGCCATGAAGCTCCCCGACTACACCGGACCGGAGGAGCGCCTGGACTATCTCGCCCTGCTCGACCTGTGCCTGGTCGGTCGTGTGCTGTCGTTCCAGGAAACGCGCGAACTTCGGGTTTTGGCCGAATGCAGCGGCATCAGTGTGGCGGACTGCGCCGCCCTGCATCGCCGGTACTTCGAAGACTTTGTGCGCGTGGCCTGGTCAAATGGCGACCTCAGTCGAGGGGATTGCTTTGACCTGGTCGCCGTCGCCCGCATGCTCGCCGTCGACCCGGACGTCATCGCCGCCGCTCTGACCGCACCGTCATCGGTGGCCCGACCACCGATTGCCTCGATCGATACGGTGCTGCTGGAACGGGGCGACATCGTCGTGCTGGCCGGTGACATGGCCCGCGCTCGCTCCGATTGGGGCCGAGAGCTGATCGCTCGCGGGCTCTCCCTGGGCACCGCGGTCACGCTGCGCACAAGCCTGCTCGTTGCCGCCGACCCGGCCTCGGTCACCGGCATGACGGGCAAAGCGCGCGACTATGGCATTCCGATCGTCTCCGAGTTCGGCCTTCGGTCTCTCATCGGCGTGCGCTGATCGGAGGTGTGCTGAACTATCGACGGCGCGGTGCCGCCTTCTCGGCGCAGGCGGCGCAGAGGTCGGCGGCCGGTTTGATCTCGAGTCGCCCCTTCCGGAATTCGTTGCCGCAGCGCACGCACAGGCCGTAGTTGCTGTCGACAATGCGCTGCAGGGCTCAAGCGATGGCCGCGAGCTCGTCGCCGGCTTCGTTCTGAAACCCCGACAGGCGTGACCATTCGTTGCGCAGCGAGGATGCTTCCGCGTCGTGGGCGCCGTCGGTCGAACCGTCACTGCGCGAGCTTCGCACGATGGCAAACCTATCGGCGAGACGCTGGGATTGCTCGGTCAGCTCGGTGCGGCGTTCACCGAGCGCGGTCTCGAAAATGTGCAATTGTGCGGGTTCGCAGGACGAAACGGTCATGTTCTATGGTCCCACGGCTCAAATCAGATTGCGCAGGTACTCCTCGACGGTCACGCCGCGGGCCGCGGACCGCTGCACGACACGCCGGTGCTCGTCGTCGGTGAGCGACAGCGTCACCCGATGCAGCTCACCGGTGCTGCGCATAACGTCGGGGCCGTGCAGATCGGTCAGGTCGCGGTAATCCTCGCCGATATCATCATCGAGATCGTCGAAAGAAAACAGTTCGGCACGCGGGTAGGCGGTGGCCCGCTCCGTGGTGCGGTCCGTGGTCTGGGTCGGCGTGCCTGAACTGCTTGGTCCGACGGATGCCGCCGCTCGCGCCTGTGCCACCGGTTCACCCTCAGCTTCACCCGCGCGAAAACCCGGCCCGCCCGGCGCCGGCCGGCCGCGCTGAAAAGCCTCGGCCGCGCTGCGCGCGCGCTCGTCGGCGGCCTCATTGAGGGGATGCCCGACGTGTCCCTTGACCCATTCGAACCGGTAGCGTCGCCCGGCGATCGCCTCGTCGATCTCCTTCAGCAGGTCGAGGTTCATGACCGGTTTGCCGTCTCCCTTGCGCCAGCCCTTCGCCTTCCAACCCTTCATCCACTTCGTCACGGAGTTGATCACATACTGGCTGTCGCACAGCACGAGCAGGTCGTCGTCGATGTGTGCGGTTGCGCGAAACAACTCGAGCACGGCCTTCAGCTCGCCCTGGTTGTTGGTCGCGTGCTTCCAGCCGCCGGCCGCCCAGCAGGAGTCGTCGACGTACCAGGCCCAGCCAGCCGGTCCGGGGTTGCCGAGGGCAGAACCGTCGGCGGCGGCGGTGATCGTCATGTGCGGGCCTTTCAAACAGCGGATGTGCGGGCGCAGGTCGTTCCAGTCTGCCACCCCCCGGAATCCGCTGCCCGCACGGCTTTGGGTTCGATGCGGATTGTGTCCGTTATGTACGAGCTCCCCGATACAGCCCCAACAGCCTGTGATCATCTGTGGTCGAAAGGTAGCGGGTGCCACGGTTTCCGGACACACGCGCCGGCCAACGTCGAAGCAGGGAAGCCGCCCGGGCGGCCTGCAGAGCGTGGCACCGCCGCTTCATTCCAACCCCGAGCGGGACTTCAGTGACATCCAGCACCGTTCAAACATTACCCAGCACCACCGCACCCGGCACCACCGCACCCAGCACCGTTGCGGCGGTGCTCGTGCACCGTCCGGGGCGATGGATCGACAATTGGAACCCCGAGAACAAGAAAAAGTGGGAACAAGGCGGCACGATCATCGCCGGCTGCAACAGCTCGGCATCATCGACGAGGCCTGGGTTGAGGTCAGCACCGACCGGGGCACGGTGCGCTGACGCGCCCAGGTGAGCACCAACATCCGGTTTGACACGGTTTTTTTGCCGTTTCACTTCGCCGGCGACCAGGGTGCCAACCTGCTGACCGACGACGAGATCGATCCGATAAACATTATGCCCGAATTGAAGACGACAACCGTTCGCGTGTCTGCACGCGTGGAAGCAGACGCCCATGTCTGAACGACCCGAGCGCTTCGTGCTGGTTGGCTGGGCCGGTCGGTGCCCGCTTCGTCGAAGAGCTGCTGCCACTCAAGCGCCAGGGCGCGGCCACCCTGACCGTGGTCGGGGCTGAGAGCGCCGATGCCGACAGATGCCGACAACCGGGTGCTGATCGCCGAATACGCCGTCGGCGCCATCGCCGATTCGACCGCGGCCGGCAACACCGGCGTCGCCTGCATTGGTGCGGCCTCCCGAGCCGGCACCGGATGCGGCGGCTGCAGAGTGCGCATCGGGGAGGTTCTCGAACGCTTCGCAACGGTCGAACCCGCCGCCAAACGGCCGGGTAGGCGTTCACACTCACTCGGTTTTCTCGGAAAGATATTACAGCCCACGAAAATGCTGAGTTTTACCCGGTTTTGTGAGTGGTACGGCGGTTACACTGCTGCACGACCAATTCAATTCGAGGGAGAATTCGCATGCTGAGCAACCTGACCGGATGGCATTTTCTGATCATTCTCGTCGTGATCCTGCTGTTGTTTGGCGCGCCGAAGCTGCCAGGACTCGCCCGCAGCCTCGGTCAGTCCATGAAGATTTTCAAGAGCGAGATCACGCCGGAACGCACCGATGACGCTGCGCCGAGAGAATCGGCCGAAAACGCACGCGCTGCCGGTACCCGTACCGACAGCAGCCGCCTGGACAACCCCAGCGCCGAGTCGAGCGGCACGCCGAACCCGAAGGCCTAGGCCACCGTGGTGGTGGAGGGCGTGCGCACCGCGCGCGTCAAGGGCAAAATGTCACTCGGGCAGCATCTGCTCGAGTTGCGCAAGCGACTCTTTCTCGCCGCTGCGGGCATCCTCGTCGGCGCGATCGCCGGCTGGTTGCTCTCGGGCTTCGTCTGGGATGGTCTGCGCGAGCCGATCTACGCAATCGTGCGCGCCCAGAACCGCAACGCCCAGATCAACTACCCCGACATCACGAGCGCCTTCGACCTCAAGCTGCGCATCTCGTTCTATGTGGGCCTGATCGTTTCGAGTCCGATGTGGCTGTACCAGATCTTCGCCTTTCTGATGCCCGGGCTGACGCGCAAGGAGAAGCAGTACACCTTCGGTTTCTTTTTCTCCGCCGTGCCCCTGTTCCTCATCGGGTGCGCGGCCGGCTGGTACGTGTTGCCACACGTGGTTGAACTCATGACGAGTTTTGCGCCGCAGCAGGACGCCGCTCTGATCAACGCGGGAAACTACTTCGACTTCGTGCTCAAACTCATGATCGCCATCGGGATCGCGTTCGTGCTGCCGGTATTTATCGTGTTACTGAACTTCGCCGGGGTGATCAGCGCCCGCTCCATCATCAAATCCTGGCGCCTGGCCATCCTGGTGATCATCCTGTTCACGGCGATCGCGACTCCGGCGGCCGACGTCGTGTCAATGTTCCTGCTCGCCGTGCCCATGGTGGTGCTCTATTTCGCCGCCTATGGCATCGCCGTGCTGCATGACCGCCGGGTCGCTCGTCGGGTGCCCCCGGTCGGCGCAGATGGCCTGCTGCTCTGATTGGCGCTGTCACCGCGCATCCGCTCTCGTGCCGCTGAACCGCGTCGCCGTTGATCCGCATTGCCGTTGATCCGTTCCACACGAGGGTGCAGAACATGCAGGCCTCAAAAAGTGAGCTTAATTCTTATCGTTTGATTACGTGCCGTGTCTAGCCGTTCAGCAGATTACTTTCGGCGGGTACGTTGCCTTGGTCAGGCAGACCTACCCGACAAATTCCAACCAGTCAGGAGAACGAGGATGTTCGATCAAGGTTTTATAACCAACGCCATCAACCGCAGCGCCGAGAGTCCCTCGGACCGCCGCAACTTTCTGCGCGCGGCCGGCGTGGCCGGCTTCGGCGTCGGAGCGGCGATGCTCGCCACCGGCGGCCCCGCGATGGCCACAGAATCCACCGGGCCGGCGACCGCACCGAGTGACGCGTCCATTTTGAACTTCGCGCTCAACCTCGAGTATCTCGAGGCGGAGTTTTACCTGCGGGCAACGACCGGCAGTGGGCTGCCCGACAGCCTCACCACCGGAACCGGAACCCGCGGCGGCGTCACCGGCGGTCGCATGGTGCACTTCAAGACCTCAATCATCAGGAAGTACGCCGAAGAAATTGCTGCCGATGAGAAGTCGCACGTTGCTTTCCTGCGGTCCGCGCTCGGCGCCGCCGCCGTGTCTCGCCCCAAGATCAACCTCGACGCGAGCTTCACCGCTGCCGCCCAGGCGGCCGGGCTGGTCAAACCCGGAGTGAAATTCGACGTGTACGCGAACGAGGCGAATTTTCTGTTCGGGGCGTTCATCTTCGAGGACGTCGGAGTCACCGCGTACAAGGGTGCCGCGCCGCTGATCACGAACAAGACCTTCCTCGAAGCGGCCGCCGGCCTGCTCGCGGTGGAGGCCTACCACGCCGGCGTCATCCGCAGCACGCTGTACGCGCTCGGGATCGCCATTCCCTCGGTGTACTCGACCGCTCAGGCGATCTCCAACCTGCGCGACGCCGTCGATGGATCGTCCGACCTCGACCAGGGCATCGGGAACGCGTCGAAGGCCAACCTCGTGCCGACCGACGCCAACGGTCTGGTGTACAGCCGCAGTGCCGCCCAGGTGCTCAATATCACCTATCTTAATGCGGCGCCGGTGCGTTCGGGCGGGTTCTTCCCGGCCGGTGTGAACGGTGTCATCAACACCAGCGGGGCCAACGGCTAGCGCGCTCGGGCTTCGCGCAGGCCAACCTGCGCGAAGCCCGACTAGGCCGAGACGGACACGGAGATTTCGTGCAGTCCGGTGGCTCCGTTGGGTGCGACGTCGGCGGTGGCCGACGTCTGCACGAGGCCTGCAGAGTCCGTAGCCCGCACCTTGACCGCGTGTTCGCCAGCGGTCGCATCCGGCCAGGTGTACGCCCACTGCCGCCAGGTATCGACCGAGATCGGGTCGGCGAGCGTGGCGTCCTGCCACGGGCCGTCGTCGATCTGCACGGCGACGGCGCTCACGCCCACGTGCTGGGACCAGGCGACGCCGGCGACGACAACGGACCCGGCGGGAACCGAGGTTTTGGCGCGGGGCACGTCGATGCGGGAGGAGAGCTTGACCGGCCCGAGTTCGGACCAGCCCCGCGGGGTCCAATAGCCCTGCTCCTGGTCGAAGCGGGTGAGCTTGAGCTCGACGACCCACTTCGTCGCCGACACGTAGCCGTACAGCCCGGGCACGACCATGCGCACCGGGTAGCCGTGCTCGAGCGGCAGCGGTTCACCATTCATGCCGACGGCGAGTATGGCGTTTCGCCCGTCGGTCAGCGCCGAAATCGGGGTGCCGGCGGTGAAGCCGTCCTGGCTCGTGGAGAGCACCATGTCGGCTCCGCTGGTGGGTTTGGCCCGGGCCAGCAGCTCGCGAATCGGATAGCCGAGCCAGATGGCGTTGCCGATCAGGTCGCCGCCGACATAGTTCGACACGCAGGCCAGGGTGGTCGTGCTCTCCTCGAGCGGCAGGGCCAGCAGTTCGGCAAAGTCGATCTCCACCTCGTTTTCGACCATGCCGGTGATTCTCAAGCGCCAGGTGGTCGGGTCGATGCGCGGCACACTCAGGGCGGTGTCGATGCGATAGAAGTCGGCGTTCGGCGTGATCAGCGGGGTGATACCCGCCACGTTGAGGCTCGCCCCGGTCAAAATGGCGGTTGCCCGAACGGATGCCGGGGGCAGCGTGAACAGCGCGCGTGCGGCATCCGCGGCCCGGGTCGCTCCGGCGCTGAGCTGGCCGCCGATCAGGGCGAGAAGTCCGACACCCGCGGTGATGGCGGTGTACACCAGAAAGCGGCGGCGATCGGGGCCGGGAACAGCCTCGCTCGGTGGCGGTGGACTCACTGGCAGTCGGGTGGTGAGAAAAGTCAGCGCGATGGCCGCGACTCCCATAGCGACGACCGCGGGTACCGCGTCGAGAGTGGAGGCGCTGGAACGGGAGAGCGCCGCGAACAGGGCGATCGCGCCGATGAGCACGACGAGCAGACGGCCAAACGGCGGGCGTCGACTCTCGAGAATACCGGCGAGGGCCGCGAGTACGAGCAGCACGAGCACGATCGTCACGATGAGCACGATCTTGTCATTGCTGCCGAACAGGCCGATCACGAGATCTTTGACGCCGGCCGGAACAATGTCGATGACGAGGGCGCCAACCGTGAGCACGGGGCTCGCGCCGGGCGCGATCCACGCGGCGGTCAACTCGGCCAGGCCGAGGCCGGAAAGGGCGGCGGCGAGTCCGGCGCACGCCGGGCGCCAGGGTCGCACCACCGTGGGGGCGCGCGGCCGGGTCAGGGTGTTCGATGGGTCGGGGATGGACATATCGCCAGCCTAGAACGGGCGGCTGTGATTACCACCGCGCACGGGCGCCGAAGCGGTTTCGTCAGAGATCCGTCACACCGTGTGGGCTGCAGCCGGTGGCTCATTCAAAAGATCGCGTCGAATTCGCCCCGATTGTGTTGCACACGGGGTGCCCGCGGCCGGATTTCCTGAATCAGCCATGGTGGACGAGGGGCTGGGTGCCCGTTCGGCAGGTGGGAAGCACCGAAGTAGTGCAGTCTTGAGGGACTATGTCTCTGCTTGCGCGCCTCGAAAATGAAACCGACCCCGACTCTCTCTTCGAGGCGTTCGAAGGCTGGGCGACCGAGCAGGGCCTCGCGCTCTACCCCGCGCAGGAGGAAGCGGTCATCGAGATCGTGTCCGGCGCCAACCTCATCCTGAGCACCCCGACCGGAACCGGCAAATCGCTCGTGGCCGTCGGCGCACATTTCGCGGCGCTCTCGGCCGGCAAACGCAGCTTCTACACCGCGCCGATCAAGGCCCTCGTGAGCGAGAAATTCTTCTCGCTGGTCGAAACCTTCGGCGCTGAGAACGTCGGCATGATGACCGGCGACTCCTCGGTCAATGCCGACGCCCCGATCATCTGCTGCACCGCTGAGATCCTCGCCAACCTCGCCCTGCGAAACGGCGAAGACACCGAGGTTGACCTCGTCGTGATGGACGAGTTCCACTTCTACGGCGACCCGGACCGCGGCTGGGCGTGGCAGGTGCCGCTGCTGCTATTGCCGCGGGTGCAGTTCATTCTCATGTCGGCCACGCTCGGCGATGTGAAATTCATCAGCGATGACCTGACCCGGCGCACCGGGCGAACCACGGCCATCGTCACCGGTGTGGAACGACCGGTTCCGCTCAGCTATTACTACGAGCAGACGCCGGTGCACGAAACCGTCGAAGAGCTGCTGCACACCGACAAAGCTCCGGTGTACATCGTGCACTTCTCCCAGGCGGCCGCCCTCGAACGCGCCCAGGCGCTCGCGAGCGCCAAAGTCGCCACCCGCGAACAGCGTGACGTCATTGCCGAGCTGATCGGCGAGTTTCGGTTCACCACGAGCTTCGGCAAGACCCTGTCGCGGCTCATTCGCATGGGAATCGGAGTGCATCACGCCGGCATGCTGCCCAAATACCGCCGGCTGGTGGAGCAGCTCGCGCAGCGCGGCTACCTGCGCGTAATCTGCGGCACTGACACCCTCGGTGTCGGCATCAACGTGCCCATTCGCACCGTGCTGTTCACCGCCCTCACCAAGTATGACGGCGTGAAAATGCGCCAGGTAAACGTGCGCGAGTTTCACCAGATCGCCGGGCGGGCGGGCCGGGCCGGCTACGACACGGCGGGTACCGTTGTCATTCAGGCACCGGAGCACGAAACCGACAACCTCAAGGCCATCGAGAAGGCCGGCGACGACCCGAAGAAGAAGCGCAAAATCGTGCGGAAGAAGGCGCCGGATGGCTTTGTGTCTTGGGGGGAACCGAGCTTTCGCCGATTGGTCGACGCCGAGCCGGAGACCCTGTCGTCGAGCATGCAGATGACCGCGGCGATGCTCATCAACGTGATCGGACGCGGCGGCGACGCCTTCGCCCACGTGCACTCACTCGTGTTCGACAACCACGAACCGTGGCGGCGCCAGCTAATGCTGGCCCGACGTGCTCTGGGCATCTACAAGACCCTCCGCGAAGCCGGCATCGTGCAGCAGAGCGCGGGTGGCAGCATCCGATTAACCGTTGACCTGCAGGCGAATTTCGCGCTAAACCAGCCGCTCTCGCCGTTTGCGCTGGCCGCCTTTGAGCTGCTCGACCCCGAATCGTCGACCTACTCGCTCGACATGATCTCGATTCTGGAGTCGACCCTCGACGACCCGCGGCCGGTGCTCTTGGGGCAGCAGTTCGCGGCCCGGGGTGAGGCCGTGACTGCGATGAAGCGGGAGGGCATCGAATATGACGAGCGGATGGCGCTGCTCGAGGAGATCACGCACCCCAAGCCGCTCGAAGAGCTGCTGAACTACACCTTCGACACCTACAAAGCTTCCCAGCCGTGGATCGCCGACTTTGAGCTGCGGCCCAAGGCCGTCGTTCGGGACATGTACGAGCGGGCCATGTCGTTTGGCGAGTTCATCGCGTTCTACAAACTTGCCCGCAGTGAGGGCGTTGTGCTGCGTTATCTCTCCGACGCGTATCGGGCGGCCCGGCAGACCATTCCCGATGACGCCAAGAACGAAGACCTGCTCGACCTTATCGAGTGGCTCGGCGAACTCGTGCGCCAGGTGGACTCGAGCCTGCTCGACGAGTGGGAAGAACTGCTGCATCCCGATCTCGCCGCGCACGAGGCGGGCGCAAACACCATTCTGCCGCCGCCGCCGCGCCGGCTCACGACCAATGTGCGGGCATTTCGCATTCTGGTGCGTAACGAGCTGTTCCGCCGGGTGCAGCTGGCCGCGTTGGAGCACTACGACGAGCTCGGCGAGCTCGACCGGGAGCACGGCTATTCGACCGATGTCTGGGCCGACGCGATGGATGGTTACTTCGCCGAGCACGATGAGGTGCTCACCGGCGGCAACGCGCGCAGCTCTGACCTGCTGCTGATCGAGGAGGGCACCGAGGAATGGACCGTGCGTCAGATTCTCGACGATCCCGCCGGCGACCACGACTGGGGGATCAGCGCGAGCGTCAACCTCGCCGACTCCGACGAGTTCGGCGCCGCGGTCGTGCGCGTGACCGGCGTGAACCGGCTGTAGCAGTGCGTGCTGGCGGCGCGTGCCCGCGGGCCTGGCCGCGCACGCCCGCTGTGCACACCCGCTGTGCACACCCGCTGTGCACACCCGCTGTGCTCACCCGCTGTGCTCACCCGCTGTGCTTGCCCGCCGGGCTCGCCCGTGCGCTAGGCGCCGGGTGCGCTCAAGGGAGCGGTGGCGTCGGCGGCCCACTCGTTGAGCGAGCCGTCGTAGATCGAGACGTGGTCGTTGCCGGCGCGGGTGAGCGCGAGGGCGCTCGCAGCGGCAGCGATACCGCCGCCGCAATAGGTCACGAGGTGCCCAGATGCCGCCGCGGCCGGGGCGAGCGCCTTGTCGAGCCGGTCTCCGCGCAGGAACGCGTTCGTGGCGGGGTCGACGAGCTGGCCGGCGGGCAGGCTGATGCTGCCGGGAATGTGTCCGGCGCGCGGGCGTGACCCCGCCGTGCCGGCGAATTCCGCCGGTGGCAGTGCGCAGACGAGGGCGGCATCCGCTTCGCCGGCGACGATCGACTCGACGAAACTCTTCTCGACCCACAGCTCGGGACGAGGCGTTGCTGTGAAAGCGCCGGCGACCCGCGGGCGCACCTCGCCGGTTGCGAACGGGCGCTTTTCGGCGTGCCACTTGGTGAGACCGCCGTCGAGAACGGCGACATCGTCGTAACCGAAGGCGCGGAACAGCCACCAGATGCGTGCGGCCCACTGACCGACAACGGCGTCGTAGACGACAACGGTCGTGTCGTTGTCGATGCCGACGGATGCCGTTGCCACCTCAAACTGTTCGGCGCTCGGTCGGGAGAAATCGAATGCACCGGTCGGGTCGGAGAAGACATCGAACAGGTCGGCGAACACGGCGCCGGGGATGTGCCCCGTGGTGAGGTAGTCCTCTTTCCCGCTGAGGTAGCGCGGCCCGTCATCGGACGGTGCACGGGCGAACACGGTGGCGTCGAGGATGACCAGGTTGTCGGAACCCAGGTGATCGGCAAGCCACTGGGTGGAAACGACGGGTGAAGACGGAACGGGTGAACTCATGCTGCAAGGTTAGTGGGGCCCACCGACAACGGACGAAACCGACACCGGTCCACGGTCATCCGGCGACTCGCAACACCGGCGGCACACCCGGTGCCGGTGGCTAGCGGGTCGTGGTCCAATCCAGGTTGATGATCTGCTTGATATAGATGTTCTCGCCGACTCCGGGCACCGAGGGGTTCATGGTGAGCAACAGCTGCACCGGAATATTGAATCGTTGGGCGATGTCGAAAAAGGCGTCGCCCGCGACGACCGTATAGCTGAGCAGGGCTCCTGCACCGTCAGCCGTTGGGGTGCCGCGGGCCCCCGGTGTGCTGCCCAGGTCAGCGGCCGGCCCCTGCGGCAGCGGCACGGGCTCCGCGTTGGGAACGAGGTCGGGCACCGCCGGGTTCGGTATGAGCGCCGCCTCCTGGGTCGGCGTGGGCGTGGGCGTGGGTGTCGGGGTAGCGCTCGGCGTGGGCGCGGGCGTGACGGTCGGTGTGATGGTCACCGTGACGGTCGGTGCTGGTTCGCTGGCGCAGCCGGCCACCGTCACCAGCAGCAGAACGGCAACGATGATGCCCCACGGACGGCGTGCAAGTGTGCTGCGAATGGTTCAACCCTTTCCACGAGGCGCGCGGCGACCTCGACGATGCACGCGTTTGGCCAGCTTAGGCCCAGAAAGTAGCGCAACAATAGAGATGACTACCCCCGTTCGGGGCCGCCCGGTCAGCACTCGATGACATTCACCGCGAGGCCGCCCTCGCTGGTTTCCTTATACTTCGTCATCATGTCCAGTCCGGTTTGCCGCATGGTTTCGATCACCGTGTCGAGGGAGACCAAGTGGGTGCCATCGCCGTTCAGCGCCAGACGGGCCGCCGACACCGCCGTCGACGAAGCGATCGCGTTGCGCTCGATGCACGGCACCTGTACCAGTCCGCCGACCGGGTCGCAGGTGAGTCCGAGGTGGTGTTCCATTGCGATCTCGGCCGCATTTTCGACCTGTCGGGGTGTGCCGCCGAGCACCGCGCAGAGCGCACCGGAGGCCATGGCGCAGGCGGCCCCGACCTCGGCCTGGCAGCCGCCCTCGGCCCCGGAGATGGACGCGTTGGCCTTCACCAGCGAGCCGATCGCGCCAGCTGTGAGCAGATACCGACGGATCCCGGCGGCATCCGCGCCGGGAACGAAGCGCAGGTAGTAGTGGCCGACGGCCGGGATGATGCCGGCCGCACCGTTGGTCGGCGCGGTGACGACACGCCCGCCGGCCGCATTCTCCTCGTTCACCGCGAGCGCGAAGGCGTGAAGCCACTCGGTTGAGGTGTCTCGGTCGCGCAGCGACAGGCCGTCATAATCCTCCAGGCGCCTGCGTACCGCCGCTGCCCTTCGCTTGACTCTGAGGCCGCCCGGCAGCACGCCGGTGGCGGTGAGTCCGGCCTCCACGCAGGTGTGCATGGCACTCCAAATGGCGTCGAGCCCCTCATCGAGTGCTGCTGCGCCGTGAATCGCCTCTTCGTTGCGGCGGGCGACCTCGCAAATCGTCAGGTCGTGGGCGTCGCACAGGGCGAGCAATTCTGCGCTGGAATCGTAGGGGAGTGGTTGCGGGGCGGTGACCTGGGCGCTCGAGCGTTCGGTGCCCCGGCGAATGAACCCGCCACCGATCGAGTAGAACGTCTCCTCGAGCAGCGGGGCAGCATCCGCTTTGCTGTCGGTCGCCCACGCCGTGAGCGTGAGCGCGTTGGGATGCCCCGGCAACCGGGTGCGGGGCTCAAAGCGCACGTCATTCACGCTGATCGGAATGCTGTGCCCGCCGAGCAGGGTGAGCGTGGCGCCGGCGGCGAGGCCAGACCAGGCGCCGCGCACCTGGTCGGGGTCGCAGGTTTGCGGGCTCAGACCGGTCAGGCCGGCCAGTACTGCATCCGGGGTGCCGTGGCCGAGACCGGTTGAACCGAGCGATCCAAAGAGCGAGCAACGGATGCGCCCCACCTCGCCCAGGCGGCCGGTCGCCCCGAGGTCTTCGGCGAACACGCGGGCAGCCCGCATCGGACCCACCGTGTGGGAACTGGACGGACCGATTCCAATGGAAAACAGGTCCAGGGCGGAGACGTACGCTGTCACGGTCTTCATGCTACGGCACCCCGACGTGGGCGTTGCTCCACCGACGCCCCGCACCGAGACGTGGGAAGCATTCTCTGGTGCTCTCCACAGGAGAGCCCCGCTGCGTTCAGACTGAGGCGGTGTCTCACGCTGCTCATCCCTCTTGGGTACCAGCAGCCGACCACCGTGCACACCACGAGCCAGGCCGCCTCCCCGAGGGGAAGCGGCCTGGCTCGTTCTGCGTGCTGCGTGCTGCTAGTGCGTGCGGAAGCGCTGCACCATGGGGCAGTCGAACGGATCGCGCGCGGCCAAACCGACCTTGTTGAGGTAGGCGATGACGATGCCGTAACTCTCGAAGACGCCGGTTTCGGTGTACTTCACGTCGTGGGAGAGACAGTATTCCTTGGCGATCTCCTGCGCCTTGCGCAGGTGTGGGCGGGCCATGTTCGGAAACAGGTGGTGCTCGATCTGGTAGTTGAGTCCACCCATGTAGGTGTCGATGAAGGTGCCACCACGGATATTGCGGCTGGTGAGCACTTGGCGGCGCAGAAAGTCGACGCGGCTTTCGGCCGGAAGCTGGGGCATCCCCTTGTGGTTGGGGGCGAAGGAAGCGCCCATGTAGACGCCGAACACGGCCATCTGCACGCCGACGAAGGCGAACGCCATGCCGAGCGGCAGAAAGTAGAAGACGACGGCGAAGTAGGCGGTGATGCGGGTGACCAGCATCGTGATCTCGACCCAGCGTTCGCTCACCTTGTTCTTGCCGAAGACGGTTTTGAAACCCTGGATGTGCAGGTTGATGCCTTCGAACATGAGCAGGGGAAAGAACAGGTAGCCCTGCTTGCGGGTGACGAAGGAGCCGAGCCAGCTGACGTGCTTGGCGTCGTTCTCGGTGAACACGATGAAGTCGGGCTCGATGTCGGGGTCCTTGCCGAGTACGTTCGGCTGGGCGTGGTGACGGCTGTGCTTGGTCATCCACCAGGCGTAGCTGATGCCGACGAAGAGGTTGGCGAGAATGCGCCCGGCCCGGTCGTTGGCCTTGCCGGAGGTGAACACGGCGCGGTGCGAGGCTTCGTGGGCCAGAAAGGCGAACTGGGTGAAGATGAGGCCGAGGGCGGCGGCGATGATCAGCTGGTACCAGGTGTCACCGAGCAGAACGAAACCGGCCGCAGCGCCCAGGGTGGCCGCCACGAGAATGGAGAAGACCATCCAGTAGAAGCCGGTGCGACGGCCGAGAAGGCCGAGATTACGCACGGTGTGCAGCAGCGCCGAATATTCGGTTGTGGGATTCTTCGTGTCTCCACCCGGCCGGGTCCTGATGATTCGGACCGAGGGTGCGGCTAGTGCTTCCGACATGAGGCCTTAGTGGTTCGGGACTTCTCAGCCGGGACGTGAGCAATTACTCGTGGAGCAGATACCGTCAGTCTACGTTTGTGACCCCCGCAGTTGTGCTCAATTCACACGCGTTTCTCAGTCATTATATGCCAAAAATGGAATGTATCTGACCGATCTATCCCCAACTCGGCATCCATATGTGGAGCTGCCAGAACGAGAACGGTGTCTGCATTCCGGTCCACACGGGGAAGAAGAATGCGGTGAGCAGGAGTGCAACCCCCAAGCCCACGGTTACGGCGATCAGGGCTCCGGCACGCGGTTGGGGGTCATATTCGCACACCTGCGAATGTGCTGAACGCGCGCGTCTCGGCCGTGCCTGATCGGGAATTCGCTTGAGTATCAGACCGATGACGAACGTGAGGCCCAGTAGCAGGTACGGTTCGAAAGCAATGGTGTAGAACTGAAAAACCGTGCGGTTCAGATACATGAGCCACGGCAGGTAGCCGGCCACCATACCCATCAGAATGAGGCCGACCCGCCATTCCCGGTATCGGGCCAACCGGTACACCAGGTAGAACAGCGCGGCCGTCGCCGCCCACCAGATCAGCGGGTTGCCGACCGAGGTGATGGCCTCGGAGCAGTTCTGAAACTGGCAGCCGAATTCGCCCTGGCTGGAACCGCGGTAGTACATGCTGGTCGGCCTGATCATGAACAGCCAGGTGAGTGGGTTTGCCTGGTACGGATGCGGTGTGGCCAGCCCGACATG
Source organism: Cryobacterium sp. CAN_C2 (assembly GCF_015751745.1). Lineage (NCBI taxonomy): Bacteria > Bacillati > Actinomycetota > Actinomycetes > Micrococcales > Microbacteriaceae > Cryobacterium > Cryobacterium sp. CAN_C2. The sequence goes on from NZ_JADOUX010000003.1 coordinate 121,352, forward strand.
GTACGTATAGGCGGACGCCTGGTAGTGCCAGAAACTCTGCAGGGTGTGCGGAACCCAGGCGAGCGGCCCGGTCCAGGCCGCGCCCGCCTCGTCGGCCCACTCCCGGTAATATCCGCCGCGGGTGACAAACCAGCCCGTCCACGACACCAGAAAGGTGGTGACGGCCACGGGGACCAGGAGCAGAAATGTGGCCGGAGCCTGCTTGAGAATGGCGGCACTGATCCAGAAGGACACGCCGTTGCGCCGCCGGGCGAGCGCATCGACCACGACGAGGTAGATGCCGAAGGCGGCCAAAAAGTACAGTCCCGACCATTTCACCGAGCTGGTCAGTCCGAAGGCGAGGCCTGCGGCAAGCAGCCAGGGGCGCCACCACAGTGTGGGGCCCCAACCCGGCGCTGTTGCGCCCGTGAGGGCTTTTGCTCGTTGCGTGGACAACCGGGTGGCGAGCCTGGTGGCATGCCACTGCCGGTCCATCAGGATTGCGCCGAATCCGAGCAGCGCGAAGAACATGACGAAGTTGTCGAGCAGTGCCACACGGCTCATGACGATCGCGTGGCCGTCGATGGCGAGCAGAAAACCGGCGATCAGGGCCAGTAGACGAGACTGAAACAGGGTGCGTGCCACGAGCATGATGAGCACCACCGCGAATACCCCCACGACGACGGTCGCCAGGCGCCAGCCCCACGGGTTTTCCGGGCCGAGCACAATCATGCCGAGGGCGATGAGCCACTTGCCGAGCGGCGGATGCACCACAAAGGAGGGATCCGTCGTGAAGATATCGGTGTGCCCGGCCTCAAACCGGGGATTGGAGTCAACCGGCCAGGTTGACTCGTACCCATTGTTAGAGAGCGTCCAGGCATCCTTGACATAGAAGGTCTCGTCGAACACGAGCTCGTGCGGTACGCCGAGGTTCCACAAACGCAGCACGGCGGCCAACAGGACCACTGCGAGGGGCGCGCCCCAGCGAACCCATCGACTAGTTGCGAGCACCTGACCATCGTATCGAGCGCCCGTCGACCGTACGTTCGGCGCAGGCTGCGAGAATTGCAGCATGATCATCCTTGCTGCCACCCCGATCGGGAACCTCGGTGACGCCTCCCGGCGCCTGATCGAGACCCTGACGACCATCACCATCGTGGCCGCCGAGGATACCCGCGTCACCGTGCACCTGCTCAAAGCCCTCGGAATCGAGAACCGGCCCAAGCTCATCGCCCTACACGACCACAACGAACGTGGCAAGGCGGCCGAGCTCGTCGAGCTGGCCCGCGACGTGGATATTCTCGTGCTGAGCGACGCCGGCATGCCCACCGTGTCTGATCCCGGCTTTCATTTGGTGGATGCCGCGGTGGCGGCCGGCGTGCAGGTCACAGCCCTGCCCGGTCCCTCCGCCGTGCTGACCGCCCTCGCCGTCTCGGGACTGCCGACCGACCGGTTCACCTTCGAGGGGTTTCTGCCGCGCAAGCATGGCGAACGGGTCAAACTGCTGCGTGACCTCGCCGCCGAACGCCGCACCATGGTGTTCTTCGAATCGCCCAACCGCCTGGCCGATTCGCTGCTCGACCTCGCCGCAACGCTCGGCTCTGACCGCCGGGTCGTGGTCTGCCGGGAACTGACCAAATTCTTCGAAGAGGTCAAGCGCGGCACGGCGAGCGAACTGGCCGAGTGGGCCGCCACGGGCGTGCGCGGCGAAATCTGCGTCGTTGTGGCTGGTGCTGACGTGCGGGTACTGGACCTGGCCATGGGCGTGGCTGAGGTGCTCGATCTGGTGGCCGGCGGCATCCGTTTGAAAGATGCCGCGGCCGACGTGTCGGCGGCCAGCGGACTGGGCAAGCGCGAACTCTACGAGCACGCGTTGCGGGCCAAGTCCGGTGCGCCGACGCCGAAACCCGACCGGTCGGCCTTTCCCCTCGGCTGACCCTCTCGGCTGATCCCCTGGGCTGACTCCGGAGCTGATCGGCACGCGCCGGGCGTAACAGGGCCAGACGGCCGGCCCCCGCCGCATAAGATGAACGCATGTCCGCAGGCTCTTTCTACATCACCACGCCCATTTTCTACGTGAATGATGTGCCGCATATCGGTCACGCCTATACCGAGGTGGCGGCCGACGTGCTCGCGCGCTGGCACCGGCAGTCGGGCGACGACGCCTGGCTGCTCACCGGCACCGACGAACACGGCCAGAAGATCCTGCGCACCGCGATCGCCAACGGTGTGACGCCGAAGGAATGGGCCGACCGTCTGGTCCAGACCGCGTGGAAGCCGCTGCTGAAGACCGTCAACATTGCCAACGACGACTTCATTCGCACCACCGATGAACGCCACGAGGTGAACGCGCAGAAGTTTCTGCAGCACCTGCACGACGCGGGCCACATCTACACCGGCGAGTACGAGGGCTACTACTGCGTCGGGTGCGAGGAATACAAACAGACCAGCGATCTCGTCGACGGCACCGGCGACTACACCGGCCAGCCCGTCTGCGCGATCCACTCCAAGCCGGTCGAGCTGTTGCACGAGAAGAACTACTTCTTCAAAATGAGCGCCTTCGCCGACCGTTTGCTCGCCCTGTACGAGGAGAACCCCAACTTTGTGCAGCCGGAAGCGGCCCGCAACGAGGTCATGTCTTTCGTCAAGCGCGGCCTGAGCGACCTGTCGATCTCGCGGTCGAGCTTCGACTGGGGCATCAAGGTACCGTGGGACGAATCGCACGTCGTCTACGTCTGGTTCGACGCGCTGCTCAACTACATCACCGCGGCCGGTTACGGCCAGAACGATGACGAATTCGAGAGCCGGTGGCCGGCCACACACATCGTCGGCAAAGACATTCTGCGTTTTCACGCCGTCATCTGGCCGGCCATGCTCATGGCCGCCGGCATCGAGGTGCCCAAGCAGGTATTCGGCCACGGTTGGCTGCTGGTCGGCGGCGAGAAGATGAGCAAGTCCAAGCTCACCGGCATCGCCCCGAGCCAGATCACGGATACCTTCGGCTCCGACGCGTTTCGCTACTACTTCATGCGCGCCATCAGCTTCGGCCAGGACGGCTCGTTCAGCTGGGAGGACCTGTCGGCCCGATACCAGTCCGAGCTCGCCAACGGGTTCGGCAACCTCGCCTCCCGCGTGATCGCCATGGTCGTGCGCTACTGCGACAGCGTCGTGCCCGCCGCCGGCGCGTTCACGACCGACGACCTGGCTATTCAAGCCACCGAAAAGCGGGTGACCGAGGCCGCGGCGGCCGCCATTGACAAGCTCGCCATTCACGACGCCCTCTCCACCGTGTGGGAGCTCGTCGACGAGCTCAACGGCTACATCACGCTGCAGGAACCGTGGGCACTCGCCAAGAACCCCGAAAGCCGCGAACGCCTCGGCACCGTGCTGCACACCGCCGTGCGCGGACTCGGCACCCTCGCCGTGCTGCTGTCCCCGGTCCTTCCGGTCGCCACCGGCAAACTGTGGACCGCCCTCGGCGGCGACGCAGCCCTCGCCGACCAGCGTGTCGACCGGGCCTGGGAGTGGACCGGCGGCGCTGCGGTGCGCGCCCTCGAACCACTGTTCCCGCGCATCGAATCGTTCGTGGAGCCGACCGATGGCTAGCGACTCGCCTGTCAACGGATACGGAAGCGCCATTCGCCGCCGCGAGAACACCGCGGGCCGCGACCTGAGCTACCCGCCGCTGCCTGAGCCACTCACGGTTCCCGTTTACGACAACCACACCCATCTTGAAATCGCCGACGGGGAGCATCCGCTCGGCTATCTTGAACAGCTTGACCGCGCCTCAAGCGTCGGCGTGCGCGGAGTGATCCAGGTCGGCGGCGACGTTGAAACATCACGCTGGTCGGCCGCCGCGGCGCTGATCGAGCCACGCATGCTCGCCGCCGTGGCCATTCACCCCAATGAGGCGCCCGCTCTTGAAACGGCCGGCACCCTCGACGACGCCCTCGTCGTGATCAACGAACTCGCCGGGCAGCCGCGCGTGGTCGCGGTCGGCGAGACCGGCCTCGACTTCTTTCGGACCCCCGAAGCCGGCCGCGCCGCCCAGTTTCGCTCCTTCGAAGCACACATTCGCATCGCCAAGGAACACAACCTCGCGCTGCAGATTCACGACCGTGACGCCCACGAGGCCGTGATCGAAACGCTGCTGCGGGTCGGTGCCCCCGAACGCACCGTCTTTCACTGTTTCTCCGGCGACGTCGACATGGCGCGGCTGTGTGCCGACCACGGCTGGTACATGTCCTTCGCCGGCAACGTCACGTTCAAAAACGCCGACAACCTGCGCGCCGCTCTGTTCGCCGCCCCGCGCAACCTGCTCCTGGTCGAAACGGATGCGCCGTTCCTCACCCCCCTGCCCTACCGCGGCCGGCCCAATGCGCCCTACCTGCTGCCGAACACGCTGCGCGGTATGGCCGCCCATCTCGAAACGGATGTCTCCCTGCTCTCCGCTCAAATCACCGCCAACACTGAGCTGGTCTACGGGCGTTGGGACGCCGAGCCCGTCACCGCCGCCCACGATGACCCTCGCCCCGACCCGACTCCGCGCGGAGGCCTCGCATGACCGGCCGTCACAGTGCCGACGTGCATAACCCCACCCCGTCGGTGGAGCCTGTCGCGATCAATCCGACCCCGTTCGTCGAGCCCACCCCGTCGCTGGAGCCTGTCGCGACCACCCGCGCCGACGCCAAGGTCTCGACAAGCTCGACCAACGGTCCAGCCAAAACCCTCCTCGGCCCCGCCGAGATTCGAGACCTCGCCGAAATGCTCGGCGTCAACCCGACCAAGAAGCTCGGCCAGAACTTCGTCATCGACGGCAATACCGTGCGGCGAATCGTGAAGGTCGCCCGGGTCGCGCCCGGCGACACCGTCGTCGAGGTCGGCCCGGGCCTCGGCTCGCTCACCCTCGGCATGATCGAGGTCGGCGCGAGCGTCGTCGCCGTCGAAATCGACGATCGCTTGGCCGAGCAGCTGCCGCTCACCGTCGAACTCATGCAGCCGGGTGCCCAGCTCACGGTCATCCGCGCCGACGCCCTGAAAATCACCGAGCTACCCGGCGATCCCACCCGGCTCGTCGCCAACCTGCCCTACAACGTCTCGGTGCCGGTGCTGCTCTACCTGCTCGAACACTTCGCGTCGATTCGGTCCGGTGTCGTCATGGTGCAGGCCGAGGTCGGCGAACGCCTCGCCGCCCCGCCCGGCAATAAGATCTACGGCAGTCCCAGCGTTAAAGCCGCCTGGTACGGCGATTTTCGCACCGCTGGCAAGGTGAGCCGCCAAGTGTTCTGGCCGGTTCCGAACGTCGACTCGATTCTTGTCGCCTTCGAACGCCGCGCCGCGCCGCTGGAATCCGAAGAGCTGCGCCTCAAGACCTTCGCGCTCGTCGACGCGGCTTTTCAGCAGCGCCGCAAGATGCTGCGCCAGTCGTTGTCGGTCGTTCTCGGAGACTCGGCGGCGGCATCCGCTCTAATGACGGCGGCGGGAATCGACCCGACGACGCGGGGCGAGCAGCTCACCGTGCACGACTTTCTCGCCATTGCGCGCGTCTGGACGCCCGCGTAGCAGCAGCGGCGGTCGGTGCGAGCCGACAGGCTGGGCTAAGTTAAAAGTATGATGACGACCGCCGGCACCACCGTTGTGCACGCGCGGGCGCCCGGCAAAATCAACGTCTTTCTCAAAGTCGGCGCCGTCATGGAAGACGGCTATCATGACCTCGCGACCGCCTATCAGGCTGTCTCCCTGTTCGAGGAGGTGCGGGCCAGCCCGGCGAGCGACTTTTCGGTGGAGTTCAGCGGCAGCATTGACACTTCCGGCCTCGCCACCGATGGCAGCAACCTCGCCATCAAGGCGGCCCAAGCCCTCGCCCGCCAAGCCGGCTATCGTGGTGGCGTTCACCTCGAGATCGAAAAGAACGTGCCGATCGCCGGCGGAATGGGTGGCGGCTCGGCCGATGCGGCAGCCACCCTGCTCGCCTGCGATACCCTCTGGGGTACCAGCGCCACCAAGGACGAGCTACTTGCCATCGCCGCCCAGCTCGGCGCCGACGTGCCGTTCTCCTTCACCGGCGGCACCGCCATCGGCACCGGCCGCGGCGACCAGCTCAGCCCGGCCCTGGCCAAGGGAAAGTTTCAGTGGGTGCTCGCCCTTGCCGACTTCGGAATGTCAACGCCCGGCGTCTACCAGGAGCTCGACCGGCACCGTGATCGCCACGCGCAGGACATCTTTCCGGCCGAGCATCAGCCCTCCGTCGATGCGAACGTGCTGCAGGCGCTGCGGGCCGGCGACCCGCATATGCTCGCCGACGTGCTGCATAACGACCTGCAGGCCCCCGCGCTGCACCTCGTACCGGGCCTCGGCAAGGTGCTGCAGCTCGGCGAAGAGAACGGCGCGCTCGCCGGCATCCTCTCCGGCTCCGGCCCGACCGTGGCCTTTCTGGTAGCGGATGCCGACAGCGCGCTCGAACTGCAGGTCGCGCTCTCCGCCTCCCGACTCCGCGTCGTGCGCGCCACCGGCCCGGTGCACGGTGCCCGCCTCACCCACGACTAGCGTCACACTGCACCGTGCCCGGTGTGGGAGGCAGTCGATCGGCTCGGCTACGGTCGTGCCGTAAACTTGCAAGCTATGGCACATCTTCTCGGGGCTGAGTCCCTGCACCTCGAATTCCCCACCCGCGTCATCTTCGACAGCGTCACCGCCGGCCTCAATGAAGGCGACCGCATCGGCGTCGTGGGCAAGAACGGCGACGGTAAGTCCACCCTCATGCGCCTGCTGGCCGGTCGCATGGAGCCCGATGAGGGCCGCGTCACCCGCCGTCGCGGAGTCACGATCGGCATGCTCGACCAGTCCGATGATCTCGCCTCGGGCCAGACCGTCGGCCACACCATCGTCGGCGGCATCGAAGAACACGTCTGGGCGGGCGATGCCAAGGTGCGTGACGTCATCGGCGGCCTCGTGCGCGACATTCCGTGGGACGCCCTCGTCGATGACCTCTCCGGTGGCCAGCGCCGCCGGGTGGCCCTCGCCGCCGTGCTGATCGGTGACTACGACGTCATCTTTCTCGACGAGCCCACCAACCACCTCGACGTGGAGGGCATTTCCTGGCTCGCCGGTCACCTCAAGACCCGTTGGGCCGCCCAGAGTGGCGGACTTGTGGTCGTCACCCACGACCGATGGTTCCTCGACGAGGTCTGCAACATGACCTGGGAGGTGCACGACCGCCTGATCGAGCCTTTCGAGGGCGGCTACGCGGCCTACATTCTGCAGCGCGTCGAGCGCGACCGTATGGGTTCGGTGGTTGAGGCCAAGCGCCAGAACCTCATGAAGAAGGAGCTGGCCTGGCTGCGCCGCGGCGCGCCGGCCCGCACCGCGAAGCCCAAGTTCCGCATCGATGCCGCCAACGTGCTGATCGAAAACGAGCCGCCGCCCCGCGATACTGTCTCAATGCAGTCGATGGCCATGCAGCGCCTCGGCAAGGACGTCGTCGACCTCATCGACATCGGCGTGAAGTTCGGCGACAAGACCGTGCTGAACGACATCACCTGGCGCATCGCGCCGGGGGAGCGCACCGGCATCATGGGCGTCAACGGCGCCGGTAAGTCGACCCTGCTCAATCTCGTCGCGGGCACCCTGCAGCCCACGACCGGCCATGTGAAGCGGGGCAAGACAATCAAGGTCGCCGTGCTCACCCAGCAGCTGTTCGAACTCGACGAGATTCACAACGACCGTGTCAGCGACGTCATCGGCCGTCAGAAGACGAGCTACATGGCCGGTGGCAAGGAGATCACCCCCGGCCAGATGCTCGAACGCATGGGCTTTCTCAGCGCCCAGCTCACCACCCAGGTCAAGGACCTCTCCGGTGGACAGAAGCGGCGCTTGCAGCTGCTGCTGATCGTGCTCGACGAACCGAACGTGCTCATCCTCGACGAGCCCACCAACGACCTCGACACCGACATGCTCGCCGCCATGGAAGACCTGCTGGACTCCTTTCCCGGCACTCTGCTCGTCGTCTCACACGACCGCTACCTGATCGAACGCGTCACCGACAACCAGTACGCGGTCATGGACGGCGGCTTTCGCCACCTGCCCGGCGGCGTCGACCAGTACCTCGAGGTGCGCCGCAAGGCGCTCGCCGGTCCCGCCGCCGGTTCACCAGCGGATGCCCCCGCCTCGTCCAAAAAAATCCCCACCCTCGGCGGCGCCGAACTGCGCAACGCGCAGAAAGAGCTCGGCTCGATCGACCGCAAGGTGGTCAAGCTGCAGGAGCGCATCGCGCAGAAGCACGAAAAGCTCGCCGCCCACGACCAGTCCGACTTCGCCGGTCTTGGCGCACTCGGCGTGAAGCTGACCGAACTCGAAGAGACCATCGCCACGCTCGAAACCCGCTGGGTCGAACTTACCGAGTTGATCGAGGGCTGACGTCGCAGAAGCTGTGACGCTGTGTGTCGGTGCAGGCCACGCGTCGCAGCTTCGGCACGTATCGTTAAGGGGTACCTGCGCAGCCGCGGTACTTCAGCCCCGCGTGGGCGCATCCCTCTGGTTTGACCGGTGGATCCGGTCTGCCCGCGAGCAGTCGACGCGATGCGTTCTTTGATGTTGCGTTGTGCGTTGGCGGGGGCATCCGCTGTAGGTAATACCCGAGACATACCAAACCCAGCCCATCCGAAGGAATCACCGTGAAGAAGACCGTGAAGAACAAACTACTCGCCGCGCTCGCCGTTGCCCCGCTCGTCGCCCTGCTGGCCGGCTGCGCCGGAGCCTCCTCCGAACCCGCCACCGGCACCGACGGTGACGCCATCAAGATCGGCGTCGTCGGGGCCAGCGACCCGTACTGGGCCGTCTACACGAAAGCCGCTGCGGCCGAGGGCATCGAGATCGAGATCGTAGATTTCGCGCAGTACCCGCAGGTCAACCCCGCCCTCGCCGCCGGTGAGGTCGACCTCAACCAGTTCCAACACATCGTCTACCTCGCCGAGTACAACGAGGCGAGCAGCGAAAATCTGGCCCCGATCGGCGCCACGGCCATCTTCCCGCTCGGCCTGTACTCGACCGAGCACAGCGACATTAAAGACATCGTGAAGGGCGACACCGTTGCCGTGCCCGACGACGACAGCAACCAGGCCCGCGCGCTCGTCCTTCTCCAGTCCAAGGGACTCATCAAGCTGAAAGACGGCGGCACGATCTTCTCGAGCCTCGACGACATCGACGAAGCGGCCTCCAAGGTCAAGGTCACGGCCCTCGACGCCTCTCTCACCGCAAGCTCGCTGCCCGATGTCGCCGCTGCGGTCATCAACAACGATTTCGCCGAGAAGGCCGGACTCAAGTTCGAAGACGCCATCGCAACCGACGACGCGGCCGATCCGAGCGTACTGCCGTACGTCAACGTCTTCGCCTCGCGGGACGAGGACAAGGGCAATAAGACCTTCCAGAAGCTCGTCGAGATTTACCAGAACACCCAGGCCGTCCAGGATGGCGTTTTCGCTGTGTCCGGCGACACCGCCGAAATGGTGACCACCCCGGCGTCCGATCTCGCCGAGTCGCTCGCCGCGGTTCAGGCTGACATCAAGGCCGCCCAGTAAGCATCCGTTTCACGAGCACCGCAGTCCAGGGGGAGCACGGGCCCGGGACTGCGGTGTTGTTTCAAGCGGTAACACGGAAGATGAAGTGAGCGAGGCAAACGGATGGCTGTAGTCAGTCTGCGCAATGTGGGCAAGGTATACCCACCCACGACCAAGGACGGCGCGAGTGTCACGGCGCTCGACGGTGTGAGCCTCGACGTCGAGGCCGGGGACATTTACGGCATAATCGGCTACTCCGGTGCCGGCAAGAGCACCCTGGCGCGCCTCGTCAACGCCCTCGAACGTTCGAGCTCCGGCGAGATCTGGGTGAACGGGCAGAACATCGCCGTGCTGCGTGAGCGCGATCTGCGCCAGGTGCGCCTGGGCATTGGGATGATCTTTCAACAGTTCAACCTGCTCGGCTCCCGCACGGTGGCCCGTAATGTGTCCTACCCGCTCGAAGTGGCCGGGTATCCCAAGGAACAACGCGCCGCCCGGGTGGCCGAACTGCTCGACTTCGTCGGCCTCGCCGACAAGGCCGGGTCGTTTCCCGATCAGCTCTCCGGCGGCCAGAAGCAGCGCGTGGGGATCGCCCGCGCCCTCGCCACGCAGCCGAGCATCCTGCTCGCCGACGAGGCAACGAGCGCCCTCGACCCGGAAACCACCCATGAGGTGCTCGCACTTCTGAAACGGGTGAATGCAAAATTCGGGGTCACCATCATCGTGATCACCCACGAAATGGATGTCATCCAGACCATCGCGACCAAGGTCGCCGTAATGGACCAGGGCCGGGTCATCGAGCGCGGACCCGTCTTCGACGTGTTTTCGAACCCGCAAGCCGCGGCATCCGCTCGATTCGTCTCGACCGTGGTCAAGGGCGTTCCCTCGCCAGCCGAACTCGCCGTGCTTCGCGAGCGGCACGGGGGCCGCATCGTGACGCTGGCCTTCCGTGACAGTGCGGTCGACCAGAGGGCCGTCTTCGGCGAGCTCTCGCGGGCCGGAGTGGCGTTCGAGGTCGTCTACGGCGGCATTAACGAAATTCAGGGGCGCCCGTTCGGGCATCTCACCCTCGCGCTCACCGGCGCTGACCCGGTCATCGACCAGGTGCTCGCCCACATTCGAACGATCACCTCCGTCACGGAGGTGCGCTGACATGGATACACTCATCGACCTGCTGCCCGAACTCTGGACGGCCACCTACGAGACGCTCTACATTGTTGCGCTCACCCTGTTCTTCGGCGGCCTCGGCGGACTGCTGGTGGGCCTCGGGCTCTACCTCACCCGCGCCGGCAGCATTCTCGAGAACAAGCCGTTATTTTTCGTGCTCAACCTGCTGGTCAACTTCATCCGCCCGATTCCGTTCATCATCTTTCTCGCTGCGGCGCAACCGCTGGCCCGGGCCGTCACCGGCAGCGGCATCGGCAACAATGCGATCATCTTCACCATTGCGCTCGCAGCCTCTTTCGCCATGGCCCGCATCGTGGAGCAGAACCTGCTCACCGTGACGCCCGGCGTGATCGACGCGGCGCGAAGCGTTGGCGCGGGGCCGATTCGCATCATCTTCACGGTGTTGCTGCCCGAAGCGCTCGGACCGCTGATTCTCGGCTACACGTTCATCTTCGTCGCGCTCGTGGACATGTCGGCGGTCGCCGGCTACGTCGGCGGCGGCGGCCTCGGCAACTTCGCGCTGCAGTACGGCTACCGCCAGTTCAACCCGATTGTGACCTGGGCAGCCGTGCTGCTGATCATCGTGCTGGTGCAGTTCGTACAGTTCTTGGGCAACTACCTCGCCCGCAAGGCTCTGCGGCGGTAGTGCCGGCGGCTAGTCGAAGTCGAGGCTGAGCTTGCGCAGCAGGCCAGCCAGCCGCTCCTGATCGGTCACCGAGAGGGTGTCGAGCAGTTCCGCTTCGGCGTCGACCAGCCGGGTGATGGCGGCATCCACTCGGGTGAGACCGGCGGGGGTCATGCCCACCAGAATGCCGCGCCCGTCGTTGGGCGCGGAGCGGCGCTTCACGAGTCCGCGCTCGACGAGCCCGTCGATGCGGTTCGTCATGGTGCCGCTTGAGACGAGCGTCTGCTGCAACAGGGCTTTCGGGCTGAGTTCGTAGGGGGTGCCGGCCCGGCGAAGGGCCGAGAGCACATCGAACTCCCACGACGCGAGCTCCGAGCGGGAAAAAGCCGTGCGGCGGGCGCGGTCGAGGTGCTTGGACAACCGGGCAACCCGGCTGAGCACCTGCAGCGGCGCAAAATCAAGATCGGGCCGTTCGCGCAGCCACGAATCGACTATTCGGTCGACTTCATCATGGCCAGGCATTCCTCCATTATCCCGCTTACCGGGGGGTTTCTTCGCCGAGAGGCCTCCGGAGCGCGCCAGCGGTGCCGCGGGCCGCTGGAATCTGGCAGACTTGACTCGTTGCTGGCCTCGGCCGGAACGTTCCGCCATAGTGTAACGGCAGCACGGCAGCCTTTGGAGCTGTTCGGTCCAGGTTCGAATCCTGGTGGCGGAGCATTTACTTTCTCTCAACACTGCGTTAGGAATCCCGTGACAGACGCCCGCCTCGCCATCATTGTGTTGGCCGCCGGCCAGGGCACGCGCATGAAGTCCAGCCTGCCAAAGCTGCTGCATCCGCTCGCCGGAGTACCGATCGTCAGCCATGTGCTGGCCACCGCGCGCGCCCTCGACGCCGCCCACGTCATCACCGTCGTGCGGCACGAACGCGACCTGCTCGCCGCCGTTGTGGCCGAAGACCTGCCGGAGAGCACGATCGTTGACCAGGACGAGATTCCCGGCACCGGCCGCGCCGTCGAGCAGGCCGTCGCCGCGCTGCCGGCTGATTTCGACGGTGACGTACTCGTCATCAACGGTGACGTGCCGCTGCTGAACGCCGCCACGCTCGCCTCCTTCATCGCCTCCCACCGCAAGGGCGCCGCTGCGGGCACCGTGCTCTCCGCCTACCCCGACGACGCGACCGGTTATGGCCGCATCATCCGCTCGGTCGAGGGCGCTTTCGACCGCATCGTTGAGCAGAAAGATGCGACGGATGCCGAATTGGCCGTCACCGAGATCAATGCCGGCGTCTACCTGTTCGGCCTGGCCACGCTGCGCGAGCAGCTCGCCCAGCTCACCACCGCCAACGCGCAGGGTGAGAAATACCTCACCGATGTGATCGAGCTGTTGCGCGGGGCCGGCTCCGAGGTGAGCGCCGTTCCCGTCGCCGATTCCTGGATCGTCGCCGGCATCAATGACCGCGCCCAGCTGGGCGATACCGCGCAGAAGCTCAATGCCCTGATCGTGCGCGGCTGGCAGCTCGCCGGTGTGACCGTGCAAGACCCGGCCACCACCTGGATCGACCTGAAAGCAGTACTGGCGGCCGACGTCACCCTGCTGCCGGGTACCCAGATTGTTGGGGCCACCGTGGTGGCTACCGGTGCCATCATCGGCCCGGACACCACCCTGCGCGACTGTGAGATCGGCGAGGATGCCCGAGTGAACCGCACCGATGCGACCCTCGCGGTTATCGAGGCCGGGGCATCCGTTGGCCCGTTCTCCTACCTGCGGCCCAATACCGTGCTCGGCGCTGACGGCAAGATCGGCGCTTTCGTCGAGACCAAGAACGCCCAGATCGGCGCCGGCAGCAAGGTGCCGCACTTGAGCTATGTGGGCGACGCCACCGTCGGCGTGGGGTCGAATATTGGCGCCGGAACAATCTTCGCCAACTATGACGGCGTAGCCAAACACCACTCGGCGATCGGGTCGCATGTGCGCACCGGGTCGCACAACGTCTTCGTCGCGCCGATTACAATTGGGGACGGAGCGTACACGGGGGCAGGCACGGTCGTGCGCAAGAGCGTACCGGCCGGCGCACTGGCCATCAACGTGGCTCCGCAACGCAACATGGACGGCTGGGTGCACGCCAACCGTCCGGGCACAGCCGCTGCTACCGCTGCGGCTGCCAGCCCCAGCAGCACGGAACGCGTGGACAGCACGAAGACTGGAGAATAGGTGTCGGAAATCAAGACCAGCGGTGACAAACGACTAGTACTGGTTTCGGGGCGAGCGCACCCGCAGCTCGCTCTTGACATCGCCACGGAGCTTGGTTCAGAGCTGCTCCACACCGATGCGCGCACCTTCGCCAATGGCGAACTGTATGCCCGGTTCGACGAGAGTGTGCGCGGCTCGGATGCCTTCGTCATCCAGTCCCACACCGCGCCGATCAACGAATGGCTGATGGAACAGCTCATCATGGTTGATGCGCTCAAGCGGGCCTCGGCCAAGCGCATCACCGTGGTCGCGCCGTTCTATCCCTACGCTCGGCAGGACAAGAAGGGTCGCGGCCGCGAACCGATCTCGGCCCGCCTCGTCGCCGACCTGTTCAAGGTCGCCGGCGCCGATCGCATCATGTCGATTGACCTGCACGCCGCCCAGATTCAGGGCTTCTTCGACGGTCCCGTTGACCACCTGTTTGCGATGCCGGTGCTACTGGAGCACTTCCGCGAGAAGCTCGACCCGGCCACGCTCACCGTGGTATCGCCCGACATGGGCCGCGTGCGCGTCGCCGACATCTGGAGCGATCGCCTCGGCGTTCCGCTCGCCATCATTCACAAGCGTCGCGACCCGCTCGTGCCCAATCGGGTTTCCGTGCACGAGATTGTTGGTCAGGTGAACGGCCGCGTCTGCCTGCTCGTCGACGACATGATCGACACCGGACGCACGATTGCCCTGGCCGCCGAGGCCCTGCGCGAGGCCGGCGCAATCGGCGTCGTCGTCGCCGCCACCCACGCCGTGTTCAGCGACCCAGCCGTGGACATGCTGCAGAACCCAGCCATCAGCGCTGTCGTCGTCACCGACACCCTGCCGATCCCGCCCGAGAAGCGTTTTCCGACCCTGACGGTGCTGCCGATCGCACCGCTGTTGGCTCGCGCCATCCACGAGGTCTTCGACGAGGGTTCGGTTACCTCAATGTTCGACGGCGCCGCGTAGCGTTCCGGTGGTGACTCGTCGGTCGAGCCTGTCGGGCCCGTTGGTCGGGCGTGTGGAGATTTCGACCGGCCTGTGCGTTACGACGGAATGCCCGGGGCCCGCTGCGTCGGGGCCGACGGAATGACGCCGAGTGGCTGCACGAAGGTCTCGCGTTCGTTCTGGTCGATGGCATAACACTGCCAGCCGAACCCGCCGGACCCGGCGAACTCGAATCGGGCGTCGAAGTCGACGGCGGCGGGGTAGTACCGAGCGACCGCCGTCACACAGGCGTTGGCGGCGGTGTCGGAGGCAACCCGCATTGTCGTGAGAACGCCGGGTACGACGAGGGCGACAATGCCGAGCACCACGACGACCCGCAGAATTGACGTGAAATGCCTGCCACGCAGGGGGCGGTAGTTGTCGTCGGGCTCGTAGCCGGAGAGTTCGGGGTGATTGTCAGTCATGGGTAACACCATTGTTCCAGACCCTGGTGTGAAGCGGGCGTTGAGAAAGAAACCGGCCGGCGGAATCCACGGCACCCCGGTGGGGCGAGTGGATGCCGCCGGCCGGCAGACGATTACGGCTAGTTCGTGGATGCCTCGATGGCGATCTCACCGCGGTCGCCGGACCACAGGGTGTGGAAGGTGCCGGGCATGTCGACGCGGTGGTACGTGTGCGCACCGAAGAAGTCGCGCTGACCTTGCACCAGGGCGGCCGGCAGGCGTTCGCTCGTGAGCGAGTCGAAGTAGCTCAGGCTGGAACCGAAACCGGGAACCGGGATGCCCGACAGTGCGGCGGTCGAGACCACACGGCGCCAGGCGGCCTCACCGGCGGCGACGGCCTCGGCGAAATACGGGTCCACGAGCAGGCTCGGGATCGAGGGGTCGTTGTTGTAGGCATCCACGATGCGATTGAGGAACTGCGCGCGAATGATGCAGCCGCCGCGCCAGATGGTGGCGATGGCACCCTTGTCGATGTTCCAGTTGTACTTGACCGCACCGGCGATGATCGCGTCGAAACCCTGTGCGTAGGCGACGATTTTCGAGGCGTAAAGCGCCTGGCGCACGTCTTCCTGAAAGGTGTGGCCGACGACGGAGATTTCGGGGCGGGCGGTAATGGTGGCGCGCACCGGTCCGCGCTGCTCCGGGTGGCTCGAAACGGCGCGCGCGAAGACCGCTTCGGCGATGCCGCCGACAGGAACGCCGAGGTCAAGCGCATTCTGCACGGTCCAGACGCCGGTCCCCTTGGAGCCGGCCTCGTCGAGCACGACGTCGATGAACGGCTCGCCGGTCTTCGCGTCGACCTGGCGCAGAATCTCAGCGGTGATCTCGATCAGGTAGCTGTTGAGTTCCCCGTCGTTCCAATCGGTGAAGATGTCGGCGATTGCCTCGGGGGAGTGGCCACCGACCTTACGCAGCAGGTCATACGCCTCGGCGATGAGCTGCATGTCGGCGTACTCGATCCCGTTGTGGATCATTTTCACGAAGTGGCCGGCGCCGTCGGTGCCGATGTGGGTGACGCAGGGCACACCGTCGACAACGGCAGCAATGGATTCGAGGATGGGGCCGAGGGTCTTGTACGCCTCCACCGAACCGCCAGGCATGATGCTCGGGCCGTTGAGGGCGCCCTCTTCGCCACCGGAGATACCGGCGCCGACGAAGTTGAGGCCCTTGGCGCTCTGCTCCTTTTCGCGACGGATGGTGTCGGTGAATTCGGCGTTGCCGCCGTCAACGATGATGTCGCCGGGCTCAAACAGCTCGGATAGCTGCGAGATGACGGCGTCGGTTCCGCGGCCGGCCTGCACCATGATGATCGCGGTGCGCGGCGTGGTCAGCGAGGCGACAAAGTCCGCGATGTTCTCGGAGGCGACGAAGTTCGCCTCGGGGTGCTCGGTCGTGAGCAGGCGGGTGCGTTCGGGGGAGCGGTTGTAGACCGCGACGGTGTTTCCCTCGCGGCCGGCGAGGTTGCGTGCGAGGTTCGAGCCCATCACCGCCAGACCGACGACACCAATATTTGCCTGTGCTGAACCGGACTCTGACACGTTTTCTCCTTTGGGGCTGAGATCAACAGACCACTGTCAAGGGTAGTCCACGTGCCTGCTTGGTCCCACATTCAGGGGTCAGCAGGCACGCAACCGGGCGCTCACTCCGTCGATGTGCCGTCCCAGATAGAACTCATTTCGTTGAAGGCCCGTTCCATGATTTTGAGCATGGCTTCGTGCGCTGCTTCGGGGTTGCCACGCTGAATCGCACTGGCCACGTCGACGTGCAGTTGTAGGGCTTCATTGTGCGGATGTCGCGGCATGAGCCCGTAGTTCGTGCGGCCGGTCAGGACCTCGGCAACCAGGGTATTGAGCTTGGCGAACATCTCGTTGCCGGAGCTGGCCAGTACCAGGTGGTGAAACTCGATGTCGAGCACGAGAAAAGCCTCGGGGTCGTCGGCCTGACCGGCGGCCCACAGTTTGCCGGCCAGTCCCATGAGCTCACTGGCGTCCGCTAATGGCGCCCGGATAGCCGCCAGCCGGGCAGCCTGGGGTTCAATGGCTGTGCGCAACTCGGTGAGTGAACGCAGCTGTGCGATGCGCGCGGGTGAGGCGAGACGCCAGCGAATGACTTGCGGGTCGTAGAGGTTCCATTCCGACGCCGACAGAATCTGCACGCCGACCCGTCGGCGGGAGGCGAGCATGCCCATCGAAGCGAGTACCCGGATGGCCTCGCGCACGACTGACCGCGAGACGCCGTATCGCTCCTCGAGCTCTTCAATGCGAAAGACCGACGTGCTCGCGAGTTCTCCGGCGCAGATGGCCAGGCCGAGCATGTCGACGACGCGGGCGTGTAGGCCCGTCACTGTTCCGTTGCCATCGAGCGTGGACGGCAGGTCAACAAGCGGTTGGGTAGCCGGCGCTGGCATCACAGAGGGCGTCATACGATTGATCATATCGTTTCCACAACAGAGTTGAATAAGTATGTTTTATTGGGTAGCGTTTTCTTTTGAGACAGATGTAAAGATGCATCTGTTGGGGAGCGTGGCTCAAGTGCCGGTTCTTCAGATTGGAGACACAGTGAAGCGTCATTCCGTTTTTCGTGTTGCGGCCATCGTCGCAGCCACTGTCATCGCAGTAGGCACGCTCACCGCGTGCGGTGCCGGCGCCAGCGACGGTGACGGGGCCTCGAAAACACTTCGGGTGACCCTGGCCAACCACGTCTGGACCGACACAATCAAGAGCAAGCTGCCCGAGTTCGAAGCGGCCACCGGCCTGACGGTAGAACTGAGCCAGTACGGCGAAGATCAGCTTTCGGACCAGTACAACGTGAAGCTCAACGCCGGCACCGACGAGATCGACGTCATGATGTATCGCCCCCTTCAGGAAGGCAAGCTGTTCGCCAAGAATGGTTACCTCGCCGACCTGAGCGACGACGTCGACTCGAATGCAGACTGGGACTGGAGCGACTTCCAGCCCGGACCGGTGGGATCGACGACCCATGACGGCAACGTTGTGGGAGTCCCGATCATTACCGAGCAGGAAGTGCTGTACTACCGCAAGGACCTGCTGGCCAAGGCCGGACTCGAGGTTCCCACCACGATGGTCGAACTCGAAGCCGCAGCCAAGGCGATCAAGGAACAGAACCCCGGCGTAGCCGGTTTCGTTGCCCGCACCGGTAAGTCCGCCGCCGTCACCCAGTTCTCGAGCTTTCTGTACAGCTTCGGTGGTGACTTCATCGACGAAAACGGTGACTCCGCCATTGCCAGCCCCGAAGCCAAGGAAGCGTATGCCTTCTACGGCAAACTTATTCGCGAGTACGGCCCCGATAACGTCAGCACGGACATGAGCTGGCCCGAGGCCATGGCGATTTTCACCCAGGGCCAGGCCGGCCTCTACACCGAGGCAGACAGCCTCTACAAAAACGCGACCGACCCCGAGACCTCCAAAGTGTCCGACACCGTCGGCTTTGCGCCGATGCCGGCCGGCCCCGGCGGCTCCGTTGCCTACAACGTGCCGTCCTGGGCTCTGGGCGTCAATGCTGAATCGGCCAACTCAGCTGAAGCGTGGAAGTTCATCGAATGGGCGACGAGCCAGGAACTGACCCTGGCGGTTCAGCAGGACGGCGTTCCCGGTGCACGCCAGTCGGTGTGGGAAGACCCGGCCGGCACGTCGACCTACCCGGCTGACCTTGCTGCTGCGATCTCCACGAGCTCGAAAAACGGCGTCGGTCATGACCGCCCGCTCGTCATCAAAGTGCCCGAAGCACGCGAGATCGTCGGAGACCCGATCGTCGTCGCCATCACCGGCGGCGACTCCGACGCGGCAGCGAACGCTGCGAGCGATGCCTTCCAGGGCATCCTCGACGACGAGTAGAGCCGATTCTGCTGGGGGCGCACGATTGACACCGATCGTGCGCCCCCAGCCCTCTTCTGACCATGCAAAAAAAGTGTGAGGTGAATGATGACCACGATGGTCAGCACCAAGCCCACGGTGTGGGAAAACTTCTCCACCTGGGCCAACCGTCATCGAAAGTGGCTATTCGCCTCTCCCGCGATGATTTTCGTCGGACTATTGATCGCCGTCCCGCTCGGCTGGACCCTTTATCTCAGCATTACCGACTCAGAGGGCTCCGTTCGCGCTGAATCCAACGTGGTCGGACTCAACAACTACGTCGAAGTGCTCAGCGATTTCGACCGGTTCTGGCCTGCTGTGATGCGCACGTTCGTCTTTACCGGAGGAGCTCTCGCCATCGAGATGGTGTTGGGAATGTGCATTGCACTCCTGCTCTGGCGTCCGTTCCGAGGCGAGAAATGGGTGCGCGTCGCAATCCTGCTGCCGCTCGTGGCGACTCCGGTCGCCGTCGGCATGATGTGGCGCCTCATCTTCGACCCGAACATCGGTTTCGCCAACCAGGTTCTGAGCTGGGTCGGTATTCCGGCGCAGCCCTGGCTCTCCGGTCAGTACACGGCACTGCCCACGCTCATGTTTGTGGACATCTGGCAGTGGACGCCGATGGTCGTGCTGATGCTCCTGGCCGGTCTCACCTCGCTGTCGGACGAACCCGATGAAGCGGCCCGCATCGACGGCGCCAACGCCTGGCAACGCTTCTGGTTTGTCACCCTGCCGCTGCTGCGTGCCACCGTCATTGTGACCATCGTGCTGCGCGGCATTGATGCCCTCAAGACTTTCGACATTCTCTATGCCACCAAGGGCAAGGGTGGCGGGTCATTCCACGAGGTGGAGACGCTCAACATCTACGCCTTCGGCCTGAGCTTCGACTACAACGACTACGGGATCGCATCCACCGTGCTGATCCTGTTCTTCCTGCTCATCATTGCGATCATGTGGGTGCTCACCTACCGCAGAAAGGCGAACCGGTCATGACCACGACCCTGCCAGCCCGTCCCGTCACGGAGACACCGCGCCCGGTCGCGATCGCACCGCGGCGCCGCAAGCCGCGAGCGTACAAGATCTTTCGTGTCGTCGCCCTGACCCTCACGGTGTTGCTGTTTATCGCTCCCCTGGTCTGGATGTTCATTGCGTCGCTCAAAACCAACGTCGACATCTACGACGCCAGCAAGACCTTGTTCTTCGCGCCGACCCTCGACAACTACGACAACGTGCTCAGCCGCAACAACTATTTCGGATTCATCTTCAATAGTTTCTGGGTGGCACTGCTGTCCACCCTCTTCTCCCTGCTCATCGGAGTTCCAGCCGCCTACGCGATGAGCCGTTTCGCCATGCACCGCTCCGCGCTGGTCGTGCTCATGGCACGCATCATTCCCGGCGTCAGCCTGCTCGTGCCGTGGTATTTCATTTTCGCCAACATGCGCATGGTCGGCGGCTTCGGCGTGCTGATTCTCTCGCACATGTTCGTGGCCCTGCCGCTCATCGTCTACATCATGATCAGTTACTTCGACTCGACCCCCCTCGAATTGGAGGAGCAGGCGCAGGTGGATGGCCTCACCCATATCGGCGCGTTCCTTCGGATCACGCTGCCGCTGTCCGTTCCCGGACTCGCGACCGCCGGCATCCTCTCCTTCATCTTTTCGTGGAACAACTTCATGTTCGCGCTGGTACTCTCCGGAGCGAATACCAAGACCCTCCCGGTGGCGATCTTCAACTTTGTCTCGTATGCCAGCATCGACTGGGGGAGCCTGATGGCGGCAGCCGTCGTCGTAACCGTTCCCATCATGGTGATCGCACTGTTCACCCAGAAATACATCGTGTCCGGCCTCACCGCCGGTGCGACCAAGGGCTGAGCGTGAGCCTCCCACCGATCGTCGTCATGGGTGTGCAGGGGTCCGGTAAATCGACCATCGGTGAACTACTGGCCGCGCGGGTTGGCGCCCGGTTCCTCGATGGCGACGCACTGCACCCCGCCGCCAACAAAGCGGTCATGGCCGCCGGGCAGGCGCTGCAAGATGAGCACCGACTTCCGTGGCTGCACGAGATCGGGCGTCAACTGGCCGAAGGCCGTCCCGGCGGCATCGTGATAGCCTGCTCGGCGCTCAAACGCAGCTACCGCGACCTCCTGCGCGGTCACGCCGGCGACCTGTTCGTCGTCGACCCGGAAGGGCTGATCGACCTGATCGCGGCCCGGCTTCGTGCCCGTACCCATGAATTCATGCCTCCCGCGCTCCTCCAATCGCAGTTCGACACGCTCGAGGTGCGCACAGACGATGAACGCGGCGTGACCGTGAATATTGTCGAACCGCCCGGCACCATCGTCGAACGGATCGTCGCGGCTCTCGCCGCCGAAACAGAAGGTCGTCAGGTTGGCCGTGTCACACATCACACGAGTTGAAACTTTTCTCGTCGCACCCCGTTGGTTGTTTGTGCGGCTCGAGACCGACGACGGCGTCGTCGGCTGGGGGGAAGCCAGCCTTGAAGGGCATTCGGATGCCGTACGCACGGTTATTGAACAGTTCGCGGAATATCTCGTCGGGGCCGACCCTGACCGTATTGAAGATCATTGGCAGGTACTGACCAAGAGTGGCTTCTACCGCGGCGGACCGGTATTCGGCAGCGCCGTCTCCGGAATCGACCAGGCGTTGTGGGACATCTTGGGTAAATCCCTCGGGGTGCCCGTATACCAGCTGCTCGGCGGTGCGGTGCGGGATCGAATCCGCGTGTACGGCTGGGTCGGCGGCGACGATCCGAGCGGCATCACCGACGCGATCGAGGCCCAGCTCGCCGTGGGGCTGACCGCCGTCAAAATGAACGCGTCCGGCATCATGAGCCGGGTCGGTACGGTCGCCGAAATCGACGGCGTACTCGAACGGGTCGCCGCCGCGCGCGCCGTTCTCGGCCCCGACCGCGACGTGGCCGTGGACTTTCACGGCCGGTTCACCCTCGCCAACGCCCGCCGGATCGCCCCGTTGCTGGAGCCGTTGCGCCCGTTCTTCATTGAGGAACCGGTCGTTCCGGAAAACTCCCACCTAATCGGTCAGCTCGCCCAGACCACCTCCCTGCCGATCGCAACGGGAGAGCGCCTCTATACCCGGCAGGATTTTCTGCCCGTGTTTCAGGCCGGCATCGCCGTGGCGCAGCCCGACCTCTCGCACGCCGGCGGCATCTCCGAAGTGCGCCGCATCGCGGCGATGGCCGAGGTGTTCGACGTGCAGCTGGCCCCACACTGCCCGCTCGGCCCGATCGCGCTGGCGGCGTGCCTGCAGGTGGGCTTCGCAACACCCAACTACCTCATTCAGGAGCAGAGCATCGGCATTCACTACAACCAGGGCGCCGAAGTACTCGACTACGTGCTCGACAAAGAACCGTTGAAATTCGTCAACGGACACATCGAACTGGTGACCGGCCCCGGCCTCGGCATTGACATCGACGAGGTCGCTGTGCGGGCCGCCGACTCGCGCGGGCACACCTGGCGGTCGCCGATCTGGCGGCACGCCGACGGCGCATTGGCCGAGTGGTGACGGCCGTGACGGTACCGGGCACTCCGGGCGATTTTCTCGCCGGGATGCAGCGTGAACGTCTGCTCGCCATTATTCGCGCGACCGACCCGGACGCCGCGATTGCCGCGTCCCTCGCGCTCTTTGCCAGTGGTATCCGCTTTCTTGAAGTGTCCCTCGTCACGACCGACGCGCTCGGTATCATCGCCGAGCTCGCCCGACTCGCCCCGAGCGACTGTCTGGTCGGCGCGGGAACCGTGCTGACCACCGACGACGTCCACCGCAGCGCCGCGGCCGGCGCAACGTTCATGGTGACCCCGGCCATAACCGACGCCATCGCCGAATCGGCCCGGCTGGGCCTGCCGGTGTGCGCTGGCGCGCTCACCCCAACCGAGGTCGTTGCGGCCCGCCGCGCGGGCGCCACCGTGGTCAAGCTGTTTCCCGGATCGTTCGGCGGGCCGGCCTATCTCAAGGCGCTGCGCGACCCGCTGCCCGACGTGCCATTCGTACCCGTCGGCGGCGTCGATGCCGTGCGTGCTGCGGAATACTTCGCGGCCGGGGCTCTCGCCGTGGGCATCGGCAGCCCCCTGCTCGGTGATGCGGCCCGCGGCGGTGACCTCGACGCACTCAGGGCTCGTGCGGTCAGCTTTCTGGCCGTGCGCGACAAGTTCAATCAGGACGATGTCGACGAGATGACGGCTGCGCGAGCATGACCGGCCCCGACGTCGTCACCCTCGGCGAAACGATGGTCAGCCTGCGCACGGGCACTCCGCTGCGCCTCGGCGGCACCCTGCGGATGACCATGGCCGGCGCCGAGTCAAATGTCGCGATCGGGCTGGCCCGGCTTGGCCACACCGTGCGCTGGGGTGGCCGCGTTGGTCACGACGAGGTCGGGCAGTATGTGCTGCGCACTTTGCGCGCCGAAGCGGTCCTCGTCGATACGGTCACCGTGGACGCCGACCGGGCCACCGGCCTCATGCTGGCCGAACGCCGCATCAACGCCCTGTCGCGGGTGAACTATTACCGCAGCGATTCGGCCGGTTCGGCGCTCGGCCCAGCGGATGCCGTCGCCTGCCTGGCCGCGGCCCCGCGGCTTCTGCACGTCACCGGTATCACCCCGGCGCTCTCGAGCTCAGCCGCGGAGGCCGTGACCGAGGCCGTGCGGCTCGCCCGCGCGGCCGGCGCCCTCGTGTGCGTCGACGTGAACTATCGAGCCACACTCTGGAGCACGGACAGGGCCAGGACGAGCCTGTCGGCCCTGGCTCGCAGCGCGGACATCGTCATCGCCTCCGACGACGAGCTCGCACTCATTGCAACCAGCGCGGGTTCTCCCGAAGCGGAGGGCTGGGCAGCGGCCGAGCTTGCAGCATGTGGTGTCAAGGCGCTCATCATCAAACGCGGCGCCGACGGCGCCAGCGCCTTCACCGACGGGCAGGTTGTGCACGCGCCGGCAGTTCCGGTCACCGTGCGCGACACCATTGGCGCCGGTGATGCCTTCACCGCCGGTTACCTGTCCGGAGTGCTCGACGGGCTCCCTGTGGCCGCGGCGCTCGCTCGCGGCACCGTTACCGGTGCCTTCGCGGTCGCCGCCGTCGGTGACTGGGAGGGCGCACCGACCCGCGCCGAACTGGCCCTGCTCGCCGCACCGGCCGGAGCCACCCTGCGCTGACTCGGCATCCGCTTTCCGCGCATTCCCATCGCGTGTACGACCAAGGAGAACCCCATGAAGATCGACAGAGCAGAAGTCATCGTCACCAGCCCGGATCGCAATTTCGTGACGCTGCGGCTCACCACCGACGACGGGCTCGTTGGGCTCGGCGACGCCACCCTGAACGGCCGCGAACTGGCCGTTGTGGCCTACCTGCAGGAGCACGTCGTGCCGCTGTTGCTCGGCGCCGACGCGCACCGCATCGAAGACACCTGGCAGTTTCTCTACCGCAGCGCTTACTGGCGTCGGGGCCCGGTCACCATGGCAGCGATTGCCGCCGTTGACGTCGCGCTCTGGGACCTCAAGGCGCAGGCTGCGGGAATGCCGCTGTACCAGCTGCTGGGCGGAGCCAGCCGGGACAAGATCCTGGCCTACGGCCACGCCTCCGGGCGGGACCTGCCCGAACTGTTCGACTCCATCCGCAAGCACCAGGCGCTCGGCTACCGCGCGATCCGGGTGCAGACCGCCATTCCCGGACTCAAGGCCATTTACGGCGTCGCCGCGCAGACCCAGACCAGCGGCAAACGCTACGACTACGAACCGGCCCAGCGCGCTGCCCGACCCGCCGAAGAAGACTGGGACACGCACGCCTATCTGCGGCACCTGCCGACCGTGTTTGAGGGCGTGCGCGCCGAGTTCGGTGCCGAACTGCCCCTGCTGCACGACGGACATCACCGGATGACGCCGATCCAGGCCGCGAAACTCGGCAAGTCCCTCGAACCCTACGACCTGTTCTGGCTCGAAGACTGCACCCCGGCCGAAAACCAGGATGCTCTGCGCCTGGTGCGTTCGCACACCGTTACCCCGCTTGCGATTGGCGAGGTCTTCAACACGGTCTGGGACTACCAGACCCTGATCAAGGACCAGCTCATCGACTACGTTCGGTCGGCGGTCACCCACACCGGCGGTATCTCACCGATGAAGAAGATCCTCGACTACGCCGCCCAGTACCAGATCAAGTCCGGTATTCACGGTCCGACCGACATCTCCCCGGTGGGTATGGCTGCGGCGCTGCACCTCGACCTGGCCATTCACAACTTTGGAATCCAGGAGTACATGCAGCACGGTGACGCCACCAACAGTGTCTTCGAGCAGTCCTTCAGCTTCTCCAACGGCTACCTGCACCCCGGAAACAAGCCCGGTCTGGGCGTTGAGCTCAACGTCGACGAGGCTGGCAAGTTCCCGTACCAAACGGCTTATCTGCCCGTCAACCGGCTGGCCGACGGTACCGTGCACGACTGGTAGTCGTACCGATGCGACACGCCCGGGCTGCAGACGCGGCTCGAACTGTGTAAGCTTGGGAATCGAACTTCGGCGAGGGATGGTGCTGGGCCAGATCAGTGGACCGGCGGCATCCGTTATCGACGCGGCGGACGAGACCTTGGGCTTTTCCTCACGCTGACATGCGTTCGAGTTGAATCAGTACCCCGCTTTCTCGGGCTTCGGCCCGCGAACCACGACCTGGGCCTCACGCCCCGCAAGGAGAAATACCATGGCTAGAGAAGTTACCGCCGTCGCCGCTGAACTGCGCGAAAGCTTCGGCAAGGGCGCGGCCCGTAAGCTGCGCGTTCTCGGCAAGATCCCGGCCGTCATCTACGGCCACGGCACCGAGCCGGTGCACGTGTCGCTGCCCGCCCACCGCATCGCCCTGCTGCTGCGTCGCGCCAACATGCTCCTCGAGCTTGACATCGCCGGCGCCAAGCAGCTCGTGCTGGTCAAGGATGTGCAGAAGGACCCGGTGAAGGCCGTCATCGAGCACATCGACCTGGTCGTCGTGCGCAAGGGCGAAAAGGTGCAGGTTGAAGTTCAGGTGCACATGTCGGGCGAGTCCTTCGCCGGCACGGTCGCCGACTTCGACACCAAGACCCTGCTGCTCGAGGTGGAAGCGACCGACATTCCCGAGAACGTCACCGTGTCGATCGAAGGCCTCGAAGACGGCGCTCAGATTCACGCCAAGGACGTTCCGCTGCCCACCGGCGCCGTGCTCATCTCCGACGAAGACGCCCTCGTCGTGTACATCCACACGCCGCGTGGCGAAGACGAAGAAGAGGCCGAGACCGAGACCGAGGTCATCACGGCCGGCACCCCCGCCGCCACGCCCGACGCGTAGCACTCATTCTCAACTGGTTCCGTCTGGGCTATCACCCTCGCAAACGGAGGATTCCCCTGGATACGAACCTGTGGCTCGTAGTCGGGCTCGGTAACCCCGGGCCCGACTACGCCGGCAATCGGCACAACGTCGGACAAATGGTGGCGGCACAGCTCGCCGGCCGTCTCACGTCAAACTTCAAGCGTCACAAGACGGCCGCCCTCGTCGCCGAGGGGCGCTTCACGCCCGGCGGACCACACCTGGTGCTGGCCAAGCCCACCACCTTCATGAACGTCTCCGGCAGCCCGGTCGCCGCGCTGCTGAGGTTCTACTCGCTGCCCGTCTCGCAGCTCATCGTCGTGCACGACGACCTCGACCTTCCCTTCGACACCCTCAAAATCAAGGTCGGCGGCGGTCACGGCGGCCATAACGGCCTGCGCGACATCATCGCCGCCACCGGAACCAACGAATTCATTCGCATTCGCATGGGCATCGGCCGCCCGCCCGGCCGCCAGAATGCGGCCGACTTCGTGCTGCACGACTTCGTCGCAACCGAGCGTAGCATTCTGCCCAATCTGATAGCGGATGCCGCCGACGCGATTGAACTGATCGCCTCCGACGGTGTCGTGGCGGCGCAGCAGAAGTTCCATTCGCCGTCCTGAGGCCAGTTCGGCGCTGTCGGTGCCAGTGCGTAGACTCGTTCAGTGATCCTTCAGGGCTTAATCGCAGCGCTCGCGCGCGCCTCCACGTTCGACAACGCCCTCGCGTACGCCAGCCGGGACGCTGATTTCTCGCTGACCGAGGGCCTGCGAGCGCCGCTTCTCGCCGCGCTCCTCGACCTGCGTCGGGATGACGCCGAGGCTCTCTTCGTCATCACCGCGACCGGCCGGGAGTCCGAGGCGCTGCGCGAGAACCTCGGTTGCTTCGCCACGAGCGCTGAGATCATCGACTTTCCGGCCTGGGAGACCCTGCCGCACGAACGCCTCAGCCCGAGCGCCGAGATCGTCGGCAAACGCCTGCACGCCCTGCGTCGCATGCGCGAATGGCAGGAGGCGGACCCGGCCACGCGGCATCCGCTCATCGTCGTCGCCTCGGTGCGGGCCGCGTTGCAGCCGGTCGCTGACAACCTCACCGACTACGAACCGATCGAGCTCACCGTTGGCGGGCGCGGCCATGACCTCTCGGCGATCGTGCTGCAGCTCGTCAATGTTGCCTATGCCCGCGTCGACATGGTCACCCGGCGCGGGGAGTTCGCCGTGCGCGGCGGCATTCTGGACGTGTTTCCACCGGTCTCCTCCCACCCGTACCGGGTGGAGTTCTTCGGCGACGAGGTCGAGCAGATTCGACTGTTCAGCGTCGCCGACCAGCGCTCGCTGCCCGAACCGGTCGAGTCCGTCAGCCTGCCGCCGAGCCGCGAACTGCTGCTCAGCCCCGCCGTTCGGCAGCGCGCCCGCGAGATGCAGCACGAATTTCCGAGCCTGGCCGGCCTGCTCGCCAAGATCGCTGAGGGCATCCCGGTCGAGGGTATGGAAAGCCTCGCGCCGGCACTGGTCGACCGGCTGGTACCGGTCACCCACTACCTGCCGAGCAACGCCGCCGTCGCCGTGATCTCACCGGAACGGGTCGCGAGCCGCGCGATCAGCCTCGCCGAAACCAACCGCGAGTTTCTCGGCGCCGCTTGGAGCGCCGCCACTGTCGGCGCCGACGCTCCGATCGACCTCGAATCCGGCGATTTCCTCACGCTGGGCCGCCTGCGCGACAGCGTGAAGTACTCGGCACCGGGCGCATCGGCCTCCGGTCACAGCTGGTGGACCCTGAGTTCGTTCCAGGCCGCGCCGACCGCCGCGCCGGACGTGCCCGTGTTTCGACAGGCTCAACAACCGCTCGAGCTGGACGAACTGCTCACCATTCGCATCGAAGCGGATGCCGTACCCACTTTCGCCGGCAGCGTCGACGGCGCCGTGGGTCACGTCGCCTCCCGGCTGCACGACGGCTGGGTCGTCGGCATCGTCGCCCAGGGCGCCGGTCTGGTCGAGCGGGCCGCCCAGGTGCTCGCCGAGCGCGAGCTGCCGGTGCGCGTGGTGGACGTGTGGCCGCTGGAGCCGGAACCGGGTATCGCCTACCTTCTGAAGGCATCCGTCGATCACGGTTTTGAGCTGCCGCAGAGCAAGCTCACGCTGATCAGCGAGTCTGAGTTCTACGGCCGTACCGTCGGCTACTCCGAGCGGCAGATCAAGAAGCTCGCGAGCCGCCGCAAAAACGTCGTCGACCCGCTGCAACTCGTTTCCGGCGACCACGTCGTGCACCAGACGCACGGCATCGGCCGTTTTCTCGAACTGACCCAGCGGGAGGTGTCAGGCGGAGGCCGAAACCCGGTCAAGACCACCCGTGAATACCTCGTGCTCGAATATGCGCCGTCGAAGCGTGGGCACGCCGGCGACCGGCTGTATGTTCCGACCGACCAGCTCGACCTCGTCACCCGCTATGTCGGCGGTGAAGCGCCGACCCTGAGCAAGATGGGCGGCAGCGACTGGTCGAGCGCCAAGACCAAGGCACGCAAGGCGGTGCGCGACATCGCCGTTGAACTCGTCAAACTGTATTCGGCGCGCATGGCCAGCAAGGGGTACGCCTTCGGGCCGGACACCCCGTGGCAGCGTGAGCTCGAAGAGGCCTTTCCGTTCGTGGAAACGCCCGACCAGCTCACTACGATCGACGAGGTCAAGGCCGACATGGAACGGCCCATTCCGATGGACCGGCTGCTCAGCGGTGACGTCGGCTTCGGCAAGACCGAGGTCGCCATTCGCGCCGCGTTCAAGGCGGTGCAGGACGGCAAACAGGTCGCCATGCTCGTGCCGACCACCCTCCTGGTCAGTCAACATATGGAAACCTTCAAGGAGCGCTTCGCCGGATTTCCGATTCACCTGCGCGCCCTGTCGCGGTTCCAGACCGACAAGGAGTCGCGGGAAACCATCGCCGGCATGCTCGACGGCACCGTCGACGTCGTTATCGGCACGCACCGGCTGCTGTCGCCGTCGATCATTTTCAAAGACCTCGGCCTCGTCATCATCGACGAGGAGCAACGGTTCGGCGTCGAGCACAAGGACGCGTTGAAGAAGCTCAAAACCAACGTCGATATTCTCGCGATGAGCGCGACGCCCATCCCGCGGTCGCTCGAGATGGCGGTCACCGGCATCCGAGAAATGTCGATCTTGGCCACCCCGCCCGAAGATCGGCATCCGATTCTGACCTTTGTCGGGCCGTATTCGCAGCGGCAGGTGGCCGCGGCCATCCGTCGTGAGCTGCTGCGTGAGGGCCAGATCTTTTTTGTGCACAACCGGGTCACGAGCATCAATCGCATTGCCTCGCAGCTCGCCGAGCTCGTGCCCGAGGCACGCATCGCCATCGCGCACGGGCAACTACCCGAGGCGCAATTGGAACAGGTGGTCGGCGACTTCTGGGAGCGTAAGTTCGACATTTTGGTCTGCACCACGATCATCGAAACCGGCCTCGACATCAACAACGCCAACACCATCATCATCGACCGCGCCGACAAATTCGGTCTGAGCCAGCTGCACCAGTTGCGTGGCCGGGTCGGACGTGGGCGCGAGCGGGCCTACGCCTACTTTTTGTACGACGAGAACAAGCCGCTGTCGGAGACCGCGCACGACCGGCTCGCCACGATCGCAGCGAACAACGAGCTCGGCGCGGGCATGCAGGTTGCGCTCAAGGACCTCGAAATTCGTGGCGCCGGCAACCTGCTCGGCGGCGAGCAGGCCGGCCATATCGCCGGTGTCGGCTTCGACCTCTACCTGCGCATGATCGGTGAGGCCGTGAGCACGTTCCGCGGCGACGTCGCCGAGGGGCAGACGGAGCTGCGCCTTGAACTGCCAGTCGACGCGCACATTCCGCACGACTTCGTCGACAGCGAACGGTTGCGTCTCGAGGCCTACCAGAAGCTCTCGAGCGCGAGCTCGCCCACAGCGACCGTCGACCAGATCGACCTCGTGCTCGACGAACTCACCGACCGATACGGCGAACCGCCCGTGCCGGTGCAGAATCTCGTGGCCGTGTCGAGGCTGCGCTGGCAGGCGCAGCAGGCGGGACTCGGCGAGGTCGTGGCCATGGGCTCGAACCTGCGCGTCGCTCCGGCCGATCTGGCTGACTCGATTCAAGTGCGCTTGCAGCGGATGTATCCCGGCTCACGTTACGTCTCGTCCACCGGAGCGCTCAGCGTGCCGATGCCGCGCCCGAACGGCGAGCCACTCGACGACAACGCCCTGATCGAATGGACCAAGACGCTGCTGACGGCGATCTTCCCCCGCCCAGTGCCGGTCCCTGCCGCGTCCTAAAAAACCCGGTGGTCGAGTTTGTCGAGACCATATTTCCTGCACGCAGGGGGTCGCGACAGGCTCGACCGACGGATGTGCTAGTTGGACTGCGTCTTCGGCTCGGGCTCGAATACGTCGGGCACGCCGTCGTTGTCGGCGTCGAGCGCCTCTTTTTCGGCGATGAGACGGTAGTGGCGGTTGCGTGCGCGCAGAATGGCAGTGGCCAGCAGTGCAGCGAGCAACGAACCAACCAGGATGGCGATTTTGGCGTGGTCGTCGTGAGGGCTGCCCTGGCCGAAGCCGAGTTCACTGATCAGAAGCGACACGGTGAAGCCGACACCGGCCAGTGTTGCCACACCGATGACGTCGATCCAGGCAAGATCGGGGTCGAGTGTCGCCCTGGTCGTCTTGGTGACGATCCAGGTCGCCAGCAGTACCCCGATTGGTTTGCCGATCACGAGGGCGACGACGATTCCGACGGCGACCGGGTCGGTGATAGCGCGGAACAGGCCGTCGACGCCACCGATGGTGACTCCGGCCGAGAAGAAAGCGAAGACCGGAATGGCGATGCCGCTCGACAGCGGGCGGATGCGATGTTCGAGGGTCTCGGCGAGGCCAGGTCCGGCGTCCGGCCCGCCACCGCGCTTGCTACGCAGCACCGGGACGGCAAAGCCGAGCAGCACACCGGCGACGGTCGCGTGCACACCCGAGCCGTGTACCAGAGCCCAAACGATGAAGCCGAGCGGCAACAGGATCAGCCAAGCGCTCCAGGCGCGGGTGCCAAAGAAGTACGAGAACTTGTGCGTCAGGATCCAGAACAGAGCCAACGGAATGAACGCCACAATCAGCAGGATGAATGAAATGTCGGTGGTATAGAAGAACGCGATGATCGCAATCGCCAGCAGGTCGTCGACCACTGCCAGGGTGAGCAAGAAGATACGCAGCGCGGCCGGTAGACGAGAGCCGATGACGGCGAGCACAGCCACGGCGAAGGCAATGTCGGTCGCGGTGGGAATGGCCCATCCGCGCAGGGCATCCGACCCCGAATTGATGTTGATCAGCGTGTAGATGAGCGCGGGAACGATGACGCCGCCGACCGCGGCCGCGACCGGGACGATGGCCCGGTTGACGGTGCGCAGGTCGCCGGCGACGAATTCGCGTTTCAGTTCGAGCCCGGCCAGAAAGAAGAAGATAGCGAGCAGCCCGTCGGCGGCCCAAGTGCCGAGGCTGAGGTTCAGGTGTAGGGGTTCAAACCCGATCTTGAAGTCACGGGCGGCGTAGTAGGCATCGGCGAGTGGCGTGTTCGCCATGATGAGCGCTGCGACGGTTGCCACGAGCAGAATGGCTCCGCCGACGGTCTCCTTGCGCAGGATCGCCGAGATACGCACGAATTCGAGGTAACGGCCGCGGCGAAAAACGGGTTCGGCCGGCGGGCGAGGAGTGGTGGGCAAGCGTGCAGGTTTGGTCACAGGGATCCTCTGGTTCTGGGGCGCGACTTCTGGAGGCGCAGCGAAATTGTGCCGACCAGACTTCCCGGCTCACCCTCAAGCAGGATACACGACCCGTCTGGGTGGGGCCCAGCGGGGGAGGAGGCCGCAGCCTACGATTGTGTGTGACCAGCCGATTGTTCTTGAGGAGTGCTTGTGACAAACCCCCTGTTCTCGAATCAGCCCGGCCCGTCGAATCAGCCCCGCATTCCGAGCCAGCCTGCTGGTGCCGCCGAGCCTCGTGTTGTCGCACCGCCGGCATCCGCTACCCCGCTTGAGACGGTGATCGCGACGGTCGCCCGGCTGCGCGCGCCCGGCGGATGCGCGTGGGACGCGGACCAGACGCACGCCTCGCTCGTTCGCCACCTGGTCGAGGAAACCCACGAACTGATCGAGGCGATCGAGGAAGGCACCCGCGACGATCTGCTCGAAGAACTCGGCGACGTTCTCTATCAGGTGATCTTTCACGCCGATCTCGCCGCGCACACCGCCGAGGAGAACTTCGATATTCAGGATGTCGCCGCACGCCTGACCGAGAAAATGGTGGGGCGGCATCCACACGTGTTCGGCGATGTGACCCTCGACACCGCCGCCGAGGTCTCGGCCGCGTGGGACGGTTTCAAAGCAGCAGAGAAGCCAGGGCGCACGAGTGTGCTCGACGGTATTCCAGCCGGAATGCCGGCGCTCGCCCTCGCCGACAAGGTCCTCGGCCGAGCCGAAAAGATCGGCCTGCTTGAAACGGATGCCGGCTTCCCGCTTCCGATCGAATCCGAAGCCGATCTGGGCCCCCTTTTATTGGCCATCGTCGCCTCGGCCCGGGCGCAAGGCCTCGACGCCGAGCGTGCCCTGCGCGCCGCCGTGCGGGACCTGCAGGGCGAAATTCGCGGCGCTGAGGCGCCGGATCATAACGACCCCGACGCCTTTGACGCCGGAATAATCGGTCTCCCCTCCTAACGCGGGCCGGGCAGAGCGTCTACGCGATGCGACTGCCAACGGGGAGTTTGGTGGCGGGGGTACGGGTGCGCCGCCACGCCCAGGCCAGGGCGCCCGCGCCGAGCAGCAGGTGCATCGCGAGCCCGATGAACCAACTCGGCACCGCGCCGTCGTAGGTCTCCTGCAGGGTGGGACCGTCTGAGAAGGCCTGGTCGCTGTACCCCTTGGCGGCGTCGTCACAGCCGTTGTACTCTTGGTACAACTCCGGCGGTGCCTGCGCGCTGCGCACGCCGACGGCGATCTGACCAAACAGGTCGGTCGGGTTGCCGCCGTCGTCGAAGCTGCCGGGCGCGGCATCCGCTACCACCACGTAGGGGTTCGCGGCGAGGATCCACCAGTAGGAGTCGAACCGCGGCACGTTATACGTCGAGGTCTGGGCCGTGGAGCAGACGATGTCCGACTGCTTTCCGGTCTGCTCGTCGTAGGTCGACGACACGACCTGGTAGTTCACGCTCGTGGCCTGCTGCTGCGTGGCAGCGCCGAGCAGGGCGAAAGCAATGAGCGTGCCGAGGCTGAGCGCCGCGACCACGAGATAGGTCAGCACGATGGAAAACAGCGGCCTGGTCAGAATGCCGGACAGCCCTACTCCCACGGCCGCAATGACACCCAGCTCGGCTGCCAGCACGAGTACCGACACCGCGATGGTACCGCCGGATACCTCGCCGAGAACGACCGCGAAGATAAGAAACGGCAGCGCCGCGGCGAGAAAGGCCAGCGCCGTGATCCACGCGGCCAGGAACTTGCCGAGCACCAGTTGCCCGGTGCTGATGAGCGTGACCTGCGTGGTGGCCAGGATGCCGGCATCCCGGTCGCCGTTGACAGCGTTGCCTGACAGCGCCGGCGACACCAGCGTGCCGAGCAGCAACACCAAGAAAATGATGGTCGAGAACACGCCGCCGCCGCCCGACAGCCAGGCCGAGGTGGCCAGCCAGAGCAAAAACGTGGCGATGCCCACGAGCAGCATGAAGACGCCGAGCAGCACGTACCACGAGACGCCGCGCACCCGCTGGCGCAGTTCGAGGGTGACGATCAGCCAGAGTCCGGTCAGGAAAACCCGGTTGCGGGAGTCGTTCATTTCGTGGCCTCCGAGTCGTTCGGGGCGATACCGTGGCCTGTTTCCCGCGTGAGGTCAAGAAAAGTGTGCTCGAGGTTGCCAACGGCAGGGCCGAAATCGCACACCGGAACCCCGCGCAGCACGAGATTGTGCAGAAGAGCGGCGGCGGAGGCTTCGTTCTCCACCCGCACGAGGGTGCCGAGCTGGTCGACGCCGAGCACCTGCACGAGCGCGCCGACCACGCCGGCCGCCGCCAGCGCACGTTCCAGCGCTGCCTCGTCCAGTGAGCGGATGCGCCAGGCCCGGGCGCTCGCGCCCGCCGCCGCCACCTGTTCCGGGCTCGCGGTGCGACCGTCGGCGAGGAACACCGCGGCATCCGCCATTTCGTCGAGTTCGGCGAGAACGTGGCTCGACACCAGAATGGCGGTGCCGTCGCCGGCCAGGCGGCGCAGCAGCTGGCGCAGCGAGGCACGAGCGGCGGGGTCGAGGCCGGAGGCCGGCTCGTCGAGCAGCAGCACGCCGGGGGAGTGCACGAGCGCCCGGGCCAGGCTCAGGCGTTGTTTCTGGCCGCGCGACAGCACCCGCGACGGCCGGTCGGCGAAATTATCGAGGTCGGTCAGGGCGATCAGCTCGTCGGCGCGCACGGCGGCCTGCTCACGGGTCATCCGGTACATGCGCCCGGTGGTCTGAAGGGCTGCGCGGGCGCTCAGGCTCGGCCAGGAACCGAGGGTGTCGGGCATCCATCCCATGATGGCGCGCACGCGTTCAGGCTCGGTGACCGGGTCATGACCGTTGATGCGGATGGTGCCCGTGGAGGGGGTGAGCAGCGTGGCGAGCATGAGCAGCAGCGTTGTCTTGCCCGAGCCGTTCGGTCCGATCAGGGCCGTGACCGAGCCGGCGGGAACGGTCAGCGTGGCATCAAGCAGCGCGAACACACTGCCGAACGCCCGGCTGACCCCGCTCACCGCGATACCGCTCGGCGTCCTGGCCGCCGAGTCTGAAACTGTCATGAATGACATACGTACTCCCCTTTGTCCCGAGTCTAGGGGGTGGGTTTTCGGTGCGGGCGGTGAATCGCGCCGAGAGCAACTGAGAGAATTACCCCATGGCTATTGCAGTGACCCCGCCGCGCGGCATGCGCGATTTTCTCCCCGCCGACAAGGCCGTGCGCGAGCGTTCCCTCGGTATCATCCGTGAGAGTTTTCGTGCGCACGGCTTTGACGAGATCGAAACTCCGGTCATGGAAGATTCCACCCGCCTGCATTCCGGGCTCGGCGGCGACAACGAGAAGCTCGCTTTTGCGGTGCTCAAGCGCGGACTCAGCGCAGCGGATGTTGCCGCCGCCGCCGAGCGGGACGACCTGCTGTCCCTGGCCGACCTGGGACTGCGCTTCGACCTGACGGTGCCGCTCGCTCGTTTCTACGCCACCCACCGCGCCGCGCTTTCGCCCGTGTTCCGGTCAATTCAGATCGCCCCGGTCTGGCGGGCCGAACGCCCGCAAAAGGGGCGCTACCGCCAGTTCATGCAGTGCGACATCGACATCATCGGCGAGGCCGGCCCGCTCGCCGAGATCGAACTGATCACGGCAACGGCCGCGACGTTGACCAAGCTCGGCCTCACAGGCTGCTCCATCCGCGTCAACGACCGGCGCATCCTCTCCGGCCTGCTCGCCCACTGGGGCGTCGCTCCAGGCCTGACCGAGCGGGCGCTGATCGTGATCGACAAGCTCGACAAGATCGGCGTCGACGGCGTGGCTACCGAACTGGGTACCCTCGGTATCGTCGCTCCCGGTCTGGCCGAGCTGCTCACCCGGCTCGGCAGCGGCGGCTGGACCCTCGGTGACAGCGCGCCCGCCTGGCTCGACCCGGAGGCATTCGCCGGCCTCACGGCACTGCGCGCCGCCCTGCCCGGCGTCGACCTCGAGTTCGACCCGACGCTGGTGCGCGGCATGGGTTATTACACCGGAACCATTTTCGAGATCTCCCACCCCGACCTGGGCTATTCCCTCGGCGGCGGCGGCCGCTACGACGGCATGATCGGCCGGTTCCTCGGCACCGACGTGCCAGCCTGCGGGTTCTCGATCGGCTTTGAACGCATCGTTGACCTGCTGCACGCGGATTCCGCATCCGCTGAGCAGGCGGTCGTGCTCGTGCACGACAAGGACGCCGATCCCGCCAGCCTGGTCGCCCTCAAACGCGACCTCGTGGCCGGGGGACTGCGTGTGCGACTGGAACGCCGCACCAAAAACCTCACGGCCCTGCTCGACCGGGCCGGTGCGGCCGGCTACGGACGCTTCGCGTTCGTGACGGCCGACACCGATGCGGCCAGCGACCTCGATTTCAAACCGCTCGGCGCCTAAGCCAGCCGGGCCGGCTCAGCGGATCCGACGATGGGTTTGGCTAGACTGACATCGCCCGGATCACCCGGCACCCCCCACCTTCATCCCGCCCCATACCCCGGCGTCTACCCAGACGTCCACCCCGACAAATCAGGAGACAGTTGTGGCCCTAATTGAGGCAGTAGACGCACGCGAAATTCTCGACTCCCGCGGCAACCCGACCATCGAGGTCGAGGTTTTGCTCGGCGACGGTACGGTCAGCCGTGCCGCGGTGCCGTCCGGCGCGTCTACCGGCGTGTTCGAGGCGTATGAGCTGCGCGATGGTGACAAGGCTCGCTACCAGGGCAAGGGTGTGCTGAAGGCCGTCGAGGCCGTCATCGACGACCTCGGACCCGCGGTCGAAGACATCGACGCGACCGACCAGCGCATCGTCGACCTCGTGCTCATCGAAGCCGATGGCACCGATAACAAGGAGCGCCTCGGCGCCAACGCCATCCTCGGCGTGAGCCTTGCGGTGGCCAAGGCCGCCGCGAGCTCGGCCGGCCTGCCGCTGTTTCGCTACCTCGGCGGCCCGAACGCCCACACCCTGCCGGTGCCCCTGATGAACATCATCAACGGAGGGTCGCACGCCGACAACGATGTCGATATTCAGGAATTCATGATCGTTCCGCTCGGTGCCGAGTCGTTCAGTGAGGCCCTGCGCTGGGGCGTCGAAACCTACCACTCGCTCAAGGCGCTGCTGCAGTCCAAGGGCCTGTCCACCGGTCTCGGTGACGAGGGCGGCTTCGCCCCCAACCTGCCGAGCAACCGGGCCGCGCTCGACCTCATCGTTGAAGCCATCACGAACGCCGGCTACGTTCCCGGCCGGGACATCGCCCTCGCTCTCGACGTCGCCGCGAGCGAATTCTTCAAGGACGGCAGCTACAACTTCGAGGGCAAGAAGCTCTCCGCCGAAGAGATGAGCGCCTATTACGCCGAGCTCGTCACCGACTACCCGCTCGTCTCCCTCGAAGACCCCCTCGAAGAAGACGATTGGGACGGCTACGTGCACCTCACCGCGTCGCTCGGCGACAAGGTGCAGATCGTCGGAGACGATCTGTTCGTGACCAACCCGGTGCGCCTGGCAAAGGGCCTCGAGCGGGGGGCCGCGAACTCGATCCTGGTCAAGGTCAACCAGATCGGCACCCTGACCGAGACGATGGATGCTGTCTCCCTCGCCCAGCGCGCCGGCTACACCGCGATCATCTCGCACCGTTCCGGTGAGACCGAAGACACCTTCATCGCCGACCTCGCCGTGGCGACGGATGCCGGCCAGATCAAGACCGGTGCCCCCGCACGCAGCGAGCGTGTGGCGAAGTACAACCAGCTGCTGCGCATCGAAGAGGAACTCGGCGAGGCCGCGGTCTACGCCGGCCGCACCGCGTTCCCCCGCTTCACCGCGTAACAACAGCACAACCGGGCTCCCGACCACCGAACCTTCGGCTGGTCGGGGGCCCACAGCTACACTCGGTACCATTTTCGAGCGACAGCCGAACACGACCAGCCAGCGAAAGGAGTTGCCGTGAACCAGAAACGCCCGGGTTCCGCACCGCAGAAGTCCCAGCAGCGGCAACCCGCCGTCTCGGAGGCGGACACGCCCGCCGGCGGCTGGCTGCGCAGCATTCGCTTTTCGGGCTTTTCGCTCGCAATGATGGTCGTTCTCGTGCTCGCCGTCGTCGTGCTCGCCCCGAGCCTGCGTACCTACGCCGAGCAGCGGCAGCAGATCAGCCAGCTCAGCGCGATCGTCGCCGACCAGAAGGCCGAGGTCGATCAGCTCACCAGCCAGCGGGAACGCTGGAATGACCGCACCTACGTCACAACGCAGGCACGCGAGCGACTGTCCTACGTGCTGCCCGGCGATATCAGCTTTCTTGTCATCAACGACCTTCCGGTCGCCGCCCCGCTCGAAGCGGATGCCGCACCGGTCAGCACCAATATTCAAAGCACCACAGTCGATTGGCTGAGTTCCTTGTTCGCCTCCACCATGACCGCTGGCCTCGCTCAGCAAGCCGCAGCGCCCGAGAAGTCAGAGCCAACGACGGTGGCCCCGTGACCCGGCCGCCGTTCCACCCGTTCACCCCGGCCGATATCGACCTCGTCTCAGCCCAGCTCGGTCGCCCGGCCCGTAACGTCGTCGGAATCGCCGCCCGCTGCGTTTGCGGCGCGCCGACCGTGGTCGCCACCGCGCCGCGTCTGGCCGACGGCACCCCGTTTCCCACCCTGTACTACCTGTGCCACCCGGCGGCGACCGCAGCGATCTCCTCGCTTGAGGCCACGCAAGTTATGAACGAGTACAACGACCTCCTGGCCGACGATGACGGCGTGCGCGCCGCCTATGAGCGAGCGCATGACAGTTTTCTGTTCGACCGCGAGCAGCTCGGCAGTGTACCGGAAATCGCCGGCATCTCCTCGGGCGGCATGCCGAGCCGGGTCAAATGCCTGCACGCCCTCGCCGCACACTCCCTGGCTGTCGGGCTGGGCGTGAACCCGATCGGTGACCTCGCGCTCGAGCGCGTGGCCTGGTCACCCACGGTCTGCGTCTGCGTGGACTACTCCATTGATGCGCCTGTGAAATCGACAGCCGTGCACCCGACAGCCGAGCTCGGGTCGGTTCCCGAGTGAGCGCGACCGCCCGCCGAGTCAGCACCGGCGTTGCGGTGGCACTGGCCACGGCACTGTTCGGCGGTACCATCGCTGGCTCCGTCGCGTTCGACGCGTCCGCCGCCCACGCCGACCAGATTCGCGACCTGCAATACTGGCTCACCGACTACGGTTTCACCGGGGCCTGGAACACCACCCGCGGCGCCGGCGTCACCGTCGCCGTCATCGACTCCGGAGTCGACGGCAGCGTCGCCGAGCTGAACGGGGTCGTGACCGGGGGAACGGATGTCTCCGGCCTCGGCTCCGCCGACGGCCAAACTCCGGTCGCCGGCGACGACGATAACGGCGAACACGGTACCCTCGTGGCCTCGCTTCTGGCCGGTCGGGGCACCGGGGACGGTACGGGCCTCATCGGAGTGGCCCCGGAAGCGTCAATTCTGGCGGTCTCGGTCGGGTTTGGCAGTACCCGTTCCGCGGTGAGCAACGATGACCAGATTGCGCAGGGCATCCGTTGGGCTGTCGACAACGGGGCCGACGTGATTAATATGTCGCTGACCCGCAACACGCTGTACTGGCCGAAGAGTTGGGACGACGCCTTTCTGTACGCCTTTGAAAACGATGTCGTCGTCGTAGCCGCAGCCGGTAACCGGGGGAGTGGCACGACCGAGGTCGGCGCTCCCGCAACGATCCCCGGCGTGTTGGCGGTCGGCGGCGTGGATCGCAACAAGACCGCGAGTTTCGATGCCTCCTCGCAGGGCATCACGATCGCCGTTTCAGCGCCCAGCGAGAAACTGGTCGGCGTCATGCCCGATTCGTCCTATGTGCAGTGGGACGGTACCAGCGCGGCTGCGCCGATCGTGTCCGGGCTCGTTGCCCTGGTGCGGGCCGCGTATCCGAACCTGGATGCGGCGGGCGTCATGAACCGCGTCGTCGCCACCGCGAACCCAAACGGGCAGTCCGTGCCGAGTCCGATCTACGGAAACGGCCTGATCGATGCCACCGCCGCCGTGACCCGCTATGTCGCTCCGGCGACCGGAGCCACCCCCAGCGAGCTGCTCACGGAGTGGATCACGCTGCACCGCCGCGCCGAGATCGAGGTCGTTCCCACCGAGGTGCCCGTCGCCGAGGCCCCGGCCGCTGCTGACGCCGACCCGGCGCTGCCCGCCGAAAATATGCTGACCGCCTGGCTGCCGAACCAGCTGACCTTGACTTATATCAGCCTTCCGCTCGCTCTCCTCGTAGGGTTTGGTATCCTAGTAACGCTGTTCGGCATTGGGGCCACTCGGCATATCAAGCGAATTCGCGGAAACCCCAAAGATTTCGCACCATCATAATCATGTAGGAGGCCTTCTTATCGTGCCCAAAATTCTCATTGTTGGTGGCGGCTACGCCGGTTTTTACACGGCATGGAAGCTCGAGAAATGGCTGCGATCCGGCGAAGCCGCGGTCACCATGGTTGACCCGCTGCCGTACATGACCTACCAGCCCTTTCTGCCGGAGGTCGCGGCGGGGTCCATTGAACCGCGTCACGCGGTCGTGTCGCACCGTCGCCACTTGAAGAAGACCAACGTCATCTCCGCCAAGGTCAGCTACGTGAACCACGCCGAAAAGACCGCCACGATCACCCCGCCGATCGGCGAGCCGTACGAGTTCAAGTACGACATCGTCGTGGTCACCGCCGGTTCGGTGTCGCGCACGTTCCCGATCCCGGGCGTCGCCGACCAAGCCATCGGCCTCAAGACCATCGAAGAGGCTGTCGCCATCCGCAACCGCGTGCTCACGAACTTCGACAGGGCTTCGGCGCTGCCGGCCGGACCCGAGCGCGAGCGTTTGCTCACTTTCGTCGTGGTTGGTGGCGGTTTTGCCGGCATCGAGGTCTTCGCCGAGCTGCGCTCCTTCGCCACCTCGCTGCTCACCCTGTACCCGGAGATCAGCTTCGAAGACACCACCTTTCACCTCATCGAAGCCATGGGCCGCATCATGCCCGAGGTCTCGCTCAAGACGAGCCTGTGGGTCATCGATAATCTGGCCGGTCGCGGTGCGCAAATTCACCTTGACACTCAGCTGACCAGCGCGGTCGACGGCAAGATCGAGCTTTCCAGCGGAGAGACCTTCGAGACCGACCTCATCGTCTGGACGGCCGGCGTCATGGCCAACCCGACGATCGTGCGTCACACCGACCTGCCCATCGAAGAGCGCGGTCGCCTGCAGGTTCGCGCCGACCTGCGCGTCGGAACTGAAGATGACATCGTCGCTGACGCTTGGGGCGCCGGCGATGTGAGCGCCGTTCCGGACCTGAGCGGTGGCGGCGTTGGCGGCAACTGCGTGCCCAACGCGCAGAACGCTGTGCGCCAGGGCAAGCTCCTCGCCAAGAACCTTGTTGCCGTGCTGCGCGGTGAAGCCCCGACGCAGTACCTGCACAAGAACCTGGGTGCCGTCGCCGGCCTCGGC
The DNA here is from genome assembly GCF_015751745.1 of Cryobacterium sp. CAN_C2. Lineage (NCBI taxonomy): Bacteria > Bacillati > Actinomycetota > Actinomycetes > Micrococcales > Microbacteriaceae > Cryobacterium > Cryobacterium sp. CAN_C2. Next base: position 162,826 of record NZ_JADOUX010000003.1, read on the forward strand.
GTCGGAGTCGGAGTGTTCCAGTCCGGTAACCTCGCCATCACCGGCTTGCCGGCGTGGTTCGCACACCGCGGCTACCACGGACTGGCCATGCCGAGCTGGGAACGCAAGCTGCGCGTCATCGGGGGCTGGATCAACAACGTGTTCCTCGGTCGCGATGTCGTCTCGCTGAGCGCCACCGCCAACCCGCGCGCCGTGTTCGAAGAGTTCGTTTTGCGTCCCAAGCCGACGGTCCCGGCCGCCGCCCCCGCCGCCAAGGCGCCGAATGCCCCGCGTGCACCCCGCGCGCCGCGCAAGCCCACCGTTGAAGCTGCTGCACCGGATACCGCCGCTCCCGTCACCAAGGCGCCCGCCGCCCAGGCTCCCGTCGCGGAGAAGGCGGCCGCTGAGGCATCCGCTTCGAAGTAGCGTTCTCTGTAGGTGCTGCCGGGCGATACCCTCGCCCGGCAGCACCTACGCTGTAACTGCCCGTTATCGGGCGCGCCCCCATAGCCCAATTGGCAGAGGCAGACGACTTAAAATCGTCACAGTCTGGGTTCAAGTCCCAGTGGGGGCACCACTTCTTAAACCTCTGCAGCCCAGCGTTTTCAACGGGTCCATAATGTTCAACCGCGCAATTATTCTGCCTCTGCCCACATGTGCATAAGCGCGCGCCCGATTCAAGGCCGTTGCGACCGCGCCGAGGTCAGCATCGAAGAGATCAGCCTAGACGTCCAGGTCATCGCAGTGGGGGTCGTGGCCACGTAGTCGTTCTATGGCTTTAGCGGTGTGCGCTATGTTCGCCGTGCCCGCCACGACGAGACCGCCACGACGAGACCGCCACGACGCGACCGTCACGACGCGACCTGAACGACGCGATCAAGAAGACGCGCCCAGAGCCCCTGGGCAGTTAACCCAGCGCGATCGGATGCGGAGCACCCACGCGAAACGGGGGCTGTACGATCGGATTTCCGATCGTACAGCCCCCGTTACGGTGCCGCTAAGCGAACTAGTTGTTGATGGTGGAACGCTTGAGACTCGTGGCGTCCTCGAGGGACAACTCGACGTCGGCAAAGGCCTGGTCATCCGCGAAGGACTTCGAGCGCGCGATGCGGTAAATGATCAGTCCGTAGAGGCACTTGGCGAGGATGTCGGCCACGGAGTAGCCGATTTGCAGGCCGACCCAGGCGTTGGCGCCGTCAATGCCAATTCCGGGCAGGAGGTAGGCGATCGGGTAGACGCCCCACGTGGCCAGCAGCAACAACCGCAGCAGGCTGATGGTCTTGCGGACCGTGGCGGGCTGGCGATCCAGCGACCGGGTCAGCTCCACGAAGAGCACGTACAGGATGTACGCGAACGGAATCGAGGAGAGCGCGCCGAAGATACCACGGGTGAGGTTGTCCGCGGCCATCTCGCCGGGGTAGCCGAGGGCGATCATCAGGGCTGCGGCGGGAATCAATCGTGTAAGCAGGCTGCTTTGCACCTTGCGGGCCAGCGCCAGAACCGCCACGAGCTCAAGCAGCAGCAGGGGCACAGTGAGCAGCCAGTCCACGTAGCGGTAGCCCTCGTTGAAGGATGCTCCGGCGACCTGAACATAGTCTCCGCGGCCGCCGACGGCCTCGGTCACGAACGCTTCGGTGAAGGAGTTGAAGATGCGGAAGTAGTGGTACGCCGCGATGCCACAGACGATGGCCGCGACGGTCAAAGCTTGGCGGTACCGCGGCAGCACCCGCTTGAGACAGATGACGAGAAAAACAGACGTGAACAGCTGCGAGGCGATCACGAGGGAGAACACGTTGTAGATGGTGTTGTACTGGATCTGGGTTAGGGAGTCAGGAATCATGATGTCCTCTGGTGTCCAAGAGCATTCGCTGAAATTACAGGGATCGAACCGAAAATGAGGCAAGTAGCTGTGTGATTTGCAAAAACCTGCTCATAACGTAATGCTACACGGCAGATGTCGTAAAGAGAGCTATCTAAACCCGACAAATGATTCGAGTCTGAGAATGTCCCCTGTTAGTGAGCCACGGCATGCGCCAGCCCGTGAACCAGTATGGCCAACGACGGCATTGCCGCTGTAGCGGCGGTTCTCGAATTGCGCTGGTTGACCGGTATTTGTCCTCTCAAGATAAGACCGGCCGATGCCTGACTCCTCCCGCCGCAGTTCCGGTTCAGCCCGGTGAGCGCCCGAAACGCACGCCGCGTCACCGCTAGGCTGATCGCATATCTTTCGATCTGCACCCCGCACGTGATCGAGTGAGAAGGAGCAGACATGACGCCCGCCGTGGACGCTCCCCTCGTGGTGCTGGGCGCGGGACTGGCCGGGCTCACGTTGGCGGCCCGACTGGCCCGAGAGCGATCCGGCCCACGGGTTGTGGTGCTGGAACCGCGCACGGCCTATCAGGACGACCGCAGCTGGTGTTTTTGGCGACCGGAACAGCACGATTTGTCGCACCTGGTGTCGCAACGCTGGAAAACATGGACTTTTTCAGATGCCGCGGGCGTCACTGTTCGCCATCAAGTGCCCGGACTGGCCTACCAGTACGTTCGGGGCAGCGATTTCTACGCGAGCGCGCAGGCCGACATCGCCGAGTCGCCGCGCGTCGACCTACGCCTCGGTGTTCGTGCCGGGACGGTCGCTGCGGTCTCGGGCGGCGTTCGGGTGGAGACCAGTGAGGGTACCCTGCTGGCCTGCCAGGTGATTGACACCCGGCCACGGGCTGCCGAGGCGATGCTCTACCAGAGCTTCGTGGGCGTCGAACTTGAACGTGACCATCCGCTGCCGTTCGACCCTCGCGAGGTGACGTTGATGGGGTCCCTTGCGGCCGACTCCGAGGGCTTGCGTTTTGTGTACGCCCTGCCGCTCGGACCGAACCGCGCGATCGTGGAGTGGACCCGTTTCGGTCTGGTTCCGATCAATCGGGAGCGCTTGGTCGGCGAGCTGGACCAACTGCTCACCGGGCTCGGCCTGGCCGACGCTCGCCGGGTGCGCACCGAGGGCGGCGTGTTGGCCATGGGACTGGGCCGGCAGGCCGCACCGCCGATCGCAGGCGTGTTGCCCGCCGGTAACGCCGGCGGGGCGCTGCGGGCCGCCTCTGGCTACGGTTTCCTGCGCATTCAGCGTTGGGCCCAGCTGTGCACGGAGCGCTTGCTCGCGGGCCGCGAGGCGGTGGGACACCCGGAAGAACCTCGACTGCGACGCACCTTCGATCGCATTTTTTTGCAGGCCGTTCGGGCGCACCCGGAGCGCACCGCGGAGTATTTTCTCGCCCTTGCCCACGGCGTTCCTCCGGCCGGACTGGTGCGTTTTCTCAGTGATGGAGCCCGGGCCGCGGACTACGCGCGCATCATCTCGAGCCTGCCGTGGAGCCCGTTCATAGCCCAGCTGGCCGCGCCCACCGTGTTCAGCCCGGCACCGACCGCGACGGCCGCCACCGCGACGCCAAGCACGAGCACGAGCGCAAAGCGATGACCGGCCAGGCCGCTCCGCCCCGCTCGGGGGCCGCACGTATCACGCCGCGGCGGCATCGCGTGCCCATCGAGACGCTGGTGTTCTCCAGCCTGGCCCTTGCCACCCTGGCCGTGCTCGGGCTGGGCCTGCCACTGCCCTCGCCCACGGTTCAGGTCGTGCTCCTGGGCGTTCTCGTGGGCGTTCTGGGCCTGCCCCACGGCGCTCTCGATCCGCTGATCGCGCGCCGTGTCGGCCTATGGCGCACCCCGCTGGGCTTTGCAGGGTTTAACGCGGCGTACATTCTTGTCGTGGTCGGCGTTGTCCTGCTCTGGCTGGTGGCCCCGGTGGCGAGCCTGGTCGTGTTCCTGCTCGTGTCGGCCCTGCACTTCGGGTCCGATTGGAACGCCGACCGGGCACTTTGGCTGCGGTTTCTCGCCGGGTTCGGGCTGCTCAGTGTGCCGGCGCTGTCGCATCCCGAACAGGTGAGTGCGGCCTACGTCGTGCTGGCGGGTGACGGAGGCGCGATGGTGGCCAGAGTGCAGGAGTGGCTGGGGCCGCTCGCCCTGGCCGGTCTGCTTCTGGCGGCACTGGTCGCCCTGCGGCACCGGGCACACGAAAGCGTCGAAATCGTGCTCGCGACCGTGCTCGCCCTCGCAACGGAGCCGCTGGTCTTCTTTCTGCTGTACTTCTGCGCCCTGCACAGTTTTCGGCACCTGAAGGCGGGGTTCCACGCCGAACGTGGCGGCGGACGGCTGCCTGCCCTGATGGTGGTGGTCTACACCGTTGTGCCCCTGCTCGTGGTGGGAGTGTTGCTGGTCAGTCTCGGCACCGGCGGTGCCATGAGCGAGCAGATTCTGCAGGTTGTGTTCATCGGGTTGGCGGCGCTCACCGTGCCGCACATGATCGTGGTGGCCCGCGAAAACCGTCACCGACGGGCGGCTGTTGCCGGTCAGCAGGAGACGTCACCGATCTGACCCGAGCGAGCTTTTCACAATTTCTGCGCCTCGTCCCGCTAAACGATGAACGGCAGCGCGAACGTGTTCAGCGCGGTGGCCAGCCGCGCTCTCAGGGACCCATCATGCCGGGCCGACGTCCGTCACGGTGAACGATCCATAGACGAGGACTCACCTCCCTCCAACATGCAGAAAACGACAGCAATGCGCCACTCTCTGGCGAGACATCGATCGTGGCTGACTTATGACTGTGCCAGGGGAGCCAGTGCGTGCCTCGGGGGCGTCGTCCACTCGGTGAGTGTGGATTCCACTATCGCGGTGGCGTTGTCCGAGTCAGCCGAGAAGCTGAGACCCGGCGGGGGCCATTTCTTAGAAGGTCCTGTGTCGGCAGGCGTGACTCTGGGGGCATGGGCACAGACATCCGACCACGCATCCTTTTCGCACGAACCGCTATCCCCGCCGTCGGCGTCATCCTCGCAGTCATCGTCAGCGGGTTGGTGTTGAAATCATCGGCCGGCTGGACGTCCATGGAAATGGATGTGCTCCGCCAGGTGAACAGTGCGCACACCCCGCAACTCGACTGGGTTGCGCTCGGGATCGACTGGCTGTTCGAATCGGCCGTGGCGACGATACTGGTGCTGCTGGGAACCGGCTCGATCCTGCTGGCTACCCGGCGATCGCACGCTGCGATCCGCTTCCTGTTGATCGTGGTGATTCCCACGTTGGGCGCCGATGCCATCAAATTACTCGTGCACCGTGCACGTCCCGACATCCCGTCCCTGTCCCACGTCTTGGTGCTCGAACCGGGCGGGCTCAGCTTTCCCAGCGGACATACCAGTTTCGCCGCCTGCTTCTTTCTGGGCTTCATCGTCGCCACGGCCGGTCAGAGGTGGCGCCCGTTTTTGATAGCAGCGGCTGCGGTTGTCGTGCTCGGGACGGCAGCCTCCCGGGTGTATTTGGGGGTGCATTACCCGTCCGACGTGGCGGCATCGATCGTGTACTCGATCGCCGCCGTGACGCTGGTTGAAGCTGCATGGCTGCTGGTGATGTCAGACTGGAACGAACGTCGATCCGGCCTCCACGCTGGACCCGCCAACGGAGGAGCCTCGGATGCCCGCTGAGATCATGACTCGCGCCCGACTGCTGCTGATTGAGGACGATGCAAAGCTCGGTCCAATGATTCAGGACGTGCTCACAGAAATCTACGATGTCACCTGGGTCACCGACGGTGCCGAAGGCTTGGCCGTCGGCCTCGCCAGCGAGTTCGAGGTGATGGTCATCGACCGACGCCTTCCCGCGCTGGACGGACTGGGCGTCGTCGAAGCCCTCCGCCGCAAACTGATCACCACCCCCATCCTTCTTCTCACTGCTCTCGGAACCACCGGCGACAAAGTGGCCGGGCTGGACATCGGCGCCAACGACTACCTCGTCAAACCGTTCGAGTTCGATGAACTGTTCGCCCGGTTACGAGCCATCCGTCGGGTGTTCACCGGTGAGGGCCGCGCGTTGCTCGTGGGTGGTTGGGAGTACTATCCGGACAGTCGCACAATCTATTCCCCGTATGACGGGCGCATCCTTCTCACGGCCAAGGAGAACGAGCTGCTCAAACTCCTGGCTGAAGCCCCGCAGCGCACGTTCTCCCGGCAGCAGATCCTGCATGCCGTCTTCAGCGCCGCGGACACCGCCGGAACGGTGGATACCTACGTGCATTACCTTCGGCGCAAGACAGATACCAACATCGTCCTCACCGTGCGCGGCCAGGGCTACCGCCTGGGACAACCATGACCCGCAGGAAACTCCCCATCGTCGACAGCGACACCCTGGCCATTCGTCGGGCGTCACGTATCGTCGGCACCCGAATCGCGATCGCCTGCGCCGCCGTTGTCGCGGTCGTCATCGTTGCCGTGTTCGTTTACATCCTGTCCGAAATCTCGCCCGGTGAGCTGTTTGAACCGGTGCCGGACACCGACAACCTGCAGGTCAGCGCCATCGGGCTTCTGCGCGCTGCGACGGTATTGGGCGTGGCCCTGATCATTCTGGCCGGCGTGATGAGCTGGCTGGTCACCGGGCGGGCCGTGCAACCCCTCGGCGAGGTGCTGCGCATCCAGCGGGCCTTTGTCGCCGACGCGAGCCACGAACTCCGAACCCCACTCGCTGTGCTCGACGCCCGCCTGCAAATTCTGCAACGCGCCCTGTCTGCAGGCGACCCGTCGTCCGCGGTCGTCGCGGAGCTGCGCCACGATGCGAAAGACCTCATCCACATCGTGAACGATCTTCTCGAATCGGCGGAAATCGGCGGCGCTGCGGTGAATGACACTGTCGTCATCAATGTACCCGCTGCGGTTGACGCCGCCGTGCAGTCAATGGCGCTCATTGCTGTCGAGAAACACATCACCATTGAATTGGATGCTCCGGAGCCCGCGTTCGCGCGTGTGCCAACATCCGGCATGACCCGGTGCGTTGTGGCCCTACTGGACAACGCTGTGCGGTTCGCTCCCAGTGGATCGGTCATCTCTGTGGACGTATCCGTGACCAAGAAGACAGTGTCGGTCACGGTGCGCGACCGCGGCCCCGGTATTCAAGGTATTGACCCCGCCCGTATTTTTGATCGGTTCGCGCACTCCGGAACTGCTGTGGATGGCGGTGGCGATGCCCGAACCGGTTTTGGTATCGGCCTGTCTCTCGTGCGGGAAATCGCGGTGCGCTACGGCGGATCCGTGAACGTCGTCGACAGTTGCGACGCTGGCACAGCGATCAGGCTCACCATTCCGCGGTCGAAGCAGGCCTGAACCTTAGCCGCGATCTACGAGTACGTTCTCACCGGGACCGCGAAATGACCGCACATTCGTGGATCCCGGTGCCCGTGGATCGCTTCTGTGAGAAGTCTTAGACGTCGACGTGTTCGCTGGTTCTACCGACCCCATCGAAGGAGGAACACTTGTCCACGACCTCAACCCTTTCCATCACCGTTTCACCGTTGCGGCACATTCTGACCAAGGTGCCCGAGGTGACCCTCATCTTCTGGGTGATCAAAGTGCTCGCGACCACCGTGGGGGAGACCGCAGCGGACTTCTTGAACGTTGACCTCGGTCTGGGCCTCACGATCACCTCGATCATCATGACGGTACTGCTCGTCGCCGCACTGGGCGTGCAGTTCACACTGCACAAGTACACCCCGGCCATCTATTGGCTGGCGGTGGTGCTGATCAGTGTCGTGGGCACCCTCATCACCGATAATCTCACCGACAGCCTCGGCGTACCCCTGTGGGTCACGACGGTCGTCTTCGCCGTGGCCCTGGCCGCGATATTCACCGTCTGGGCTATCTCGGAGAAGACCCTCTCCATCCACTCCATCTTCACGCTTCGCCGGGAGGCGTTCTACTGGCTGGCCGTGTTGTTCACGTTCGCCCTCGGCACAGCGGCGGGTGACCTCGTCGCCGAGGGGTTGAATCTCGGCTTCTTCGTCGCCCTTCTCGTCTTTGCTGCAGCCATCGCCCTGGTCGCCGTGGCGTACTTCGTCTTTCACCTCAACGCCGTGCTCGCCTTCTGGATCGCATACATCCTGACCCGCCCGCTGGGCGCGTCCACGGGCGACCTGCTCTCCCAGCCCCTCGCCGACGGCGGGCTGGGGCTCGGGACCACAGCAACGAGTGTGCTCTTTCTGGCCGTGATTCTCATGCTGGTGATCGCCCTCACCCGCCGCTCTCGCACGGCGGACGCACAGCTGACGACGACCGTCTAAATCCAGAGTGCGGGCAGCGGATCCCCGGCCCCTCCTCAGGAATTTCATAGAGAGCCCCTGCAGCATGAAAACTATGATCGTTACCGCACTCTCCGCGTCTGGATTCCTTGATCCACAATCGGTGATCGCGGGTGCCGGCGTCTGGGGCCTCGCTGGCGTCTGCGCCATCGTCTTCGTGGAGACCGGCCTGCTCGTCGGGTTCTTCCTCCCCGGCGATACCCTGTTGTTCTTCACCGGTGTTCTCACTCTCAGCGGTGTTATCAGCCAGCCGCTCTGGGTTGTCATCCCGGCCATTGCCCTGTCCGCCGCGATGGGCGATCAGCTCGGCTACATCATCGGGCGCACGTCGGGCCGGAGGATCTTCGACCGTCGCGATTCCGGTCTCTTCAGCCGCAAGAGCGTCGCACGAACCCAGGGCTTCTTTGATCGGTTTGGCCCGGCGGCCGTCACGATCGCCCGCTTCGTGCCCGTCGTGCGCACCTTTGCTCCCGTCGCGGCCGGTGTCGGCAAGATGCCGCGGCGCGTGTTCACGATGTTCAACATCGTCGGCGCTGTGCTGTGGACGAGCGCGGTCGTGCTCCTGGGCTTCGGGCTGGCTCACGTCCCCGGAGTCGCTGCATTCGCGGCACGGTACATTGATCTCGTGCTGATCGGGATCGTCGTGATCTCTGTGGTTCCGGTCCTCATCAGAGCCACCGTTACTCACCGACAGAAGTCTCGCGCGTGACCATCGACCTACCGTTCTGCGGCAGCGGTTCTGAGGCGTCTCATCCTGGTGTCATCAACGGCACCCCAGGGTCGAGGACATGACCGTCAATGTGCTCACGATCCGTCTACAACGGGTCACGTCGGTCACCGTGTGAAGGTGCTCGTGACCGAGGATGACGTGCGCATCGCGGATGTCATCCGTCGCACCCTCACGGAATCCGGCTATGCCGTGGATATTGCCCACACAGCCCCGGACGGGCTGCAGGCCTTCGAAATTGAAACGTACGATCTGGTCATTCTCGACCTAATGCTCCCGGGACTGCCGGGCGGAGGGATGGACGTGTGCCGACGCATCCGCTTGATAGATAAGAACGTGCCGGTGCTGATGCTCACCGCACTGGATTCCATGCGCACCAAGGTGGAGGGCCTCGACGCCGGCGCTGACGACTATATCGTCAAGCCGTTCCACCTCGTCGAGCTGCTGGCCCGCGTGCGCGCACTGCTTCGACGATCACCGCGCGCACACGCACCCATGCTCCAGGCGCAGGGAGTCACCCTCGACCCGGCCACCCGCACCGCAAAGCGTGCGGGACGCACGATCGAATTGACGGCGAAGGAATTCGCCGTTCTCGAATATCTGATGCGCAACGCGGGCACCATTATCAGCGCCACCGAGCTGATAGATCATGCATGGGACAGCAACTACGACGGGTTCAGTAACGTCGTACAAACCTACATCCGCTACCTCCGGCAGAAGCTGACCGCACCGGGTGAAGCCGACATCATCGAAACCCGGCGCGGCGCCGGATACCTGATCCATGCGGATCGTTGATGTTTCGCCGCGCGATTGTTCGACTCACCGTGACCTACACGGTGGTACAGCTGGTGCTGTTCGCCGCTTTTGCCGTGGGAATTTACGTTTTCGTCACGGGTACCTTTGATTTCGACGCGGCCGAATCCGATGGTGCCGGCGCGCTCAGCGCGGCGGAGCAGGGCTTCGCCAACCTCCGTGCCGGTTTGCTCGTGCTCTACGCCGTGCTCATAGTCCTGATACCCATTTCCAGCTTTGTCATGGCACGCGCAGCCCTCGCGCCGGTGCAGAAAAGCTACGATCTGCAGCAACGCTTCGTCGATGGCGCTTCCCACGAGATGCGCAGCCCGCTCAGCATCATTCAGGGCGAACTGGAACTCGCTCTGCTCACAACCCGCACCCCCGCCGAGTAGGAGCCGGCGATGCAGACCGCCCTGGAAGCCGTCGACGGGCTGACCCTACTCGCCAACGACCTGCTGTTACTTTCCCGCGGCGCCGGAACCGAGCTCAAGAAAACCTACGAACTCGTCGACCTGAACGAGGTCGTCCGGCACGATATCGACGCGCGCGTAAGCAACCCCGCGGATGCCGCTCGGCTAGTTGCTCGCCGTGGAAGGGCCACGGTCGTTCTGGGCTCCCCGGCGTTGCTCGCGCGAGCAATCGGCAACGTCGTCGACAACGCCCTCAAGCTCACCCCGACGCCGGGCACCGTCACCGTCGGCACCGACACCCAGAACGGCACCGGCAGGATCACCGTGCGTGACACCGGAATCGGCATGACGACAACGACCTGCAGCACGTCGTCGACCGTTTTTGGCGATCCGACCGGGCCCGATCCCACCCCGGGCACGGCCTCGGCCTCGGCCTCGGCCTGGTGCAGCAGATCATCCAGGCACACGATGGCCGCATCACGATCACCTCGCAGGCCGGCGTCGGTACGAGTGTCACGGTGAACCTTCCACTCCGCCCGTAATCCGACTGCGCCGGACTGGCTCTCACGCTCATCTCACCTGCCCCGCTCTAACGTCGAAATATGGCCCCGCAGTCGCGGAGCCCACTCTCGAAAGGCACACACCATGCAGAAGAAGATGAAAATTGGCAGCGGCGCAGCACTGGCCGTGGCGCTGGCCGTCGTCGGCGGCATCACCCTCACCGCCGGAGCCCAGGCCACTCCCGCCAGCCCGTCCTCCTCGAGCGTTGAACCCGCCGCGACGTCGGCCGACACCGGCAACGTGCAGAACGAGGTCGAAGACGGCAGCAACGACGGAGAAACCGCCGACGAAACCGGCGTGGAGTCCACCACGGAATCTGGCACCGAGTCTGGTACCGACAACACGAGCGACGACATCAACGGCGTCGCCGTCGAAGACGGCACACAGGACTGACCAATCAATGAATGGTGGCCGGGGCACACGTGCGCCCCGGTCACCGGCGAGGCCGCGTTGCAGCTGTTGCAGCTCGATCGGCCTGGGGTACGCGGTTATGGCGGTGTCCCGTCTCTCAGATTCTGGGCAGCGCCGCGTCAGTCGATGCGCAGGCCGTCGGTGAGCAGGGCGTTGCCCTCATCGATGAAGGCGCCGAACGGATCGTCGTACTCGGTGTGCGGCCAAGGGCCGGCTCACTGTTCGTAGCCGACCCGGCCGAGTAACACCCTGTCGACGCGATGCATCATGGCCGTCATTTCAGTGCCCAGTTCCGCGTCGACGCTGTCGAATTGCCAGAGGTTGGGTGATTCAACCACGCCATCAATCGATATGAACAGGTCGGCGGTCAGTCTTCGCATCAGAGTTCCTCCGGAAGGTCGGTGTGACCGGAAATGCTCGTGCCGATCAGCGCAGGCGGTCGAGGTACCGCAGAATAACGCCCTCGCGCAATGCCCAGGGTGATACCTCGAGCTCCGCAGCCCCGAACGCGGCCATCGCCGCGCCGAGCACGATGCCGCCGGCCACGATCTGAAAGGTGCGGTCGGCGGTGATGCCGGGCAGCGCCGGTCTTGCTTCGGCCGGAATGCGGGCCAGACGCGGCACCCAGTCTTCGAGCCCAGCGCGACCGAGGCGCAGTCGGTCGGCGGCACCCACGCCGTCCGAGGTCGTGCCGGCCAGTCGGGCCAGCGAACGGATCGCCTTCGACGACCCGACAATGTGTTGCGGGGTCGGCAAATGCACGAACGCACCGACCGCATCGCGCAGGACGGATGCCGCGTGCTTGCGAAGCGCCGCTACCTCTTGCGGCAGTGGAGGATCGTGGTGCAGAAAGCCGATCGTACTGCGTCCGGCGCCGAGCGGGAGCGAGAGGGCGACCTCAGGAAATTCGCTGCCACCAGCGGCGATCTCGAGAGACCCGCCGCCGATGTCGAACAGGAGGATATTGCCGGCCGACCAGCCGTACCAGCGCCGCACGGCCAAAAAGGTCAGTCGGGCCTCGTCTTCGCCCGACAACACCTGCAGGGCGACACCGGTTTCCCGTTCGACCCGGTCCAGCAGTTCGGGTCCGTTGGTCGCGTCGCGCAACGCCGAGGTGGCGAACGGCAGCAGTTCGTCGATGTTGTGCTGCTGGGCGACATTCGCTGCGTGTTGCACCGCGGAAAGAACCGCCGCGACACCCTCGTCGTTGATGGCGCCCTCGGGAGTGATGTAGCGCATGAGGCGCAGCACGCTCTTGTCGGCAGCCATCGGCACCGGCGGGGCGCCTTCGTGCGCGTCGACAACCAGCAGGTGGACGGTATTTGAACCGACGTCGAGAACTCCTAGGCGCACATGTGTACGATACAGCCTGCGGCGGCCTAGCGCTGGGTCGGCACGACGAACCGCTGCCAGGCCCACGCACTCGCGCACAACGCGGCAAAGGTTCCAGCAGAGATCCCCAGCGCCAGCCCGGTGCCCTCGCTCCGCAATTGCTCGACCATCGGGGCGAGTGCCGCGAACAGAATTCCGTAGGTGACGACGGTCAGGCCGGTCCACACGGGCGGCGACCAGGCCAGAATGCGGCGCCCGCTGGTGTGCCCGATGGGCACCAGAATCAGCACCGCCGAGCCGATGGCAGCGAGCACGATCGTGTTGCCCGTCTCGGCCGCGAGCGAGGTGACGAAATCGCTGGCGCCGGGCAGTAGCGACCCGAGCGACCAGGCGAGCACGGCTAATGCCGCGAGAGCGCCCACCCGCACGGCAGCGAGCTGGCCGCGCTGCGCCGGTGTGGGGTGCTGGGGCGTGGGATGCGCGCCGGCCAGGCCCGCAGCATCCGTTTTGGCAAAGAGGGTGACGCTGCCGAGTAGCCCGAACAGCAGTGCGGGGTGCACGTCGAACAGGCGGGATGCGATTGCTGCGGCCGCGATGAGCAACAGATAGCTCGGCAGAAATATGACCGTTCCGTGCAGCCGCAATACGCGCGAACTCCACCACAGCGGAACCAGCATGGCCACCGCGTTGACCAGCACCAGCCCGATGATCACGGCGACGAGCAGGCGCAGGTAAGCCGGCTGGTCAATGACCGGGCCGGACAGCATGACAAACGTTGCCGCAGCAAGCAGTGCCGCGCCGCCGCGCACCCACCGGTTGAGATGCATGGTCGGTGCGACCTCGAATTCTTCGCGCACGCGGTTGCGTCCCGCCAGTGCTGGCAGCGCCCGAGGGGGTCGGCCGCTGCGGGTGCGTGAAATGGTGCCCGCGAGCATGCGCAGGGGCACCGCAATCAGCACCAGCGCACCGAGGGCGAGCAGACCGGCCTGCAACCAGGGAAACCGTGAGCCGTTGCCGCTCGGGCCGATGGCCGCGGCAAACCGGGTCGGGTCATTCCACTGACCCGGAAAAACGGAGGCCCCCTCCGCCGCTTCTGGCTCCGCAGCTTCCGGGTCGGGCGCGCCGGCACCCGGCGTCGGCGTCGGCGTCGGCGTCGGCGAAGGCTCGGTCGTCGCACCGGGCACGGCCACCGAACCGTCGGGTGACGGCGAGGCCTCGGCGCTCGGGGTCGGTGCGACCGGTGGCGTTGCAGAGGCGGACTCAGAAGGCGTCGGGGTCGGTGTCGTCTCGGAGACGTAGCTGACCGACGCGGGCGTGCTGCCTGCACCGACGTTGCCGGCGGCATCCTTCTGCACGGCGATGATCGAGTACGATCCGGCGGCCACTCCGCCGGCCGAGCAACTCCAGGATCCGCCGGTCACCGGGGCGGAGCAGACCGAGTAGGCGCCGGCGAACACCGTCACCGTGGCGCCGGTTTCCCCGGTGCCGGTGTACCGGGCGCCAGCGACAGAAACCTGGGCGCCAGCGCTTGGAGCCGTCAGGACCGGGGCATCCGGTGCGGTGACGTCGAACACGATCGTGACCGGCGCGCTCGAGTTCGACGATGACGGGCCGCTGAACGATGAACGCTGGCTCGCGGTCACGTCCCGGCTGCCGTTCGTGAGGGGGCCCGAGAACAGACAGGCCCAGGCGCCGGACCCGTCGGCGGTGCTGGAACAGGTGTCACCCTTCGGCAGCAACGCGGTCACGGTGGCTTGGGGATGCCCGGTTCCGCGCACCCAGCCGTTGGAGTCTGAGCCGCTCAGTCCGCCGAGCACCGTCGGTGCGCCGAGCACAGCGACGGTCATCTCATCGCCGAGGCTCGAATCACCGGTGACGACGACGTGCAGCGTGATCGCCGGACCGTTTTGCAGGTAAATATTGTCACAGGTCCAGGTCGTTGCCACCTCGGCAACGATGCACAGCGGGTCCCCGCCGCGCGGAGATAACAACTGAATCTCCTGGTTGGTTTGCTTTGACCCCGACACGCTCGTGCGATTGCTGCTGATGAATTGGCCGCTACCCGGGCTCACAATCTGAGGACTCGTTGCCGGAGGGGTGGTCGAGTTGGGGATGGGGAGAGGGTTCTCGGTGGCCGAGGGGGTCGATTCGGCGTCGGTTGCCAACGGTGCCGCCAACGGTGCCGCCACCGGTGCCGCCACCGGTGCCGCCAACGGTGTCGTTTCGGGCGTCGAGGTCGTCAGCAAATCCGCAGCGTGCACCGGCGACAGGACCGGGGCCGCCAGGGTGATGGCGCAGCCCAGCAGTAGCGCAACGACGGTCGTCCGGGCGCGTGGAGACCGCGCCCAGACGCCCCGGACTGCGATACGAGCTGATTCGGACACAACTCACCCCCTGAACAATTTGACGGGCAGTAGGCGGTAAAGTCAACCTCCTACGCCCCGAGAAAAGTAACAAACCAGAGGAATTCTTCGCGGCACCTCCTGGGCTGCCTCCGAGCGGCCGCAAACGTGACACCCTTCATACGAAGCGGATGCCCCCGCGTCGCCCGCCGAAAAGAGTCTCACCCCCATGAATCCCACGCCTCGCACCCCTGGATCAACGTCGACGCGCGCCGTCGCAGCCCGGGACTGGGAACACCGCGCTGGCGAGCTTGGCGATCGTCTGCCGACGGGGTTCGAGGTAGCCGTTGCCACTTCCGCTTTTCAGATCGAGGGCGCCGCCCGCGACGGTGGCCGCGGCGATAGCGTCTGGGACGCCTTCAGCCAGATGCGCGGGCGCATCCGCGATGGCTCGAATGCCTCCGTCTCGGCCGACCACGTGAAGAACTATGCCGCCGACGCCGCCCTGCTACGTGACCTCGGTGTCGATTCCTACCGGTTCTCCCTCGGCTGGACCAGACTGCAGCCGGAGGGTCGCGGGGCGCTCAACCGCAATGGACTCGCGTTCTACGATCGCGTGCTCGACGCGCTGCTGGCCGACGGCATCCGTTCGACGGCCACTCTCTCGCACTGGGACATGCCCGCGGCCCTGCGCGGCGGCTGGCTGAACCGCGACACGGCGGGCCGCTTCGCCGACTATGCCCACGCGGTGGGGGAGGCGTTCGGCGACCGCATCGACGCCTGGGCCACCCTCACCGAGCCGGCCACGGTCACAACGAAGGGCTATGCGCTGGGCACCCACGCGCCTGGGCGTACCCTGCTATTCGACGCGCTGCCGAGCGCGCACCACCAGCTGCTCGCGCACGGCCTCGCCGTGCAGGGCCTGCGCGCCGCCGACGTGCGCGGACGCATCGGCCTCGTCAACTCCCACACCCCGGTGCAGTCCGCGACCGACCGTGACCAGGACCGCTCCTATGCGGCCCTGTACGACCTGCTACAGAACCGCCTCTTCTCCGACCCGGTGCTGCTCGGCCACTACCCCGACCCGCTCGAACCGTTCGCGCTCGAGCTGCGCACCCTGCTCGAGGCCGACCCCGACGACCTGCGCACGATCCACCAGCCGCTCGACTTCTATGGTGTGAGCTACACCGAGCCCAGCCGCATCGCTTCCGGCCCGACCACCCTCACCGCACCCGACGGGCAGCCGATCCCGGTCACGTCGTGGCCGTTCCACCTCGAGCCGTTACGCGAGCACGCCACCACCTCGGCCGGCGCCGTCAACGCCCCCGAGTACGTCGCTGTAGCGCTGGCCGAACTGGCCGGGCGCTACAGCGACCTACCGCCGGTCTACCTGTCGTTGGCCGGCGGCGCCTTCTTCGACCACGCGGATGCCCGCCACTTCGTGCACGACCCGGCTCGTATCGACTACCTCGCCGAACACCTCGTCGCCGCCCTCGACGCGACCGCCGCGGGAGCCCCGGCCGCCGCCGTCGATCTGCGCGGCGTTGCCTTCTGGTCCCTGCTCGACGCGTTCGAGTGGGACGGCGGTTACACCCAGCCCACCGGCCTCGTGCACGTCGACTTCAGCAACGACCGACGCACGCGCACCCCCAAATCCAGCTATCGCTGGCTGCAACACGCCCTCACCAACCGCTGAGGCAGTAACCGTTAAGGCGTGCGCCGGCGCAGCGTCACCGATCCGAGCACGACGGCTCCCACGATCCACGCGCCGATGATCAGCAGCTCCCCGCCGACATAGGCGGCGTCCTGCGAATCCGTCGCGACCGCCTGCAGTGCGTCGATCGCGTGCGACAGCGGCAACCAGTCGCTGATCGCGCGCAGCACATCGGGCAGTTGCTCGCGAGGCAGAAAAATGCCGCCGAGCAGAATTTGCGGAAAAACCAGCGCCGGCATGAACTGCACGACCTGAAACTCCGTGCGGGCGAACGCGCTTGCGAGCAGGCCAAGCGTCGTGCCGAGCACCGCATCCGCGACCGCGACGGCGAGCAACAGCCAGATCGACCCGGAGATCTCCAGCCCGCACACCCACACCGCAAACGCCACGGCCACCGAGGACTGTGCCACCGCGAGTAAGCCGAACGCGAGCGTATAACCCAGGATCAGGTCACCCTTGCCGAGCGGCATCGACAGCAGACGCTCGAGCGTGCCGGTGCGTCGCTCTCGCAGGGTCGTGATGCTCGTCACGAGAAACATCACGATGAACGGAAACAGCGCGATCATGCCCGGCCCGATCGTGGCGAACACCGGGGTGTCCGAGAAGATCCAGGCCAGCAGCCCGATCAGCAGGCTCGGCACCACGAGCAACAGAACGATGGTACGCGGGTCGTGCCGCACCTGGCTGAGCACCCGGCCGGCCGTAGCGAGGGTGCGTTGCGGGTTCATGAGGCGCTCCCGCTCGGTTCGGCAAGCGGATGCTGGGCGATCAGCGCCAGAAAAGCTCCCTCGGTATCGCTGGTTCCGGTCGCCGCGAGCAACCCCTTCGGGGTGTCATCGGCCAGAATCTCGCCGTCCCGCATGAGTAGCAGCCGGTCGCACCGGCTGGCCTCGTCCATCACGTGACTGGAGATGAGCAGGCTCGTTCCGGAGGCGGCGAGCTGATGGAACAGGGTCCACAGCTCGACCCGCAGCACGGGGTCAAGGCCCACCGTCGGTTCGTCGAGCACGAGCAGGTCAGGGGAGCCGAGCAAGGCTCCGGCCAGAGACACCCGACTGCGCTGCCCGCCGGAGAGTGACCCGACGAGCTGACCCGCTTGGGCGCTGAGGTCTGTCAGGGCGAGCACGCGGTCGACGTCGCTGCGCGGAGCGCCGAGCACGGCACGAAAATATTGCAGGTTCTGCCGCACGGTGAGGTCGTCATACACACTCGCGTCCTGCGTGACATAGCCCACGCGGTGGCGAAGCGACGCCGATCCGGCCTCCCGGCCGAGCACCGTCACCGTGCCGGACTGCACCACCTGTGCGCCGACGATCGTTCTCAGGAGTGTGGTTTTACCGCATCCGCTCGGGCCAAGCAGCCCCACCACGACTCCGCGGGGAACGCTGACCGACAGCCCATGCAGCACCGGATGCTTTCCCCGACGCACATGCAGATCGGTAACCTCAACCGCGGGGACGGATTTGTTCACCATGTGCGAACTCTTCGCCGCCGCACCCGCCGTGTCAAGCTCATAAAGGGTGATCCTGTAGCCGCTCCGATTGCCCAGAGGCTAACCGGACTGGGTTCAGGCGCAGTCGCGGAAGGTGCCTGTCTCGTCGTCTGAGCTCGGTGCATTCAGCGCGGGATCCGCTGATGGGCGCCCAATACCTCGCTCGCTCGGCAAGTAGTGTGGAACGCATGATGTTTGCGTTGCCGATCCTTGTCTCTGCGGCATCGCCGACATCCGCCGAAGCCAAAAACGTATCGCTTCGGTACTACGAGGACATCGTGAGTCGCTACCACGGTCGTCCCGCGCTTCGGCAGGAGATTCTGGCCGCCCAAGCCGGGTATCCCAGCGATGACCTCGTTTCTCCCACGGGGCTTCTCCTGCTCGCCCGCGAGGGGGACACCGTGCTCGGCTGCGCCGGGATGCGGATTCGCCCCGGCGAGATCGGCGAGGTGACCAGGGTCTTCGTTGAACCGGATGCCCGCGGTCAGGGCGTGGGCCGGCTTCTCATGGAGACACTGGAACGGGAATGCCGCGTGGTGGGGCTCACCGCATTGCGGTTGGACACGCGAACCGACCTCGTCGAGGCGCGAAGACTTTATTCTTCGCTGGGCTTCATCGAGGGCGAAGCGCACAACACGGACCCCTACGCGAACCATTGGTTCCGAAAAGAACTGCGGTGATGCCCAGGTCTGGGAGCGCACACCCAGCCAGCTGGAGTACGTTCAGGTCGTGACTGAGCAACAGCCCTACCACGTCGTGCACAGCTACGACGACTTTGAACTGCGCCGGTACCCGGAACACCTGCTGGCCGAGGTCACAACGGACGGCCCATTTGAGGACGCCGGCAACAGGGCCTTCCGGTACCTGTTCTCGTATATCACCGGGGCGAACCAGTCACGCCAGAAAGTCGCCATGACAGCGCCCGTGCTGCAATCAAATGCTGCAGAAACGATTGCGATGACCGCGCCAGTTCTGCAGCAGAGCCCTGGCGATGCGTCCGGTCCGGGAGACCGTGAAAAGTTCCGCGTTGCTTTCGTTCTGCCGGAGGGCATGACGGCCGAAACTGCGCCGCAACCCACCGACCCCCACGTTCAACTACGCACGGTGCCCGCCAGCATGGCCGGTGCGATCCGCTTCAGCGGACGCTGGAGCCAAGCACGCTACCAACGGCAACTCGCACAGTTGCGTGCGGCGCTCGCCTCTGCCGGGCTCACTGTCGTTGGGCCACCGAGATCTGCCCGATTCGATCCGCCATTCAAGCCGTGGTTTCTGCGTCGAAATGAGGTTTTGCTCGACGTCGAATCGTCGAACTAAGGCGACTGACACCCCGCTCGAACTCGCTCTAGCAACGATTTCTGGACAGGACCACCGAGTTTCTCAAGCTCTTGGATCGTTCCCGTCGCGAGTTCCCCGCGCGCCTTGAGCTTGCTTGGAGTGTTATGGGAAGCGGGTGGGAGCCTCCGGGGTCGCGGTTAGTATTGGCAGGTACGCACGGGGGGTCGTTTTGGCCAGTCAATGTCTCCGTGCCAACGTACACATCGTGCCAATTTGCAAGGAGACGCTGCCATGGAATGGCTCATCCCGGTTTTGATCGTTGTCGCACTCGTCGCCATCGTGGGTATCTATCTCTGGTCGACGTACAACTCCCTCGTAACGCTCAACGTGCGCGTCGACGAAGCGTGGAGCGACATCACGGTGATGCTCAAGCGTCGTGCCGACCTGCTGCCCAACCTGATCGAAACGGTCAAGGGCTATGCAGCACACGAGAAGAGCGTGTTTGAGAACGTGACTCGTGCTCGGGCCGAGACCCTGTCGGCACAAGGCCCGGCCGATGCATCCGCTGCGGAAAACCACATGCAGACCGCGCTGAAGAGCATCTTCGCCGTCGCTGAGGCCTACCCGCAGCTTCAGGCCAGCCAGAACTACCTGCAGTTGCAGGGCGCCATCGTCGACACCGAGGACAAGATCCAGGCCGCGCGTCGCTTCTACAACGGTGGCGTGCGCGAAATGAACACCAAGATCAAGGTGTTCCCGAATCACCTGTTCGCCGTCAACCTCGGTTTCACCGAACGCGAATTCTTCGAGGTGGCCGATTCCGCAGCGATTGCGGAGCCTCCCCGCGTGCAGTTCTAACGGAGCGCATCGATGTACAGCGCGATAGCTAAGAACAAACGCAACACCGTCTTCATCATGATCTTCTTCTTCGCGCTGATCGTGGGGCTCGGCTGGCTGGCCAACTATTACGTCTCCGGCGGGCAGAGCTACGGGTTGTTCATTACCGTGATCATCGTCACCGGCCTGTACGTGCTCATTCAGTACTACGCCGCAGGCCGCCAGGCGGTTGCGATGAGTGGTGGAATCAAGGTCAACAGCCAGGCCGATCACCCCCGGCTGTGGCGCATCGTCGAGAATCTGTCGATCACGACCGGCACTCCGATGCCCGAGGTCTACATCATCAACGACCCGGCACCCAACGCATTCGCCACCGGCCGCGATCCCAAGCACGCGATCGTCGCCGCGACCACCGGCCTGCTCGACATCATGGATGACGCCGAACTGGAAGGTGTCATGGCCCACGAGATCGGCCACGTGCGCAACTATGACATCCGCGTCTCGATGGTCGTGTTCGGCTTGGTCGTCGCGATCGGATTCATTTCCGACATTTTTCTGCGCATGGCTTTCTTCGGCCGCAACAACAACAGCAACGGCAACCCCGTCGTCATGGTGTTCGGCATTGTCGCCATGATCGTGGCCCCGCTCATCGCCACGATCGTGCAGCTCGCCGTGAGCCGCCAGCGCGAGTATCTAGCGGACGCCACGAGCGCGTTAACGACGCGCCACCCCGACGCCCTCGCCAGCGCCTTGGCCAAGCTTGGCGAATACGGCCGCCCGATGAAGAAGCAGAACACGTCGATGGCGCACCTGTGGATCTCTGACCCGCTCAAGCCCGGCGCCATGAGCAAGCTGTTCGCGACGCACCCACCGATCGCCGACCGCATCGAACGCCTGACCGCGATGGGCCGCAAGTTCTAACTTTTTTTAGTCGAGCTTGTCGAGCTTGTCGAGCTTGTCGAGCTTGTCGACCTTGTCGAGCTGGTCGAACTTGTCGAGCTGGTCGAACTCGTTGGTCGTGCTTGTCGAGACCATAACCCTCCGTGGTCTCGACACGCTCGATCAACGGATTGGTTACTTCCGTTCTGCAGCCAGTCCGGACGCGAGCGGGCTGCGCGGCATGACCTCGAACTCACCGAGCCCCTGCCAGAGCGCAGCGTCATGCAGTACCGCGGCGAGCCGCCCCGCAGCGTCGACCGGGGCACCGTTTTCAGCCTCGGCCGCCTGCACCCGCAGCACGCCCGCCTGCCGGTCGTTCTTCAGGTCGACGCGGCGCAGCGCGCGGGCGCGCTGCCAGACCACCGGTCTGACGGCGACAAAATCGTCTGCGCGTCGATGGCGCGGGCCAGGGCGGGCGAGACTGTCGCGGGGCGCCCGTGTGAAGTATCGATGCGACTCTATCCGGCGCGAAGGCACTCTGCCGTGCACCGAAAAGGAATCGCACGTTTAGACCCGAAGAGTGGCGACGACGATGGGCCCGGTGGCAGTCTTAGACTGAGCGGGTGAGTGAATCCACGGGCAATCCAGGTGCACGGGCGCTGCTGCGGCTGCGCCGCCGACGAACCAATGAGCAGGAGCGCGAAGCCCGGGAGCTGTCGCGGTCCGAACTGCTGGTCACACCGGTCGAGGGGCGCGCGCCCGCACCGAATGGTGTTCACGAAAACCTGCCAGCCAGCGTCCGCTTGGCCGCAGCCTGGTCGTGGCGACTGATCGTCATTGCTGCTGGTATCGCAGTTCTCATCTTCCTAATCATTCAATTGCGCCTCATCATCATTCCGTTGCTCGTCGCAGTGTTGGTATCGGCGCTGCTTGTTCCCTTCGTGGCCTTTCTGGTACGTCATCGGTGGCCGAAGGGACTCGCCGTGGCCACGGCGATGGTGGGCACTCTCGTGCTCGTCGCCGGGTTGGTGACCCTCGCGTCCACGCAGATCGCCGAGGGCACCGTCGGGCTGAGCGACCGCCTGACAGCGAGCTTTAACAGCCTCAAGTCGGTGCTCGCGGCGTCGCCATTACAGCTGTCGGACACCGAGATCACGAACTATCTGCAGCAGGGCTGGACGGCGATCCAAAACGACAGCGCTGTCTTTATCAGTGGAGCCCTGTCGGTCGGTACGACCCTCGGACACCTGCTGACCGGGCTTCTGCTTGCCCTGTTCAGCCTGCTGTTCATCCTCATCGACGGCAAGTCAATCTGGGACTGGATCGTGCGCTTCTTTCCGAAGCGGGCGCGCGCGGCCGTGGATGGCGCTGGTATCGCCGGCTGGACAACTCTGGGTAATTTCGCCAAGGTGCAAATCCTGGTGGCATCGATCGATGCCGTCGGCATCGGTGTGGGCGCAGCCCTGCTCGGGGTGCCGATGGCCATCCCGATTGGCATCCTGGTCTTTCTCGGCTCGTTTATTCCCATTGTCGGTGCTGTCGCCACCGGATCGGTCGCCATCGTGATCGCCCTGATCTTCAACAATTGGGCCGTCGCCCTCGCCATGCTCGGCGTCGTGCTGCTCGTTCAGCAGGTTGAAGGACACGTTCTGCAGCCGCTCATCATGGGAACCGCCGTCAAGGTGCATCCGCTTGCCGTTGTGCTCGTGGTCGCCGCCGGAGCGCTGCTCGCCGGAATTCCGGGCGCCCTGTTTGCCGTGCCGATTGCCGCGGTGTTGAACGCGATGACGAGCTACATCGCCGGCGGATCGTGGCGGTCGAGTCCGCCGACGGCGGTGCCGGCGATGGGCTCGGTGCTGTGGCAGACTGTGCCGCAAAGCCGACCGGGCTACCGGTCGACTGGCGCACCCGCGCGCGAGGCACGGGTGGTGCGGCCGCGCAGCATCCGCACCACCCGTGACGGGTCCGCCCGCAGCACACCCTCGGATTCCCGCGCACCTCGCGCCACGCACGACAGTTCGGAGAACTAAGACATGCCTGAGACCACCCTCGTCACACCCACCCTCGCTGAATTCGAGGCTGCGCGTGCGGTTGTCGCCCGTGTCGCCGATGTGACCCCGATGGAGAGCTCACGGTACCTGACCGATGTTTTGGGGGCACCGGTCTACCTCAAGTGTGAGAATTTGCAACGCACCGGCTCATACAAGATTCGGGGCGCCTACAACCGGCTGTCCAAACTCACCGACGAGGAGAAGGCTCGTGGAGTCGTCGCGGCCTCTGCCGGTAACCACGCTCAGGGGGTGGCGTTCGCCGCGCGCGAGCTGGGCATCAAAGCCACCATCTTCATGCCGGTCGGGGTTGCGCTGCCCAAACTGTTGGCGACGCGCGATTACGGTGCCGAGGTCATTCTGCGCGGTACGACCGTGACCGAACCGCTGCTCGCTGCGGCCGAATATGCCCGCGAGACCGGTGCGATCCTCATTCCGCCTTTTGATCACGCGGATGTTGTCATCGGGCAGGGCACGCTCGGTCTCGAAATTCTCGACCAGGTTCCCGATCTTCAAACGGTCATCGTGCCCATCGGTGGCGGCGGGCTGATCTCCGGTGTGGCCAGTGCGCTCAAGCAGCGCGCCGCCCGCGACGGGCGCCGCATCCGGGTCATTGGGGTGCAGGCTGAGAATGCGGCCGCCTACCCACCCTCCCTCGAGGCTGGCGAGGCCATGATGATCAGCATTCTGCCGACCATCGCCGACGGCATCGCGGTCGCCAAGCCGGGACTGCTCAACTTCGAGATTGTGCGCGACGCCGTCGACGAGATCGTCACCGTCAGCGAGGACGACACCGCCCGGGCGCTGCTCGTGCTGCTGGAACGCGCCAAGCTCGTCGTCGAACCGGCCGGAGCGGTGGCGGTCGCCGCCATCCTGGCCGGCAAGGTCACTCCGACAGGGCCGACCGTGGCGATCCTCTCGGGTGGCAACATCGATCCCCTGCTGATGCAGCGTGTGATCAGCCACGGCCTCGCCGCGTCGGGTCGTTACCTCACGCTGCGAATCATGCTGCCGGACCGCCCGGGCCAGTTGGCTCGCATCTCCGAGCTGCTCGCCGAGGCGACCGCCAACGTCGTCGAGGTGCTGCACACGCGGCACGGAGTCGGCCTGCGGATCAGCGAGGTCGAGCTCGACGTCAGCGTCGAGACGCGGGGGCCCGAACACAGCCAGCACGTCGTCGACACGCTGCGCGCGGCTGGCTACGACCCGCAGATCGACTAGCCGAACACGAAGCAGGCCCCGCGACGACGGTCAGGCTCCGGTGAAAGTCTCCACGTTGGAGATGTGCACGGTGATCTCTTTGCCGTTCGGCGTGGTGTAGCTCGTCTTCGCGCCAACCTTGAGGCCGATGATCGCCGCACCGAGCGGGCTTTGTTCGCTGAAGACGTCGAGGTCGCTATTGGCGCCGATTTCGCGGCTGCCGATCAGAAAACGGCTCTCGTCGCCGGCGATCGTGGCGGTGATGACCGTGCCAGGAACGACGATGCCGTTACTTTCGGGAGCGTGGCCGACTTCAGCGGTGCGCAGCAACACGGTGAGGGTGCGGATGCGCGCCTCCATCTTGCCCTGCTCTTCTTTGGCCGCGTGGTAGCCGGCGTTCTCCTTGAGATCGCCCTCTTCCCGGGCGGATTCGATTTTCTTTGCGATGTCGCCCCGGCCGAAGTTACTCAGTGCTGCCAGTTCCGTTGCGAGGCGATCGTGGGCCTCTTGGGTCAGCCAGGTCACCGTTGTGTCGGTTGTCACGAGTGATCTCCTTTATTACGCTCAAGCGCAGAAAGGCCGGTTGTGGCCGCGCGGATAAAGTTGATGCCCCGACGAATGCCGAGGCGAATACGTCAGTTTAGGTCAGCCAGCACTGGTAAATCAAACCCGTGTTACTCAGGTCGGTGGTGCGCAGAATCTCGGTGAATGACCGGTTGTACAGCGTTGACGGCGGCAGATCGATGATCTTCCAGCCGACCACAGAATAACTCTCGTTCAGGGCCTGAACCGCGCAACTCGCCGTGCGGTTCACCGGAAGCGACACCTCGAACGTGACGCTCACCGTGTGCTCATCGATGATGGTGTGCCCAATATCACGCGCTTCGATTTGAGTGGATGCCCCATCCAGTCCGGTCCACAGCACCCAGGCTCCCAACACCAGCACGAAAATGCCACCCAGTCCCCACAGGATTCGGCGGTCACGCCGTTTGCGAGTGGGCGTGCGCCCGTAGCGCGATTGGATCACGTCGCTCTCGACCGGCGGAGGCGCAGCCGAGACCTCAGATTCGTCGAGACGGTAGGGCTCGCGGCTCTGCTGAACTCTGTTTACGGGCACTGGTGATTTCACACTTTCGATGGAGCGATTAGGCTGGTATCTAGGTTATCTGGCCTAAGGTTATCCGGCATTCCTGAGGAGTATGGTGACGCTGCGACTGATGGCTGTGCATGCCCATCCTGACGACGAGTCGAGCAAGGGCGCCGCAACGTACGCCTACTACCGCAGCCTCGGCGCTGAGGTGCTCATCGTGAGCTGCACCGGCGGTGAACGGGGCAGCGTCCTGAACCCTGCCCTCACCGCCAACGCCATGGCTGAACGCGATATGACCGGTCTTCGCCGCATCGAGATGCGAGGTGCGCAGCAGGCCCTGGGCGTGCAGCACCGCTGGCTCGGCTTCGAAGATTCCGGCATGAACGACGACAAGTCGGTGCCGGCGAACTCTTTCGCCGACATTCCGCTGGAGTATTCGGCCGAACCGCTCGTGTCGATCGTGCGTGAGTTTCGCCCCCAGGTCTTGATCACCTACGACGAAAACGGCGGCTACCCGCATCCCGACCACATCCGCTGTCACGAGGTCTCCCTTGAAGCGTTTCGTGCGGCCGCCGACCTGGATCGGTACCCGAATTCGGGTGCGCCGTGGCAGATCGATAAGCTGTACTACGACCGCATCTTCAACCTGGAGCGCGTCGACGCGATGTACCTCGCGCTCAGCGTGAAGGAGCCGGACTCCCCGCTTTTGGAACCACTCGGTGAAGCCCGAGAGTGGATGAAGAACTACCCGAAGCTGGCCACCACCCACGTTCCCGCCGGAGAGTTCCTGGAGGCGCGCGATGCGGCCCTCCGCTCGCACGCCAGCCAGGTTTCCCCCGAGAGCAGCTTCTTCTTCTGGCCCAATGACCTCATTCGTGAGGCCTGGCCCTACGAAGACTTTCAGCTCATCGAATCGAAAGTAGACACCGAAATGCCCGAATCCGATCTTTTCGCTGGAATTCAGGACGACGAATGATCACTCTGATCACCGTCGTGCTCGCCGCCACGCCGACCCCCGACCCGGACTTCGACCCGAACACCGTTACCCCGGGTGTTGTCGGATTCATCGTATTCTTTCTGGTGGCCTTCGCGACCCTGCTGCTGTGTTTCGACGTGGTTCGTCGCATCCGTCGCACCACCTACCGCGCCGAAATCAAGGAGCGGCTCGACGCCGAACTCGCGGCGCGCGACATCGACCCGAACGCACCCCGCACGCCGGGCGACAAGCCCGAATAATCACGCTGTCCGCTACGGGTAGAGCGGATGCGTGGCGATCAGCAGAATCGCCACGAAATGACACAGAAACGCCACGACCGTGAGGGTGTGGAAGATCTCGTGAAAGCCGAACACTCCCGGAACCGGGTTGGGCTTCTTCAGCCCGTAGACGACCGCGCCAACCGTGTAGCAGAGTCCACCGACCAGAATCAACGTCATCATGGTGGCGTTGGCCTGAAAAAAATCCACGATGAACAGCAGGGCCCCGTAGCCGAGCAGCAGGTAGAGCGGCACGTACAGCCAGCGCGGGGCGTGAATCCAGAACACTCGAAAGATGGTGCCGAGCCCGGCTCCGCCCCACACCAGCCACAGCAGCAGCGCGGCTTTCTCCGGCGGCAGCGCGAGCACGGTGATCGGCGTGTACGACCCGGCGATCAGCAGAAAAATGTTGGCGTGGTCGATGCGTTTAAGAATAATGCGGGTGCGCGGCTGCCAGTTGAAGCGGTGGTACAGAGCCGAATTGCCAAAAAGCAGCATCGAGCTGAGCACGAACACGGCCGAGCTGATCTTGGCCGCGGAGCCCTCGGCGAGCACGAGCAGCACGATGCCGGCCACGATCGTCACGGGAAAAGTCCCGGCGTGAATCCAGCCGCGCCAGGTCGGCTTGACGTCCTCCGGATGGGCGTCAGCCGCCTCGATCAGTGGCAGATTGGTACTGGAGTGCTCGGTAGCCATGGTGCAAGGATACGACAGGGCGCGGCCCGCGTGCCCTGAACGCTTGTCGGAGTGGACTAGCGTAAATGTGTGCAGAAACCCCAAGTTCCCTCAGCGCGCGGCCTCCTCTACAGGCTGTATCAGCGCCGCTTGAGGCGCGGACTCACGCCGGCGCATCTGCCCCATCACGTCGCCATGATCATTGACGGCAACCGGCGCTGGGCCCGGCAATTGGGGTTTCAGACGGCCGCACACGGGCACCGTGCCGGTGCCGCCAAGATGCTTGAATTTCTAAAATGGTGTGACGACCTCGAAATTTCGGTGGTCACCCTGTACCTGCTCTCCTCCGACAATCTCACACAACGCCCGAGTGATGAACTGGCCGATCTGATCGAGATCATCGCTGATCTCGCTGAGGAGCTCTCGCACTATCGCAACTGGCGGGTACAACAGGTGGGGTCGAAGACCGGCCTGCCCCTTCCGCTCGTTGCAGCGCTTGATGCAGCGGATGCCCGCACCAGCGAGCGAACGGGACTGCACGTGAATCTCGCGGTCGGCTACGGCGGGCGCACCGAGATCACCGACGCGATGCGCAGCATTGTCGCCACCCATCACGCGCACGGTGGCACGCTGGAGGATCTCGCGGAGACCCTCACGCCCGAGCTGATCGGCCAGCACCTGTACACCGGCGGTCAGCCCGACCCCGACCTCGTCATCCGTACGTCGGGCGAGCAGCGGCTCAGCGACTTCATGCTGTGGCAGAGCGCGCACAGCGAGTTCTACTTCGTCGAAGCCCTCGGGCCTGACCTGCGGCAGATCGATTTTCTGCGAGCCCTGCGTGACTTCTCCCGTCGCCAGCGTCGCTTCGGCGGCTAGCTCGGTTCTGGCGCCGGGTGGGGTTCGACCAGCAGGGGGGGAGTATTTGTTCGACAACCGATTGGACCCGAGCATGAATTCTTTTCAGAGCTTCACCGATGGCTTTCGTGACGAACCCGGGTACCTCGACTTCGGCCGGGTCGGCCCGCTCTCCGAGGCCGTCGTGGCAGAGACCCTGGGCCAGACCGAGGTGCTTTCCCGTGCCCGGTACGGCAGCCTCGACCACCTCGTCGAACAAGACCTGCGGGCCCGCACCGCTGTCTCCGAACTCACCGGTTTCACCCCCGACCAGATTGTGCTGCAGCCCAACACCAGCTCGGGCCTGATGCAGGCCATGTTCGGTCTGACCGGTGCCGTGCTGCTCTCTGCCGGGGACTTTCCCAGCGTGCCGTTCGCGGCCGTGCGGGCCGCTGAGGCCCTGCACGTGGTCACTCCGCTCTGGTTGGAAACCGACCACGGCCGCGTCACCCCGGGGGAGATCCGCGACCAGCTCACCCCGGCGGTTGTGGCCGTTGCGGTGTGCCTCGTCGATTCCCGCACGGGCTATCGCACCGACCTCGACGGCATCCGTCAGGTCATCGGCGATCGTTTGCTGATCGTTGACGCCATCCAGGGCTTCGGCGTCGTCGACGCCGTCTATGAGGCAGCGGATGTCGTCGCCTCCGGTGGTCAGAAATGGATGCGGGCCGGCTGGGGCACCGGTTTTCTCGCCCTGAGCGAGCGGGCGCTCGAACGCCTCGTGCCGGTCTACTCCGGCTACGTCGGCACCGACATCGACGACCCGTGGGATGAAGTCACCCCGCCCAGCCACGGCGCCCGCGCGTTTCGGGTGACCAACGGCGACGCCATCGCGCAGGCCCGGTTCGCTGCAGCCCTCGAGCAGACCGCTGATGTCGGTGTCGACGTCATTCAGACCGCCGTGAACGACAACGTCTCCCAGATCATCGAACTCGTCGACGAATTCGTCATCGACATTGTCTCGCCTCGGGACACCAAGGAACGGGCGGGCATCGTCGTACTGGAGCCTCCGGCGGAACTGCTGACCACCCTCGTGGCGAGCCTGCACAACCACGGCATTACCGCGACCACCCGCGACACCACTGTTCGCCTGAGCGTGCACGCGGCCCTCGACCCCGACACGGTGACCATGCTGAGGGGCGCCCTCACCGACTACGCGCTCGCCACTACCTACTAGACAGTCTCGGCGGCGGTACCGGCAGCGCCATCCGGTGAACCCGGCGTCTGCCCCAACGTCAGGTGAACGTCACATTTCAGTGGGCGTGTCGGGTTCCTTTTTGCGTCCGTTCGTCGTAGCGTCACTTGCATCAGGTACGGCACCTGATCGAGACGGCCATATAAGTACGGCTCGAGAATTGCTTGATGGCCAGCTCGCCAATGTGATCCGCGTCTCGTGACGCAGGGTGGGAGTGGCTGTGACCGCTAATCGAACCGACGCCAACGCGACTGACCGGGTGGAGGCATCCGTTTCGCAATCCGAGCGCACCTTCGTGTTGGACACCTCGGTGCTTCTGTCAGATCCGAAAGCGATTTTCCGCTTTGCCGAGCACGCCGTTGTATTGCCGGTGGTGGTGATCAGCGAACTGGAGTCCAAACGCAACGACCCGGAAATCGGGTATTTCGCCCGGCAGGCGCTGCGCAACCTCGACGAGCTGCGGCTCAAGCATGAGCGCCTCGACTTTCCGATTCCGGTCGGCGAGGGCGGCAGCCTGCGGGTGGAACTGAACCACTCCAACATGTCGGTACTGCCGTCGGGTCTGCAACTGGGCGACAACGACTCGCGCATCCTCGCCGTGGCCCTCAACCTGGCCAACGACGGAATGACCGTGACCGTCGTCTCCAAGGACCTACCGCTGCGGGTGAAGGCCGCGTCCCTCGGCCTCGCTGCCGATGAATACCGGCACGAACTCGCCGTCGACTCCGGTTGGACCGGCATGGACGAGATCACCCTCAGCGCCGAGCAGATGAGCGTGCTCTACGACAAGGAGACGCTCGACTCGCGCACGGTGCAGGACATGCCCATCAACACGGGCCTCGTCATTCATTCCGACCGCGGGTCAGCCCTCGGCCGGGTGACCAGCCGGGGCACGCTCAAGCTCGTACGCGGCGACCGCGACGTCTTCGGACTGCACGGCCGGTCGGCCGAGCAGCGCCTCGCGATTGATCTGCTGCTCGACCCGGAGATCGGCATTCTCTCGCTCGGCGGGCGGGCCGGAACCGGGAAGTCGGCGCTCGCCCTGTGCGCGGGACTGGAAGCCGTGCTGGAGCGTCAGCAGTATCGCAAGATCATGGTGTTCCGGCCCTTGTATGCGGTTGGCGGCCAGGACCTCGGCTTTCTGCCCGGTGACCAGGGCGAGAAAATGGGGCCTTGGGCGCAAGCGGTGTTCGACACGCTCGGCGCGATCGTGTCGGAGAATGTGGTCGAGGAGGTGCTGGAGCGGGGCATCCTCGAGGTGCTCCCGCTCACCCACATTCGCGGCCGGTCCCTGCACGACGCCTTCGTGATCGTCGACGAGGCACAGTCGCTCGAACGCAACGTGCTGCTGACCGTGCTGAGCCGCATTGGTCAGAACTCGCGCGTGGTACTCACCCACGACGTCGCCCAGCGCGACAACCTGCGGGTCGGCCGCTTCGACGGCGTGGCCAGCGTGATCGAGACGCTGAAGGGGCATCCGCTGTTCGCACACATGACACTGACCCGGTCGGAGCGCAGCGCTATTGCGGCACTGGTCACGGAGATGTTGGAGGGTAACGAGGTTATGTAGTTGCCTTGAGCGGATGCCTGTCGTCTTGTCGTAGTCGACCGCCTGAGCGACAGGTCATTCGGCTTCAGCTCAAACAATGGCTGGTGGGGGCCAGCTCTGTGGTCGCGGCATCGGGAATTATTCGAGCCAGTCGCATTCCGCGGGGGAGCCGGCCCCACCAGCCATAACTCGGCACCCCGCGAACAACCTGCCGCCCCGGCTCGTTTTCGAGGCTGGGGCGGCAGTTCTGGCGGGGTGGGGCTGGTTACTTCTTCTGCGGGGGGCGCGTCATGCTCAGCACGTCGAGGGCCACGTCGAGCTCGGCGAGCGTGAGGTCGCCACGTTCCACGTGACCGAGCGCAATGACAGCCTCGCGCACGGTGAGGCCCTCGGCGACGGCCTTCTTGGCAACCTTGGCGGCGGCTTCGTAGCCGATGACGCGGTTCAGCGGCGTGACGATGGAGGGCGACTTCTCGGCCAGTGCGCGAGCGTGCTCGAGGTTGGCAACGAGACCGTCGACGGTCTTGTCGGCAAGCACGCGGGTCGCGTTGGTCAGCAGACGGATCGACTCGAGCAGGGCGGTTCCCATCACCGGGATACCGACGTTGAGCTCGAACGAGCCTGAGGCGCCGGACCAGGCGATGGTGGCATCGTTGCCGATGACGCGCGAGCAGACCATGAGCACGGCCTCCGGAATAACCGGGTTGACCTTGCCGGGCATGATCGACGAACCCGGCTGCAGGTCAGGAATGTTGAGTTCGCCGAACCCGGTGTTGGGGCCTGAGCCCATCCAGCGCAGGTCATTGTTGATCTTGGTCAGCGAAACTGCGA
Source organism: Cryobacterium sp. CAN_C2 (assembly GCF_015751745.1). Lineage (NCBI taxonomy): Bacteria > Bacillati > Actinomycetota > Actinomycetes > Micrococcales > Microbacteriaceae > Cryobacterium > Cryobacterium sp. CAN_C2. The sequence goes on from NZ_JADOUX010000003.1 coordinate 194,477, forward strand.
TGGTGCGCAGGGCGCCGGAGGCGTCGACGAGGCCGTCGCGGTTGGCCTGGGCCTCGAAGTGGTCGCGCGCTTCGGTGATCGGCAGTTCGGTTTCGGCCACGAGCAGTTCGATGACGAGCTGCGGAAAGCCGTACGGGGTGTTGATGCCGGTACCGACAGCGGTGCCGCCGAGCGGAACCTCGGCGACGCGGGGAAGGGCCGTGCGGATGCGCTCGATACCGAGGCGCATCTGGCGGGCGTAGCCGCCGAACTCCTGGCCGAGGGTGACCGGGGTGGCGTCCATCAGGTGGGTGCGGCCGGCCTTGACAGCCTCTTTCCAGAGTTCCGCCTTGGTCTCGAACGAGACGGCGAGGTGGTCGAGCGCGGGGATGAGCTCGTCGATCAGCGCGCTCGTGACGGCGATGTGCACCGAGGTGGGAAACACGTCGTTCGAGGACTGGCTCGCGTTGACGTGGTCGTTCGGGTGCACCGTGCGGCCAAGGGCGCGGGTCGCGAGGGTCGCGATGACCTCGTTCATGTTCATGTTCGAGGAGGTGCCGCTGCCGGTCTGGTAGACGTCGATCGGAAACTCGGTGTCGTACTGGCCGGTGATGACCTCGTCGGCGGCTGCGGCGATCGCGTTGGCAATGTCCTGGTCGAGCACGCCGAGCTGGGCGTTGGCGAGGGCTGCCGACTTCTTGATGCGGGCGAGGGCCGCGATCTGCGCAGACTCAAGGGTGGAGCCGGAGATCGGGAAATTCTCCACGGCTCGCTGTGTCTGGGCGCCGTAGAGTGCGTCCGTTGGAACCCGGACCTCACCCATCGTGTCGTGTTCGATCCGGTAGCCGGCGTTTGCGGAGGTGTCCACCACTATGTGCATTCCCTTTCGGTGCTGTATGAGAGTCGTGCTGTGCGCAACGGGTGCGCGGGCGGGTCTAAATGACGCCCACCACGATGTTGGGGTCGGCGTGTCCTTCGAGAAGGACGTAGTTCGCGCCAACGATAGCCAATGTACCTTCTGCGATGGCCGCGCTGATCACCTCGGACTGTTCGAGTAGTTCGGTGACCGTGTGTTTGAGATGTTCCCGGCCGACGTGGCCGGCATCGACCTTCGTCGGCTCCACGAACGTGGATGCCCTCAGCCCGTTCACTTGACGCACCGCCGGCACGATCTTCTCGATCAGATGCGCGATGTGGGCGGGCAGGGCCGGGGCATCCGCTGCTTGAGAATCGATGGCGGCGCGCACCGCACCGCACTCGTCGTGGGCGAGCACGAGAATCAGCGGAACATGCAGCACAGCGACCGCATATTCGAGCGAGCCGAGTACGGAATCGGAGATGACCTGGCCGGCGTTGCGCACGACGAACAGATCACCGAGGCCCTGGTCGAAGATGATCTCGGCCGCGAGGCGGGAGTCGCTGCAGCCGAACAGCGCTGCGTGCGGGGTCTGTTGGCCAACGAGCTCGGCCCGCCGGTCGACGTCCTGCCGGTGCCGGGGGGTGCCGGCGACGAAGCGCACGTTTCCCTCGCGCATTTCGTTCCAGGCCTCGGCCGGAGACGGAACAGCATTCGACGCCGGGTTCATTCGGCCGCGTTCTGCGCCACGTTTTCGGCCAGCGCGGTGGCGAGGGTTTCGAAGTCGCCGGTGGGCGCCGTACCGATCAGCACGTAGGTGCTGGCACCGGCAGCTGTCACGAGGGCATAGTCGAAGTTGCCCCGGTCGCCGGCCGCTGCGCTGTTGCGGTACACGTCCCAGGTCACTCCAGCGATGCTGACGCTGTCGACGACGGGCGAGTCGGGCAGTTTCTGGGCGAGCCAGGTGGGGTTGGCGTTGAAGGCCTGGCTGAATCCGATGTACTGGTTGCCGGGCGTGAGTAGCCCGATGTACCAGGACGGTACCTGGCCGTTGGTTCCGGCCTGCCACTCGGTGTCGTTCGCGCTCCAGCCGTCGGGCAGCTCGGGGATGGCGAGGGCGTGGTCAACGACCGGCTGCAACTGGGCGGCAACGCTCGCGTAGTCGACGTCGCGGTTTATCGGGTTGTCGCTGCGCGGTACCAGGAGCACGAGAACAAGCACGGCGCCGACGGTCACCAGCAGTGAGAGCACGAGATTGTTGACGGTTTTGTGCGACCGGTATTTGCGCGAGTTCTCGGCGAGTCGTTCGGCGGTCTCCTGCGGAGTCTCCGGCCGACCCAGCTCGGCGACGACGCGCGGCTGCTTGGGGGCGCGGCTCATCTGGTGGGTGTGTCGTCGGTACTGGTGTCGGTGGCGCCGGCGGGCGCCGTCGCGGCCAGTCGGGCGGCGTCGAGGCGGGCCTTGGCTCCGATCAGCCATTCCTCGCAGCGGCGGGCGAGCGCTTCGCCGCGTTCCCACAGCGCGAGCGACTGCTCGAGCGTGCTCGAACCCTGCTCGAGTTCGTTCACGACGCGGATGAGTTCATCGCGGGCCTGTTCGTAGCTGAGATCACTGATGGCGGGGGCAGGCGAGGTCATGGCATCCATTCTAATTATTTCGATACGCTCGCGGGCGCGGCGAGCACGGCGGGCACGGCGGTGTTCGCGGTGGCGGGCACTGTTCCGCTGGCCAGGGTGAGCAGAAGCTCGGTGCCGGCCGGGGCATCGTGTGAGCTGCGCAGCACGTGCCCGTCGGACAGCTGGGCGATCGCATAGCCGCGATCGAGGGTGCCCTGGGGCGATAGGGCGCGCAGCTGGGAGCGCAGCTCCACCACGGTGGCCCCGGCGCGCTCGAGAATTCGCCCGGTGAGTTCGGCGCCGCGCGCAACGTAACGGGTGAGGTCTTCGCTGCGAGAGTCGATGATCCAGCGCGGGTCGACGAGCACCGGTCGACTGCGCAGCTGTGAGATTCGGTCAATTTCCGAGGAGAGGATGCCGGTGAGTCGACCGCTGAGACGCGCCCGGGCCTGCTGCACCCGGTTCAGCTCGTCGCTGACGTCGGGAACGACTCGCTTGGCGGCATCCGTCGGGGTGGATGCCCGCAGGTCGGCCACCTCGTCGAGCAGCGGACGGTCGGCCTCGTGCCCGATCGCGCTCACCAGCGGCGTCACGCAGGCAGCCGCGGCGCGCACGAGGCTCTCATCGCTGAAGGTGAGCAGGTTTTGAAAGTCGCCGCCACCGCGGGCGACGATGATCACGTCGACCTCGGGGTCGGCGTCGAGCCGCTGGATCGCGGTCGTGACCTCGCCGACGGCCCGATCGCCCTGCACGGCGGCGTGAGCGACCCGAAAGTTGACGGCCGGCCAGCGCAGTTGCGCGTTGCGAATGACGTCTTTCTCGGCGTCGGAATCTTTTCCGGTCACGAGGCCGATGCAGTGTGGCAGAAACGGCAGGCGCTTCTTTCGCGAGTCGTCGAACAGGCCCTCGCCCGCGAGCTGTTTGCGCAGCCGTTCGAGCCGTTCGAGCAGGTCGCCGAGCCCGACGTGGCGCATTTCGAAGGCCTGCATGGTGAGGGTGCCGCCCTTGACCCAGAAGTTGGGCTTGACCAGGGCGACGACGCGGTCACCCGCCTTGAAATCAGCGGTGAGTTTGGCGCGCACCGACGACCAGATCGTGAAACTCACGGTGGCGTCTTCGGAAAGATCCTTGAGCTTGCCGTAGACGTTGCCACCGCTCGCACCCCACTGGGTGATCTCGCCCTCGACCCACACCATGCCGAGACGTTCGATGTAGCCGCGAATCTTGTTGGAGAGCAGGGCGACCGGCCACGGTGTTTCGACGGTGGCGGGGGCATCGGTCACGTGGTGGTCCTTGGCGATGCGCTGGCATGGGGCACAGGCGGGTCCTCCCAGAGTTCTTCGGGCGTGCGTGCGTAGACTGAGCTGGTGAACACCAGCATGCAAACCACGAGCAGTCCGCCCGTCATCGGCTTGGGCATGCCGCGAATTCCCAGCGCGCGCAACAGGCTTAAGGATACCCCGGTGGTCGGACATAAGCGGGTGCTGCTCGCCGCCCCGCGTGGCTACTGCGCCGGAGTCGACCGTGCGGTCATCGCCGTCGAGAAGGCGCTCGAACACTACGGCGCCCCGGTATACGTGCGCAAACAGATCGTGCACAACATTCACGTGGTTTCCGAGCTCGAAAATTTGGGTGCCATCTTCGTTGACGAGGTCGACGAGGTACCGCACGGATCGCACATCGTCTTCAGCGCCCACGGAGTATCACCGGCCGTCGTCAACGCCGCCGCCGAGCGTGGCCTGCAGGCCATCGACGCCACCTGCCCGCTCGTGACCAAGGTGCACCGTGAAGCCGTTCGTTTCGCCCGCGATGATTTTCAGATTCTGCTGATCGGCCACGAGGGCCACGAAGAGGTCGAGGGCACCGCCGGTGAGGCCCCCGAGCACACCACCCTCGTCGGCAGCCCCGATGAAGCCGATACCGTCGTCGTGCGCGACCCCGACCGGGTCGTCTGGCTGTCGCAGACCACGTTGAGTGTCGACGAGACCATGGAAACCGTGCGCCGGTTGCGGGCGCGTTTTCCCAACCTGCAGGATCCGCCGAGCGACGACATCTGCTACGCCACCCAGAACCGTCAGGTCGCCATCAAGAAGGTTGCCCGCGACTCCGACCTGGTGATCGTCGTCGGCTCGGCCAACTCGTCCAACTCGGTGCGCTTGGTCGAGGTGGCCTTGGAATACGGCGCGAAGGCGGCCTATCGCGTCGACTTCGCGAGCGAGGTCAAACAGGAGTGGCTCGACAATGCGGCGACCGTCGGGGTGACGAGCGGGGCATCCGTTCCCGAAGAACTCGTCGATGAGCTGCTCGAAGCCCTCGCCGACGCCGGCTACGTCGACGTCGTGCCGGTGAAGACCGCCGAGGAAGATCTCATCTTCTCGCTGCCCAAGGAGCTGCGCAAGGATCTGTCGGGCGAAACGGATACCCGTGCCTTCGGCGGCCGCGCCGCCACGGCCGAGCAGACGGTGCAGTAGTCGGCTCGACTACTGGCGGCTCAGAAACTCAATGAGGGTCGGGTCGATGAACAACGCGGCCATGGTGAAGGCGAACAGCACCACGAGCGACACGGCACCACCGACGATGGGCACGAAAAACGCACGTCGATGCGGCACGAGCAGCCGGACCGATACCGCCGCCGTGGCCAGCCAGACAAAAACCAGCGCTATTGCCCCGACCGTCGTGATGGCGCCGATAGATGCTCCTGGAGTGTACGTGCCCAGACCTTCCTGGGTGTAAAAAATCTGCATGGCGACCGGGAACCCGCCCAACGAGAAGACGCCGTAGACAGTGGCGAGGAGTCCGAAGGTCAGTAGCCCGATGGTCCACGGGCGGTCCCATCCGGGAACGGCGCGCGTTGCCGTGGCGGACTGAACGGTCGGGGTGGTCGCGTAAAGTGGAGTGCCCGATGCCGCCCCGACAGTGGGGGCGGGAGCGGGATCAACCCGGTCTTTTTCCTGCGGTGGCTGCCACGTCCAGCCCTCAGGGGCCAGTTCGCCGTACTGGGGGCGGGGGCGTGGGTCTGGCGCGGGGGGTGGAACGGAGTCCGGGGTCTCTGACATTGCTCTAACTGTTTGAGTGCCCGGCGGAGCCGAGCTGACGGGTGGAATCAACGACGCGAGCGGCCATGGCCGACTCGGCCACCTTGCCCCAGGCGCGCGGGTCGTACACCTTCTTGTTGCCGACTTCGCCGTCGACCTTGATCACGCTGTCGTAGTTCTTGAGCATGTAGTCGGCGATCGAGCGGGTGAAGGCATACTGGGTATCGGTGTCGATGTTCATCTTGACGACACCATTGGCGACGGCCTCGGCGATCTCGGCATCGGTCGAGCCGGAACCGCCATGAAAGACCAGGTCGAGGGGCAGCGCTTCGAGCTCGAACTTTGCGGAGAGGCCGGTCTGGATCTCCCTGAGCAGTTCCGGGCGCAGCTTCACGTTGCCGGGCTTGTAGACGCCGTGCACATTGCCGAAGGTGAGGGCGGCCATATAGCGGCCCTGCTCACCGAGGCCGAGGGCTTCGACCATTTTGATCGCGTCGTCAAGGGTCGTGTACAGGTTCTCGTTCACGTCGGCCTGAACGCCGTCTTCCTCGCCACCGACGGCACCGATCTCAACTTCGAGGATGGCGTTGATCGCGCGGGTGCGCTTGAGTATGCCGGTGGCAATGTCGAGGTTTTTGTCGAGTGCGATGGCCGAACCGTCCCACATGTGCGACTGAAAGATGGGGTGGCCGCCATCGGCCACCGCCGACTCCGAGGCTTCGATGAGCGGAATGACGAAGTCGCCGAGGGCGCCCTCGGGGCAGTGATCGGTGTGCAGCGCGACGGTGATCGGGTAGTTGTCGGCGACCGAGTGCGCGAAGCGGGCAAAGGCGAGCGCGCCGGAGGCGCGGTTCTTCACAGTGTGGCCGGCGAAGTAGTCGCCGCCGCCGGTGGTGACCTGAATGATGCCGTCGGATCCGGCTTCGGTGAGGCCCTGAAGAACGGCGTTGATGGTCTGCGACGACGACACGTTGAACGCCGGGTATGCGAACCCACCCGTCTTGGCTTTGTCGAGCATTGCGGCGTACTGGTCGGGGGTTGCGATGGGCATTGCTTCTCCTCGAAAGTGTGCGGGGGTGTGATCCCGAGTCTAGCGACGCCCGCCGTCGTGTGGTCTGCCGCGATAAGGTGACTCGGGCGGACAATCCGCGCGACCCGCCGCGCATCCGTCGTTATCGAAGTCGAACTAACGTCCGGGAGGACCTTTCGTGAACAGCACTGAGACCGCCACCCTCTTTCAACATCCCGACCGCAACCTCGCCATGGAGCTCGTGCGTGCGACCGAGGCCGCCGCTATTCGTGCCGTACCCTTCATCGGTCGCGGCGACAAGAACGCCGCCGACAAGGCCGCCGTCGACGCCATGCGCGCCTTCCTCGGCACCGTCAACTTCGACGGCCTCATCGTCATCGGTGAGGGTGAAAAAGATGAAGCCCCCATGCTTTTCAACGGCGAGCACGTTGGCAACGGCCGTGGCCCCGCCTGCGACATCGCCGTTGACCCCATCGACGGCACGAGCCTGACGGCCGCCGGCCGCCAGAACGCCGTCTCCGTCATCGCCGTGTCGGACCGCGGCACCATGCTCGACGCTTCGTCGATCTTCTACATGGACAAGATCGTCACCGGTGCGGCCGGTCGCGGCGTCGTCAGCCTCGACCAGTCGATCGCCGACAACATTCGTGAACTGGCCCAGGCCATGAAAAAGCCGATCGGTGAGATGACCATCGCCGTGCTCGACCGCCCTCGCCACGCCGGCCTGATCGACGCGATTCGCAGCGCCGGCGCGGGCACCCGCCTCATGCTTGACGGCGACGTGGCCGGCGGCATCAACGCTGCCCGCTACGAGACTCGCATTGACATGTGCGTCGGCATTGGCGGAAGCCCGGAAGGAATCACCACGGCCTGCGCCCTCAAGGCCCTCGGCGGCTATATGCAGGGACGCCTCGCCCCGAAGGATGACGCCGAACGCGCTCGCGGCGTCGCGGCCGGGCTCGACATCGACAAGCTGCTTGAGATCAACGACATGGTCAGCGGTGACAACACGTTCTTCGTGGCGACCGGTGTGACCGATGGCGGACTCGTCGACGGTGTCCGTCGCAAGGGCCCGATGATTCGTACCGAAAGCATCGTGCTGCGCTCGCGTTCGGGCACGGCCCGCCGTGTCATCGCGGAACACCTCGCCGAGAAGTGGCTGTAGCCGTTCCGATCAACTGTTAGGCCGTCACCGAAACTGCACGACTCGGGTCTGTTCGTTCAGACGCGAGCCGTGCAGTTTTCTGCATCGAAGTACTGTGAAAAGCTGCGAACTACACGCGCAGGTCGGAGTCGAATTCCTCAACGTCGGTCAGGTCTAGCTCGACGGTACCGAGCTCAGTGGTACCGAGCTCGGCCGCGTGCAGCTCGGCCGCGTGCAGCTCGGCCGAGTGCAGCTCGGCCGAGTTCGATGTTGATGTAGTCGATGTTGATGTAGGCGATGTTGATGCGTTCAGAGCGGATGAAGGCGCTTCCAGCTCGGGCGCGGTTAGTTTGCGGGGTGAGTCGTGAACGATGGCCGGTTCGGCAAGCAGCCCGATCTTGGTTTGGTCTATTCCGGGAAACTGCCGAGCGGTCACGAGCACCCGGGACTCGAGCGAGTTGGCGAACTTGTTGTAGCTGTCCACGGTTCGTTCCAGTGCCTTGCGCAGCGACTCGGCGTGGCCGGACAGTGCACCGAGTCGCTGGTACAGGGCGTTGCCAAGGTCGAAGAGTTTCTGGGCCTCGTTCGTGACCGCCTGCTGCTGCCAGGTGAAGGCGACCGTTTTGAGCACCGCCCATAGGTTTACCGGCGACGCCAGGGCCACCCGCTTACTGAACGAGTAGTCGAGAATTGATGGGTCGGCTTCGAGCGCCGCCGACAGCAGGGACTCGCTCGGTATGAACGCGATCACGAACTCGGGGCTGGCATCGAAGCCTTCCCAGTAGGTCTTCTTGGCGAGCGCGTCGATGTGGGCGCGCACGGCCTTCACGTGCTTGTCGATCAGCACCGTGCGACGAGCGCCCTCCTCGCCTATGGCCGTATAGGGAATGGTGCTCGCCTCGATATAGTGCTCGAGCGGAACCTTGGCGTCGATCGCGATCGACTTATTGCCGGGCAGGCGCACGACCATGTCAGGTCGGCCGAGCCCGGCATCCGTGGTGATGTTGGTCTGCGTGTTGAAGTCGACATACTGGGCAAGGCCGGCCGCTTCGACCACGCGCCGCAGCTGGGTCTCACCCCAGACACCGCGGGTGCTGTTGGAACGCAGTGCGCTCGCGAGCGATTCGGTGGTCACCCGCAGCTGTTGATCAGATATCTGCGCCTGCTTGAGCTGCTCCGAAAGCGAACCGTACTGTTCGTTGCGTTGGGTTTCCAGATCGGTGACCTTCTCCTGCATGGTTCGCAGGGTCTCCCGCACCGGGCTGAGGGCTTCCAGCACGAGGTGCTCGCGCTTCTCCCGCTCGGATTGCAGCTGCTGGTCGGAACGCTGCCGTTCGACGACTTCACGCGCCGTGGCCCGGTCATGATCACTTTGCGCGGTGAGGCCGTCGACGGTGGCGAGTGCGGCCGACAGCTCACTCTGTAGAGCCGCGCGAACCGTCGCCTCGCTCGCTCGTGCCTCGGCGAGGGCCACCTGGTGGCGAGCCTCGAGCACGGCGGGATCGTCAACCCCGGCGTCAACCCCAGAGCCTCCCTCGCGGCGGCGTTGCAGCAGAACCATGGTCAGCAGGGCGCCCAACGCGGCACCGACGACGAGACCGACAATCAAACTCAGCAGTGGATCCATGCTTTAAGTCTGCCAGCGACCACCGACATCGCCGAAATGACACTCGGATCAGGCGGGTTGCCAACGTGATGAATCTGCCTAGTTGAGCGCCATCGGCCCGTGTGTTGAGGCGTGCTCCCTGGTAGCGACCGGACCAATCGCTCCGACCTTGACCCGGGTCACGTGGGCAAGCTGCTCGAGCGTATCGACCTCGTGGCGCTTGGCCGCGTGAATCATGATGGCCGCGCACGCCTCAGCGTCGGCGAGCGCGTTGTGGTGCGAGAAGTCCTCAAAGCCGGCCGCCATGGCCGCGACCGGCAGCCGATACGACTCGAGGTGATAGGTGCGACGGGCAACCTGCAAGCTGCAGACATAGCGAAAATCAGGCACCGGCTGCTCGGTTACGCGTGACGCCGTCTTGATTACGCCGAGGTCGAAACCGGCATTGTGGGCGACAAGGTCGTCGCCGTCGACGAAGGCGACCAGCTGGGGGAGCTGCTCCGCCCAGGTGGCTGCACCCACGACATCCGCTGCGGTAATGCCGTGGATGCGGGTGTTCCACTCGGAGAACGCGTCGTGGCCGGGCGGCGGCTGAATGAGCCAGTATGCCGAATCGACGACCATACCGTCACGCACTTTCACCATCCCGACCGAGCACGCCGAGGCGCCGGAGGAGTTGGCGGTTTCGAAATCAATCGCGGTGAAATTCAGCACGCCTTATGCTCTCACGGACCACCGACAGAGCCCGCGCCGACGCGGCCGGTAGAATGATCTCTCGTGGCTCTTACAATTGCAATCGTCGGACTCCCCAATGTGGGCAAGTCCACCCTGTTCAACGCGCTGACCAGGAACAACGTGCTCGCAGCGAACTACCCGTTCGCGACGATCGAGCCCAACGTTGGAATCGTGAACCTTCCCGATTCGCGCCTGGCCGATCTGGCGACCATTTACGGCAGCAAGACCCTGCTGCCGGCACCGGTGTCATTCGTTGACATCGCCGGCATCGTGCGTGGAGCGAGCGAGGGGGAGGGACTCGGTAACAAGTTCCTCGCCAACATACGCGAAGCGGATGCCATCGCACAGGTCATCCGCGGCTTCGCCGACCCCGACGTCGTGCACGTCGACGGCAAGGTCAACCCAGCCGGCGACATGGAAACCATCAACACCGAGCTGATCCTGGCCGACCTGCAGACCCTCGAGAAGGCCTTGCTGCGCTTCGAGAAAGAGGTCAAGGGTCGCAAGATGGCGCCGCTCGTTCTCGAGACTGCGCTCAAGGCGCAGGCCATCCTCGACGGCGGCCAGCCGCTGTCGTCGTCGACGCTCGACATTGAACCGATCAGCGAACTTGGTCTGCTCACAGCGAAGCCGTTCATCTACGTCTTCAACGTTGATGAGGCCGTGCTGCAGGATGCCGAGAAGCTCGCGACCCTGGCAGCCCTCGTTGCGCCAGCCAACGCCGTGTTCCTCGACGCGAAACTTGAGTCTGAGCTCAGCGAACTCGACGCTGAGGATGCCGCCGAGATGCTCGCCTCGACCGGCCAGGATGAGAGCGGACTCGACCAGCTCGCCCGCATCGGCTTCGACACCCTCGGTCTGCAGACCTACCTCACGGCCGGCCCAAAAGAATGCCGAGCCTGGACCATCCACAAGGGCTGGACCGCACCACAGGCCGCCGGAGTCATCCACACCGACTTTCAAAAGGGCTTCATCAAGGCGGAGATCTTCTCCTTCGAAGACCTCATGGCCGCCGGATCAATCGCCGAGGCACGTTCCAAGGGTAAGGCTCGTATCGAGGGCAAGGAATACGTCATGCAAGACGGCGACGTGGTGGAATTTAGATTCAATGTCTAGTTCTGCGTGTGCACGCCTCTAGCGCGCCACGAGTGTTACATGTAACATTATTGCATGGCGGTACGGGACAGAGTCAGTGCGCATCGGGACCGGATGCGAGAGCAGGGCTTCCGTCTGGTTCAGGTGTGGGTCCCCGACGTGCGTTCTGAGTCTTTCGCGCTAGAAGCGCATCGGGAGTCTGTCGCGGTAGCTCTTGCCGACCACGCCAACGATGACCAGTCCTTTGTCGAAGCCGTCTCGGCTCCGTGGGAGGAATGATCAGAGGCGAGATTTGGTCCGTCGCAGGAGGCATTTACGCGTCAAAACCGCGACCGGCAGTCGTGCTGCAGGATGATCGCTTCGACGGCACAGAATCTGTCACTGTGTGTCCGTTGACATCCACCCGCGTGTCCGCTCCGCTTCTGCGGATGCCAATCCCCGCCGATACGCTCAACGGACTCGACGAAGCCAGCTTCGTGATGGTCGACAAAATCACCACGGTGCGTCGAGCAAGCCTTGGGCAGAAGATCGGCAGGATGTCCTCGTCCCAGCTTGTCGATCTGGAGCGCCTTATCATGGTGTTTCTCGGACTGGCCGATTGAGCTGAGGAGGCGCGCGGTCTTCAGTCTCCGGAGCTCACGGGCAGAAGGTCCGACTCTTTCCTGATCGTCACCGTGTCGAGCCGGGGGTCATTGATGAGCGCACGGTAGATCGGCTCCGCACCGGCGATAATCACTGAGTCGGGGTAGAGGTTGGTGCCCCAGGCGAAGTGCCCCAGGTCGTCGTGGGCGAACTCGGGGATTCGGTCGGCTGTCTCTTCATGGAGCATCTGCCGAATCGTGAGGTCACAGCGGACGAAGTCATGTCCAAAATGATGAACAGTCGGACCGCCTGGGTCAGCGGGGACAGCGGCATATCCCTCCCAGCACAAACAGTGCAGGACCGTGTCGGGCGAGGCCCGGAGCATGAGTGCGTCCTTCAAGGCGCGTGCGGTCAGCGGGTCGAGACGTCCGCGCGCGGGCACAGGGGCGGGCTCGACTGCCCCATGGGACTCCCTATGCCGATTCCACAGTTCGAACCACTCCGTGGAGCCGGCCAGCTCGATTCCGTCCTCCAGATACGAGGACCACCGGCGCGCCCGATCGTTGGTATCGATGAGCGGAAGGAACAATCGCAGCATGGGAAGACCGGCATATCGATCCGGAACGAGAGTGCGCGCTAGCGTAATGTCGCTCATTCTGGCTCGGCCTCCTTGTGGGGCCCACGATGAATCGACGCAATTTCACGGGCCGTGGCTGAAGGATACCGTGCTGCAGAGGTCGTGACTGTGCGCTGGCGAACCGACTCCTGTCGTCACGTTGCTTAGTGACGAAACGTGGTGGAGTTCCGCTTTAACGTGTAGGCGTGCCCCAGTTTCAGGCTAATCCGCACTTTCTCGGGCTCAGGTTTCAAGAGTGCGTGACAAATGCACCTTGTGTTTGATAAGTCGTCGCTGCCGTGCGCTGGCGACATGGTGAATGTTGCGGTTCCATCGGTGCGAGGACTCGGATGATTGCGCAGTTCATCGGGTGGGTCGTCGGAGACCTGATCGGAGGCTTGATCGGGGATTCGTTCGTCGGAGGCCGACGAGCACGTGCCGCGAATCACCGTGTGTTCATTGGCGGCTTGCGCGTTGTGGCGGGTCACCAAGCTGGCCTCACCAGCGAATGGCTCATTGGCGAGTGGAGCGTTCGATCGGGTCGAATGGTTATGGGGGAGTTGACCGTTGAACTCACTGACACCGTCGCGGGTTCGCGTCGTCCGGCGCGCATGAGCGAATCCCTCGGCGGTGAGCCAACAATCATCATGATCGTCCGTACGGAGACCGCAACGCTTGAATGGTCGATGCTGCGGCGATTCGACGGACTTGCGCTTCGCGCCCTCGGTCTGCCGGAAGGTACAGAGACTTCTGCCTAGGCTGAAGTATTTAGCAGGTCTCCAGGCAGGACGCACCTTCCTCATCAGCTGAGTGTCGCTGCGCGCCGCCACGAGCCGGAGGTGTCACTGATTCTGGCGGATACGGCACCAGCAGGCGAAGTGCAGGCGATGGAGGCCGAAGCGACGTCGATGGTTCCTGACGAAGACGATGATGGGTGGGTCCTTGAGTCGGCATACGGTCAGAACGGTGCGGCCGCCGTCTCCTACGCGCTCAGCACATGGCGAACGGACGATCCGCAGCACGCTGTTTGGGTGGCTCTGCAGGTGTACGAGGTGGCCGATTACGCTTTCTGGCAGGCGAATCCGAACGCGGATGCGAACGAGGACGGCCCCGTCCTGAGGTCCGAGTTTGTACAGACAGCTCTCTCGGCGATCGACCAGGCCCTCGATACTGTCGCGTCCGGTCCGCCGTTGTGGGACGACCTGCGGCAGCGGGCTGAGGTGGACGGGCGGTCGTGGGCGGCCACGTACCCGTAGGGCTGCTAGCTCAGCGGATCGACAGGTGACGTCCCCGATTTGGTCGATCACGTCGAGGTCGGGACGCAGTCGGCAGCCTCCTGTGGACCCGCAATCCCGATTTATCGCAGCCCATCTTCCCAGGGACATACTCGTGATACGTGCGAGTATCGGGGGTAAAAAACCACCCCCTTGAAGTGAGATGAGGCTGCGCAGAAAAAGGGGTCGGGGTCGTGCTCGGGACGACACTCTATTTGGCAGCCCGCTCGAGCGCAGGCGCCGAGGCGGCGACATGCGCGATCGTTCACACGTCCTTGGACCATTGCCGCGAGAAGGATCTCGAGACACGGGGCCTTCTCATGCACGGAACACGCGTTCGTCAGAAGACGGGTGCGGGCGGCGCCTCCGGTACGGTGGGGAGCCCGCGGGCGAAGATGGGCGCCAGGAGCCGGAGGGCTTTGTCCGGGAGCCCGTCGCCCGGGAAGAACGAATCAAGCAGCTCTTCCGCAGCGCCGACGTCGGCGACGTTGCAGAGGGCGAGAAGGTAGGCGATGTCCTGGACGTCCCGGGAGGGGCGGGACGCGTTGAGCTTCATCGCGAGCAGCGCGCGGGGCGAGGCGACCTCGACGGTGATGTTGTCGCTGCTGTAGAGAACCTCCCATTCGGGGTCCGCACCGTAGGACGGTATGAAGCCGGCGGCTTTGCTGTTGAGCCAGTCGTGCGCCCAGCCGTTCTCGTTCGCCACCTCGACGGCCGCCTCGAGGACCGGCTCCTCGGGTTGTATTCGTGCGTCGATGTCCACCGTGGTGCGCCGGTCGAAATAGCGCAGCGCGAGTGCTGCACCGCCGATGATCCTGATCCCAGCAGGCTGGCCAGCCGCGCGGAGCTTTGTGATCACGGCACCGAGGCCCTTGATGAGATCGTCGCGGTCGAGCTGGTCTGTGGGCATTAGACGCTCTCCAAGGTTGCAGCCTCGACCAGGATGCCGCGGCGGAGGAACTCAGCGGGGACCTGCGAGATGTCGACGGGAATGTCGTAGTCGCTGGTCCGCGGCGTCCAGGGGGCGCCGGGGTTGCCCGACCTAGCGCCTACCCATTCAGGAACGGGGAGAGCATCCGCGTTGAGGCGGTACTCGCAGAGCGCAGCGATCGCGGTGTCCCACTGGACAGAGCCAGTCGGGGCGGGCTCGGTGAGGGTGAGCCCGACGCGGGTAGCGCCGCGCTCGGCCGCGAGGTTGTCGGCGAGCTGGAGCCAGCGCCTGAATGCCCCCGCTTCGTTCGCGGCGGCGCTGTGTTGCTCAGTGTGGCCGTCAGCACTTTTCTTGTGGGCACCGTTCCTGTCAACACGGCCAAGAACGGTGCTGCCGGCGGTGCTGCCAGCAGCGAGGTCAGCACTGATGCCAGCTGCAATGCGCGCTGCATCGCTACGCACCGTGGGGATCGTTACCACTGTATGGCGGGTGGCGAGCAGGAGCGTCTCCAGGGTCTGGACCGTTGGTTCACGCTTGCCGTGTTCGATCAAGGACAGGGATGAGCTGGCGAGTCCGGAAAGTAGCGCCAGCTTGCTCTGGCTGAGGCCGCTGGCCGCTCTTGCAGCCCGCGCGAGGATCGTTGCAGTCATGATTCACGCCCCATTCTTTTTACGAATACGTAAATACTCTATCAGGCAGAAGCCGGTAATCTTCGTTACCGCCCGTGCCTGAAGTTGCTGGCCGCCGACCAGGCACCAGTTGAGCGGCACCTTCTCTGACGGGTCGAAGAGTGCGTCCCACGCCAGACCGGTGACCGAGCACCGGTAGCTCGATAACAGTCATCGGTTGCCGAGGAGTTCTGTGACCCGCTGGCTGAGACGTCATCGCCGGCTAGACGTCATCGCTGGCTAAACGTCACCGCCGGCTAAACGTCACCGGCGGCTAAACGTCACCGCCGGCTAAACGTCGTAGACGTCGCTGCGATGACCGAGCGTTACGACTACAACCAGGAGCACGCCCTCGTCGACGGTGTAGATGATGCGGTAGTTGCCGACGCGAACCCGAAGGCCGGAACGACCGTGCAGAGCTCTTGCACCAGGCGGGCGAGGATCCTCACCGAGGAGGGCAATCGCCCCATGGATGCGAGCCTGATCTGTGGGGTGGATGCTGCGCAGAGCTTTGAGCACAGCGGGCCGAACCTCGATTCGGGACTTGCTCACTCAGCTCCAGCCGAGATCGGCTTTGACCTGCGCCCAAGGAATGTGCTCGCCCTCTTCAGCCATTGCGACGTCGAACGCAGCTACATCCGCAGCGTCTTCCAGGGCATCCATCATGCGCTCGTACTGGGCCGGGCTGACGACGACAGCTTCCACCGTCCCGCGTCGCTCGAGGAAGACGGCTTCCCCGCGGGCGCGCTCGATGATCTCGGGGAGACTGCTCCGGGCGGCGGTAACGGTGACGATTGACATGCTTCCAACGTACATTTTGATCCGTCAGATGTACAGGTGCTCGGAGGCCCTCCGTTCTGCTTCGGGGACCGTCACATATCAGGTCGAGTATGTGGGTCAGTCTTACGGCAAGCATGGCGAGCGAACTGCCGCTAAGCGCAGTGGGGATGGGCACAAGCAACTCCAGCAGGTGCTTGCCGAGCAGGCTGACTTCCACCCCAACTCCGCCGTTGCCGTCATCGTGATGGATGCGCAGATTCAGGGCAGGGAAGCGGTCTTCAGCATCGGCGCTGACAACGTCGAAGAGATCGGGCTTTTCGCCAGCCAGTTCTTGGCCACGCCGGATGACCCGCTCGTCGCGAAGTCCAAGCTGGTCACGGTCGCCGAAGCCATGCTTATCCGCTCCTTCCCCGAGTCTCTGAATATCGAGTACAAGCAATTCCCTCGCAAGGATGCTCCCGCCCTCGTAAAGGAGCTCCGCGCGGCAGGAATCTCTCACTTGGGTGTCGAGATCGACGTTTCGCAAAATATGGCGTTGATCAGCCATCCTGATCGTGGTGGGCCGCCGTCGAAGCGAATCCGCTTCGCAGTCAATCTGGAAACGGGAGAGCGTGAGACGCTGTCGACCAGCACGCCTCTGGCTTGGCAGGCCGAGTAGATATCCATACTCGGGGATGCCTCGTTTGCAGGTCACACCTCAACTGAGTCGGCAACAGTGGCAGGTTACTGCTGGTGGTAGACCAATCAGCATGATGTTGCTCGAATGCGGAACGTGGTGGAGTTTAGGTTCAATGTATAGGCTCTAGCTCCTCGCGTTCGTCATCACAGCAGCATCAATCGAAGGAGATCATCGTGCCTGTCATCGCCATCATCGGAGCCGGAACGGGACTCGGCGCAGCAGTTGCGCGAAGGTTCGGGCGCGAAGGCTTCTCAATTGCCCTGATCGCCAGGAACCAGTCGAAACTAGACGCTATGGCAGCCGAGCTCACTGCTGCTGGCTTCACCGCGAGTGCTTACCCTGCTGATGTCCGCACAGCGGCGTCGCTCGAAGCTGCCCTTACGCGTGCCGCGGCAGAGCTCGGGGCCATCACCGCGCTGCAATATAGCCCGCTCCCGTCGCGCGACTACCTGAAGCCGGTGCTTGAGATGACTCCCGAGCTGGCGTTAGAGGCCCTGCAGTTCTCGGCCCTCGGGCTCATCCACGCGGTGCGTGCAGTGCTCCCGGCGATGCGGCAGACAAATAGCGGCAGCATCATCATGATCAACGGTGGAACCTCAGTGAAGGCCCGCGCTGACTTCGCCGGCACATCGGTCGCCTTCCCGGCTGAGAGCGCCTACGGCGAGATGCTCCACGATGCCCTCGCGGGTGAGGGCATCCGTGTCAACCAACTGGTGATTCCCGGTGGCATTCCCCAGCTTCAGCTTGCCAACGGCATCGACGGTGTCGCCGATCGCATCTGGGACATCCACGCCGTTGCCGGTCCGTTCCGCACCATGCTCATCCCGCTTGAGGACGGTCGGGAGTAGGGCAGTAGCTGCTGCCCCACTTTCAATTGGACTGTACGGCGAGAGCAAAGTCATTCTCTGACGTTGATCGGTGACGAAACGTGGTGGAGTTCCGCTTCAACGTCTACTGAGTCGAGGACTTCGTACTTTTCTTCCAGTCAATGGGCTATTTTTCGCAGGCCCTCGGTTTGTTGCGAACGACGCGTTCCGCTTCAATGTGTCGTTTCACTCACCAGTTGAGTTTCGATCCGACGTCTTGTTCTGAACCCTGAACCGCCCGTCGCGGCTAGTGCCCGCGGGCGATCCAGTCCGCCAGATCAGAGGCCTCGGCGCCGATGGTGGTCGACTCGCCGTGGCCGGTGTTTATGATGGTCTCGGCGGGTAGGGTGAGCAGTCTGGTGGTGATCGACTCGATGATCGTGGGGAAGTCACTGTACGACCGGCCGGTAGCGCCCGGTCCGCCGTGGAACAGTGTGTCGCCGCTGAACAGGGTACCGAAGGTGGGAGCGTAGAAGCACACCGAACCCGGCGAGTGACCGGGGGTGTGGATGACCTGCAGTTCGACGCCGGCCACATCGATGCGCTGTCCGTCCGCGAGGTCGCGAACAGGGGCGGTGTCCGGGTAGACGTCGTCCCAGAGCATCCGGTCATCGGGGTGCAGCCAGATGGGCGCATCCGACGCAGCGGCGACCGCACCCGCGGCACCGATGTGGTCGTTGTGCCCGTGGGTGCTGAGGATGCCGAGCAGCCGGCGATCGCCGACGGTCGCGAGGATGGCATCCGCGTTGTGGGCGGCGTCGATGACGAGGCACTCGGTGTCGTCGCCGACGATCCACACGTTGTTCTCCAGCGCCCACGTGCCGCCGTCGAGGCTGAAGGTACCCTCGGTGACCAGGTGGTCGATGCGCGCGGTCATTACAGCACCACCACGGAGCGGAGCACGTCGCCGGAGGCCATCTTGGCGAAGGCCGCCTCGATGTCTGCGATGCCGATGCGTTCGCTCACAAAATCGGCCAGCGGCAGCCTGCCCTGCAGATAGAGCTCCGTGAGCATCGGGAAGTCGCGCTCCGGTAAGCAGTCACCGTACCAAGATGATTTGAGCGATCCGCCGCGGCCGAACACGTCGAGCAGCGGTATCTCAAGCATCATGTCTGGCGTTGGCACGCCGACAAGAACGACGGTGCCGGCCAGGTCCCGGGCGTAGAACGCCTGCCGCCACGTTTCGGGGCGACCGACCGCGTCGATGACGACGTCGGCGCCGAAACCATCGGTGAGCGCCTGAACGGCCGCGACCACGCCGGCCTCATCGAGCCCGGAGGAGTCGATCACGTGCGTGGCGCCGAACCCGGTGGCCTTCTGCAGCTTCTTCGCGTCGCGGTCGATCGCGATGATGGTGGATGCTCCGGCGAGGGCTGCACCAACCACTGCGGCGTCTCCGACGCCGCCGCAGCCGATCACGGCCACCGAGTTGCCGGGGGAGACGTGACCGGTGTTCATCGCCGCGCCGATGCCGGCCATGATGCCGCAGCCGAGGAGTCCGACCGCCGCGGGGTCCGCGTCCGGGTGCACCTTGGTGCACTGCTTCTCATGAACGAGGGTCTTCTCGGCGAAGGCGCCGATGCCGAGGGCCGGGCTGAGCTCGGTGCCATCGGTGAGGGTCATCTTCTGGGTGGCGTTGAAGGTGTTGAAGCAATACCAGGGCTCTGCTCGCTTGCAGGCTCGGCAATCGCCGCAGACTGCCCGCCAGTTGAGCACGACGAAATCACCGACGGAAACGTGCGTGACTCCCGCACCGATGATGCTCACCCGGCCGGCGGCTTCGTGCCCGAGCAGAAACGGGAAGTCGTCGTTGATCCCGCCCTCCTTGTAATGGAAGTCGGTGTGGCAAACGCCGCAGGTCTCGATGTCGACGATGACCTCGCCCGGACCGGGGTCGGGTATGACGATGTCGGTGAGCTCAACGGGAGCCCCCTTCGAGCGGGCGATCGCGCCTTGGACGGTGATGGGCATGGAGCTCCTCGTGAATTGCCGGGCAGCCGAAATGGCAGGTCTTCAACCTACCGAAGCATCCTGATCGACGCTGGCCGGAGTCCGCTGTCGCTGTCGCTGTCGCTGTCGCTGTCGCTGTCGCTGTCGCTGTCGCTGTCGCTGTCGCTGTCGCTGTCGACCACGGAAGCGAGACACGATCAAGACGGGCAGCCTCGCCAGCGAATGGCTCATTGGCGAATGGAGCGTTCGTTCGGGTGGAATGGTCATGGGAGAAGAAACAGTTGAACTCATTTACGCTCTCGGCGGTCATTCCGCATTCGAACGTTGAGTTCTTCAGCGCGCTTGGTAAGAAATGGCCCGTGGATGAAGGTCCGGGAAACCGGGAAAAATGTCCCCTTTGATTTGGCATCCCGATAGGCAATACTTGCCGGGTCGGCATTGCGTCAGCGGTGGCGAGAAACTTCAGCGACGATGCTAGGAGACCGGATGACCATCACACAAACGAGGCTCGACGATGTCGTCGCGGAGGTGACGGCAGTGGCCGCCGCTCACGCCGACCAGGTCGATACTGACGGCGCCTATCCGGTGGATGCAGTCGAGGCGCTGCGCACGAGTGGGCTGCTCGGGCTGGTGATCAGCGAGGATTCGGGGGGCATGGGCGCCGGTCCTGCTGAGTTCATCGAGGTGGTCGGCTCCATCGCTGCGGCCTGTGGATCGACCGCGATGATCTACCTGATGCACGTCGCCGCGGCGGTGACGGTGGCATCCGCTCCTCCGGTCGCGATGCCGGACCTCCTGTCGCGGATGGCGTCGGGCGAGGTGCTCGGCACCCTCGCCTTCAGCGAAAAAGGGTCGCGGTCACATTTCTGGGCTCCCGTATCGGAATCGGTCGCCGACGGCGATGACCTGCGCTTCACCGCGTACAAGAGCTGGGTGACCTCGGCCGCGCACGCGGACGTCTATGTGATGTCGTCACGGAGCGCGGTCGACCCCAAGACCGTCGACCTGTACGCGATCCCCGCTGGCACACCCGGTCTGGAGGTCGCCGGCCCCTGGATCGCCCTGGGGCTGCGCGGCAACGAGGCGAGCCCGATGTCGGTGGCGGTGACGATTCCGTCCGGCTATCGCATCGGCGAGGCGGGCAGCGGGTTCGGCACGATGATGGCCACTGTGTTGCCGTGGTTCAACCTGGGCAACTCGGCCGTGTCGCTCGGGCTCTCACGGGCGGCGGTCGATGCGGCGACGACCCACGTCACCGGTGCCCGCTTGGAGCACCTGGACCAGGCGCTGTCGGCGCTGCCGACCATCCGCGCTCAGGTGGCAAAAATGAGTATCGCGCTCGCCGCCCAGGGCGCGTACCTGGCGCAGGCCGCGGCTCGGGTGGCGAGCCCCGCCGCGGACACCGGATTGTTCGTGCTCGGGGTGAAAGCCTCCACGAACGATGCCGCGCTGACCATTACCGAATCGGCGATGCGGGTGTGCGGTGGGGCGGCGTTCTCAAAGCATCTTCCGATCGAGCGGGCCTTTCGGGATGCCCGCGCCGGGTCGGTCATGGCGCCGACGGCCGACGTGCTCTACGACTTCTACGGTAAGGCCCTCACCGGCCTTCCGCTGTTCTGAGCGGCGTATGTCACAGCTAATCGGAGCCCCTCTGCTCGTCGGAGCGGTCGCCTACACGCCGAACGTCGTTCCTATCTGGGAGGGTATCCGCGACTACTTTGACGAGCCCGATACGGCCATGGATTTCGTGCTGTTCTCCAACTACGGTCGCCTGGTTGACGCTCTGCGGGCCGGAATGATCGACATCGCCTGGAATACCAACCTTGCGTACGTCCGCGCCGTGCTGCAGACCGATGGGCACGTGCGGGCGCTCGCGATGCGCGACACCGACGCCGCATTTTCCACGGTGTTCGTGGCGGCGGCGGGAAGCGGCTGGTCCGGCCCCGGCGACATCGCGACCCGACGGCTGGCACTCGGGTCGGCGGACTCAGCGCACGCCGCGATCCTGCCCCTGCATTATCTGCGCGCAGCCGGCGTGGATGTCGACCACATGCAGGTCATCCGTTTCGATAGTGACATTGGCAAGCATGGTGATACGGGTCGCAGTGAGCTGGACGCGATCGACGCCGTTTTGGCCGGTGACGCCGATGTCGCCGCCATCGGTATCACGGTCTGGGAGAACATCGGCCGGGGGGATCTGATGCCCGGGATGCTGGAAGAGGTCTGGCAAACTGACGTCTACTCGCACTGCATGTTCACCGCTCTCGACACGCTCCCCGAGTCGGTGAGCGCTCCGTGGGTTGCGAAACTGCTCGCGATGGACTGGGAGGTGCCCGCGCACCGCCGCATCCTCGAACTGGAGGGCCTTACCAAGTGGGTTGAGCCGCACCTTGACGGCTACGCCGGCCTGTTCGAGGCGATCGAGGAACAGGGCGTCGATTCCCGATGGTAGTCATGGCGCTCATGCGCACCGTCGAACAGCTGGCCGAGGGCGACACGGCTGAGTTCCCGGTGGCCTCGGCGAGCGAACTTGACCTCGTGCGTCGATGGTGTGCGAAGACCGGCAACACGGTCGTGAGCACAATGATGGTCGAGAAAGACACCGGCCACGTAACCGTCGGCCGCGGACGCCCGCGCAACCCGGCGACGATGATCCCCGCCGACCGGATGCCCGGAGCACGACTCTGGTTGTACACCAACTTTCACTGCAACCTGGCCTGTGATTACTGCTGTGTCGCGTCCTCGCCAAAGACCGATCCGCGCCTTCTCGGAATTGAGACGATCCAGACCCTGGTCGTCGAAGCGGCAGCGTGGGGCGTGCGCGAGCTGTATCTCACCGGTGGTGAACCATTCCTCCTTCCGGACATCGATGCGATCGTGCGGGCCTGCGTCGAGCAACTGCCGACAACGCTGCTGACCAATGGAATGCTGTTCCGTGGCCTGGGATTGCGTAAGTTGCAGGCCATGCCGCGCGCGGGCTTCGCTCTTCAGATCAGCGTGGACTCGCCGACCGCTGAGGTGCACGACTCGCACCGCGGCGCCGGGAGTTGGAATCGGGCACTTGCCGGAATTCGGGTGGCACTCGACGAGGGCTTCACCGTGCGGGTCGCCGCGACCATCTCGGCGCACGACGACCCAGCCTTGGACGAGCTGCACGCCCTGTTTGACGGACTCGGGATTCCGCGGGCCGATCAGGTGATCCGTCCGATCGCACTCCAGGGCGTCGCCGATGAGGGGTTCACGTTCTCGCGGGAGTCGCTCATCCCCGAGGTGACCGTAACCGCCGAGGGCATCTACTGGCATCCGGTTGCAGCACTCGACGAGGACGCCCTCGTCAGCCGGCAGATCCTCCCACTCGCTCCCTCCCTCGACCTGGTCAGCGACCTTTTCGCCGAGCAGTGGTCGTCAATGACAGCCGCGTCCGCCCTGTTCGCCTGCGCCTGAACGGGAATGAGAACGCCGTGACCGGAATCAGGACGCCATTGACCGCCAAAGAGCTGGACGTCAACGCGATCCCGACTGGCCGACCCACTCGCGTGGTGCTCGCGGCCGTGCGGATCGCGGTCGGGCTGATGTGGCTGCAGAACGTCAACTGGAAACGCCCGCCCGACTTCGGGCAGGCTGCGGGCAGCGGGCTGTATCAGTACATTTCTTATGCCGTGGACAACCCGGTCCTGGCCCCCTTCAGCTGGCTGGTGCAGAACGTCATCCTCCCGAACTTCGCTCTCTTCGGCTGGGGGGTGCTCATCGCCGAGTTCTGCCTCGGCGCGTTCCTGCTGGTCGGACTCCTGACGCGTTTCTGGGCAATCGTGGGCATTCTGCAGACGATCGCGATCACCCTCTCGGTGCTGAACACGCCAGCGGAGTGGCAGTGGAGCTACTACCTGATGTTCGCCGCGCAATTCGTGCTCCTGGCTACCGCCGCTGGGCGCGTCGCGGGGGTCGACGGGCTGCTTCGCCCGCGCTGGTCGCTCGGCACGAGTAGGCTTTCCCGAATCGCGATGGCGCTGTCATGAACGCCTCGACGGGCAGGGCGCCTGTGCGGGACCCCCGCACCCTGAGCTGGCGCGCCCGCGGCCTGCTCGTCGCCGGGTTCACGGCGCTCAGTGCATTGTTCTCCCTGGTGGACTACACGCCACTGCATTTTGTTTCGGTGAACCTCGTGCAAGGGTTGCTGCTGGTCGGTCTGGCGGCGCTGGCCGCGGTGGGCTGCGCGCTGCGGCTCCCCGTGCTGGTTCTCGCCGCCGGCTCGATCTTGATCGTCGCCGGTCTGGTGCGGCTCGTGACCTATGGGCAAACGATCGGTATCATCGCCGGGTCGGTCAACGCCGCCGCACTGATGGTCGGATTCGGCACCGCGTTTGTCGCGATCTGGTGTACCTCTCGGCCGATAACTGCGACCCAATGAGGCGCACCGGGTCGCGCCAGTTGCTGCTGTATTCCACGCCGGCAACTGTCACGAATCCAATCCGGTGGAGTTCCACTTGAACGTTCACAGCTCCCACGAACCGATCGTGCCGCCATAACGGCCACACAGTTCTCGTCGCCTGACGAGTCAGCATTCGTGGCGTAACGTTGTCGAGGTCCGCTTCAACA
Organism: Cryobacterium sp. CAN_C2; assembly: GCF_015751745.1. Lineage (NCBI taxonomy): Bacteria > Bacillati > Actinomycetota > Actinomycetes > Micrococcales > Microbacteriaceae > Cryobacterium > Cryobacterium sp. CAN_C2. The sequence goes on from NZ_JADOUX010000003.1 coordinate 218,515, forward strand.
CTCACGTGCGGCGAGCGGGTAGGAAGCCTCATGACGTCGCAGCAATTCGATGCGGTTCTGGTCGACCTCGGAGGGGTGCTCACCGTCGATCCGTGGGAAGCGTTGCTGCTCACGCCGACCGAGGGCATCGCTGATCGACTGGGACTTGATCACACTGTCGTGCGCGAAGCCGGCAGAGTGCTCTGGAACGCCTATGCCCGTGAAGCCACGCCAGAGGATCTCTACTGGCACGAGCTCGCCGAGATCATTGGCGCGTACATTCCACCGACGATGATCGCAGAGGTGGAACGCAACCTGCTGCTGGCTACCCCCGGAGCGCAGCGGATGCTGGCCTTCCTTCGTGGGGCAGATCGCCCTTGGGGGCTGATCACCAACAACACTGCGTTCTGGTACCCGAAGCAGCTTGCCCTCCTCGGGATAGCCCCGAATGAACTGAGCTGGGAGTTCACGTCCTTCGGTGCCGGCGTGACGAAGGGTGATACTGATCCGGGACTCTTCGAGGTGGCCGCTGCCGTTCTTCGCCCGTCTCAAACCCTCGTAATCGACGATCGCGCATTCAATATCGTGCGCGCAAGGCGCTGCGGGTTTCAGGCGACAATGTATGGAGTGGGGGACGAGGTCCTGTTGTCTGCGGGATGGCAATCAAGGGGGAGTGATGATGTGGAAAAGAGCTGAAGGAGACGCGGGCGATGATCGTGCCCTTCAGCTGCAGGCAGCTCTCGCAGAATACGAGAGTTTGCGTCAGGAATCGATGGCATCGATCTCCAATCGCGTCACCATCGTCAACTTCACCTTCGGGGCTCTCGCCGTCATGATCGCGGGGCTGCTCGCACAGAAGGATCCGGGGCTGCTATCCGGCATCATAGCCGCGCTCTTCGTGCCGCAACTCGCCAAGACGGGTTTGCTCATCTGGCTCGGTGAATACGACCGTTCGCAGCGAGCGGGGCGTTGGATCCGCGACCTCGAACTGCGCATCAACGCTCTGGTCGACAATCGCTCGATGGCGTGGGAGAGCGCTTTGATGTCCAAGGGCAACCATATGTCCTACCCGTACGCGTCGACCGTTCTGCTCTTACTCGGCGCGGGCTGGGCGAGCCTGGTAGTGGGGATCGAGATCATCTACACGAATTTGAGCCCGGGTAATCCGGTCTGGTTAGAAGTGGCTGCCGTGGCCGGCCTCGCCGTGGTGGTTGTTGCCGAAGTGCTTTTCGTCGTGTTCTTCCGCAGCAAATGGCGTACCGTGCGCACGCACTACTCGCCGCGCAACGTTCACCTGTGGAACGAGCCGATCGGCTGATGCCTGCGAGCCGTGACCGCACCCGCTCGATTCGACGGGTTGGGCCAGGGCGGCACTGTCCCGGCGGACGTGATTCTGTCAGCTGGGTCATGGTCGACCTGGCGCCAACGCTTCGCCGCATCAGCGTCGTGCATGGAATCATTGTGTGGCCGACGGTTTCACCCGCTCGGTTGCTGGGCACGCGATGACTGTCGCGCAGTGGCACAATGGGCGCATGACGACCCTGCACCTCACCGGCGATGCCGCCGCCGACACTCTCCTCAGTGAGAACCCGTTCGCCCTGCTCGTCGGCATGCTGCTCGACCAGCAGATCCTCATGGAGGTCGCCTTCAGCGGTCCGGCCAAGATTCGCGACCGTATTGGCACCCTCGACCCGGCAACCATCGCGACCTACGACGCCGATGCCTTCGTGGAGGTCTTTCGCGTGACCCCGGCCGTGCACCGCTATCCCGGCTCCATGGCCGGCCGGGTGCAGGCTGTTGCCGAGGCAATCGTGCGCGACTGGGACGGCGATACGACCACCTTGTGGACAGGGGGCACTCCCGACGCAGCCGAGATTCTGCGCCGACTCAGAGCGCTTCCGGGTTTCGGTGAACAAAAGGCGAAGATCTTTCTGGCGCTGCTCGGCAAGCGACTCGGTGTCAACGCGCCCGGCTGGCGCGAAGCATCCGCTCCCTATGGGGAGGAAGGATCATTCCGGTCGGTGGCCGACATCGTCGACCCCGGCTCAGTCACACGCGTACGGGAGACCAAGCGCGCTGCCAAGGCCGCTGCAAAGGCGTAGTCTCGCGGGGTGAGCCCCCATTTCAGTGCGCAGACATTCGACTTTCTCGACGAACTTGAGCACCGCAACGAACGCGAGTGGTTTGAAGAGCACAAACCTGTCTACGAGCACGAACTGAAAAGGCGGATGCTCGCGGTCATTGAGTCGCTCAACGGCGGGATGGGTGACTTCGCTGGCGACTACATTCGCCCGCCGACCAAGGCGATGCTGCGCATCTATCGCGACGTGCGATTCTCCAAGGACAAGACGCCGTACAAGACACATCTGGCCGCCTCCTGGCCCCGGCACGGGTTGGAGAAGGCCGGGGCAGCCGGGTACTTTCTTCAGGTGGGTGTGCACGGTGTCATGGTCGCCGGCGGAGCATATGCTCCGCCGGCACCGCAACTGCGGGCCATCCGCGACTACGTACTCGACCATCATGTTGAGCTGCGCTCGCTGCTGGCGGCCCCCGCGCTCGGGACGGTGGCAGAACCGTTCAGCGGTAATCAGCTCAGCCGCCCGCCCCGAGGGTTTCCCATCGATCATCCGGCGGCCGACCTGTTGCTCAATCGCAGCTGGGCCCTGTTCTCGACCCTTCCCGGGGATGTGGCGCTGCAGGACAACTTCATCGACCTCGTTATTGAACGGTTTCGAGCCTTCCAGCCGTTCATCGACTTTCTGAACGTGCCCCTGGCCACGGCCACCCCGCTCGAGCAGGAAGCGGCATCGGGGCGGCGTCGCTTCGCCTGACTGCGGCCGGCAGAACAATGGCGGCGCCGACTAGGCCATCGTCGTAATGCGGTCCAGTACCTGCTCCGGAACCGCCCCTCGCGGCACCTCGCCCACCAGAAAGTCGCCGTCGGGAAGTGTGCCGGTGTCGGTCGTCCAGAAATCCGCGCCGATCACGGCACCGCTCAGTTCGCTGCCGTGCAACTCGACCCGATCCTCGTGCCGCTGGCCGAGTGCCCACCGATAGTGGTCGGTGACGTTGGCAATCGGCGAATACGTTGCCAGTGGCACCGATGCAGCGTTGCCACCCGGGCCGCGGTCGTCGAGCAAGACGGCGATTAAAGGTAGCGCGGCGAATCCGCGTAGCCAGTCGGCGACGTACATGGATGCGTTTTCGGCGGTGTCGGCGTCGAGCCCTGACACGTCGGTCGCCCCCGAAAACGGATGCGTGCGCGCCAGCCACTGCATTGGCGACGGAATCTGCAGCACGACGGGCACCCGCTGCGTCTGGCTGAAGGTGGTGGCAAGTTCGATGACGAATGCGGTCGTCTCAGCATTGTGGAGCAGGGTGCGGAGGGCATAGCCGGTGCGAGATTTAGCGCCCATTGCCGCTTGCAGCGTCGGATCGGCGGCGACACGCTGAGCGTAGAACCGATCAAGGCTCAGTAGTGCGAGGTCAGACTTGAGTACGCCCTGAACCTGGCCGAAAAAGTTCGCGTAGGCCATCGGTTCCTGCCACGGGACGGGCTTGCCCTGCAAGAAAACGGATTGGGCATAGTCGTGGCTGTCCAGCACGACAGCCCGACGGCGGCCCGACGTGGGCTCGGCCAGAAGCGCATTCAGCGAAAGTGTCACGGTGTCTCCCATCAATCAATCAAGTAGTTCGACCCGCGGCTGCGGGGCCGCGAGGAGACGGCCCCGCAGCCGCGGGTCAGCAGGCGGATACTAGGATTTGTGCTCGACGACTTCGCCGTATTTCTGCTCGAGTTCGCGCACCCGGGCTTCTAGCTTGGTGATCTTGAGCACCCGACGGTCAGGAACCATGATCAGCGGGAGCTCGGCGAGCTTGCCGGTGACCCGTTCCGGTTCCAGTCCACCCCAGTGGGTGGCGATCAGGTTTTCGTCGTCGTCCTGGCCCCAGGAACCGAAGTACAGCAGGTCGGCCGGCGGCTCTTCCTGCACAAACTTCTTCACGAACTCCTTGTAGGGAGTGCCGCGCGCAATGCGGTCCCGGCGCATCTGGGCCCGCCGCTCGTTGGTCTGATCTTCGTGCACGACGTAGGTGCCGGGTTCCCACACCACGCCGTACATGCTCGAGGCGGTGTGGGCGCTGATGCGGTCGAGCTCCAGATCGGTCACCACGAGTTCCGGGTCGCGCTCCAGCACATCGCCGTAGCCGCCGCCCGCTCCCTGGGCGATCATGTAGAGCTCGCCCTCTTTTGCCACGTCGAACTGCAGCCCCATGTGCGAGGACTGATAGTCGCCGCCCTCGAACGGCTGCTCGTTCATCACCCGTTCCATGGAGAGATTGAACTGCGTCGGGTCCTTTTTGATGATGTCGTAGATATTGACGTTTTTCACCATCGCGAGCGGGTATACCGGGCAGCCATAGCCACCGAACATGCCGGGCACGGAGGAGAACTTCGATCCGCTCGTGACGGTCATGAAACCCCAGCTGGGTGTGCCGCGTGAGGCGACCATCATTTCGTAACCCATGCCACCGCGGAATTTTCCAAAGCCCTGGTTGTCACGAACGAGACGCTTGCTGACGAGTTGCAGGAACGGCACCTCTTCTTCCATGACTTCCTGCTCGCCGATGTCGGCCATCGCGCAGAACAGCGGGGCGACGGCGTCCTCGCCATCACGGAAGGCTTTCGCTCCGCCACCCATGCCGTTCAGGTCGGCGCACAGGTTGCCGACCTGTTCGCCGTTCTGGGTAGTACCGCCCCACAGAAAGTCGTTGATCTGGTTGAACCAGGGTGCCACGACGTTGGAGTATTTCTGCGGTGCCGAGAACTGCATCTTGGCAAATGCGCTCTGCAGCGCGGAGAAACCGCGGAAGGAGGCTTGCAGCGACTGGCCAACGGGAGCGTCGTAACCGGCATCCGCCCAGCTGTGCTCTTCGGTGATGACGTCAATCGGGCTCATCGCCCCGGTGGAGCGTGGCAGGTCGGGCCACCAGTACGACAAAATAGCCTGCACCATGAATGCCTTGGTCGAGGCGAGTGGCGAGTTGATGGCCCGGTTGAGAATCTCGGGGCCGGTCCCGGTGAGGTCCACGATCATGCGCTCGCCCTTGATGGTGATCTTGCAGGCGAACTTGATCAGGATGTTTTCTTTCAGCGTCGAGTCGACGAACTGGTTGAACGTAACCGTGCCGTCGGGCAGTTCGCCGATGCGGCGGCGCACCTCGGTCTCCACGTCTTCCACGGTGACGCGCAGGGAGGCAACGAATGTCTCCTGCCCGACCTCGTCGATGAGACGGTCGACGGTGTCCATGATGCGGCGCACGGCGCCCATTTTCACCTTGATGTCGGCGAGCATGAGTTTCGGGTCGCGGGTGGAGTGCTGCAGGAAGGTCAGCAGGTCGCGGCGCAGGTGGCCCTTCTCCACGATCTTGATCGGCGAGGCCCGCAGGCCGTCGTCGAACGGTGTCTCCGAGCCCGACGGCATGCCGCCCGGCTCGCAGGCGCCGTTTTCACCCTCGTGAATGGTCGCGCCAACCCAGGCGATGATGATTCCATGGCGAATGACCGGCACCAGCATCGACTGATCAGTGTTGTGCACCATGCCGAAGCGGGAGTCGTTGTGGAAGAATCCGTCACCCTCGTTGATGCCGACGGTGGGCTCGTTCTTCCAGTTCTTCATGATGTAGCGGATGGGGTGGTGCAGTACCGCGGAGAACGCGATAACGCCGCGATTGGAGAGATAGGTGACGTCACCCTCGGCGGTATAAACGGCGCAGGACAGGTCGGCCCATTTTGCGCCGGGAGCGGCACCCATGCTTTCGCACATTTCGAAGGCTTCGTCGAGGGCACCGGCCAGGCGCTTGCGGATGCGGTCAATCTCCAAGGGGTCGATCCCGTTGGCGATGCACTCCTCTTCATAGTCCGTGCGCGGCATGATCTCGTGGTGGCGCATGATGGCCGGGTCGGGTCCGAGAAAGAGGGTGGTCTCGTCCATGAACTTGTCGACCCACTGCTGTTCCTGGTCGGTCAGTAGCTGGTTGGCATCGTCGTCGTTTCCACTGGTGGGTACGAATTCGTCAGTTGTCAGTGTCATAGTGCTCAAGCTCCTTTGCTTATGCGAGTGCTGATGCGAGGTGAGGCGGGGATGGAGGGAATGCTTAGTCGCTGAGCAGCCAAACCGCTCCCTGCACGGTCGGCTCCAGGCGCCAGCCCGGCTCCACCAGATAGGTCGTGTTCTCGGTCGTGACAATCGCCGGACCGTGAATCACATATTCGTGTTTGAGCGCTTCGGCATCGTAAACGGGGGTGTCTACGGCGCCATTAATGCTGGTGAAGTGCACCGTACGGTGCGAGAGCGAGGCTGGTTTGATCTTTTCGCCGCCGATCTTGATCGACTCGAACTGAACCACTTCGCCCTCGATGAACGATGCGACTCGAATCGTCTGCACTCGGATGCCCGCCTCCGGTGCCTGCGTCCCCTCGCCATAGCGCTCGCCGAAAATATCGGAGAAGGTCTTGATCAGGTGCAGCACATCGGCGACCCCGTTGACCCGGTTGATGTCGAACGCGACGGCCGTTGTGACGAGCTGGTTACCGTAGCGCATGTCCATCTCGAGGCGGTAGCGCACGTCGGCGCGGTCGTAGCCCTGGCGCACCAGATCTTCGGCGCCCTTGGCTTCCAGATCCTCGATGTACCCGTTCAGAGCCTCATATTCGCTGTACAGGCTGCGCTTGATCGCCTCATAAAGAACGACGTAGGCGCTGCGTTCGTGAATGTGCAGCGGTTGCATATTGCCGGCGCCGAGCGCCGAGAACACCGAGGCGAACGGCGGAAACAGAATGCGGCTGATGCCGGCGCTGGCCGCGATGCCGCAGGCGTGCAGCGGGCCATTACCGCCGTAGGCGAGCATCGTGTAGTCCTCGATCAGGCCGCCACGCGAGCGCAGCTCCTTTTCGATACCGATCGCCATCTGCTCGTCAACGGTTTTCTTGATCACCTTGGCGACCTCGACCGCGTCGAGATCAAGCTCGTCGCTGAGCGTTTCGTCGATCACGTAGATCGAGCGCTTTTTGTTGAGCTTGATGTGCCCGTTGGCGTAGTTCTCAGGGTCGAGGTAACCAAGCACGAGGTCGGCATCGGTCACGGTTGGACGCAGTCCGCCGCGGTCGTAGCAGGCCGGGCCCGGGTCGCTTCCGGCCGACTCCGGTCCGATCTGAATCGCGTGGTGAATGCGATTGTAGGCGGCGATCGAGCCGCCACCGGCGCCGAGGGTGTTGAGGTGAATCATCGGTGCCGACACCATCCAGCGCCCGATGGTGGGCTGGAAGTCGTAGTGCCGCACCCCTCCCTCGGGCACCAATCCGATATCGAACGAGGTGCCGCCCATGTCCATCGACACGACGTCGCCGAGCCCGGTCGATTCCGAGAGGTGCTGGGCCGCGCCGACGCCGGCGATCGGTCCGGAGTGAATCGTTTGCAGCGCATCCGTTGAATTGGGCTGCGCCATGCCGCCCGAGTTGTGGATAACGAGCATCGGCTTCTCATAGCCCGAGTCGCGCAGGTTGTTCGAGAGCTGGTTGAGCGCGAAAAACATCGTCTGGTGCAAAAAAGCGTCGACGATGGTGGCCATCGCCCGCACATATTCGCCTTTGCGGCCCGAAACCTGGCTGCTGAGCAGTACTGGGATAGACCCGAGTTCGTGCGCGGGGTACTCGTCGAGAATGATCTCGAGGATGCGATCTTCGTGTACCGAGTTTTCGGTGGCGTTGGTCAGCGCAATGACGATGGCCTCTGCGCCGTTGTCGACGAGTTCGCGTACCTGGGTGCGCACATCGTCGTACATCAACGGCACGAGCACTTCACCGACCGAGTCGATGCGTTCCTTGACCGAGCGGATGAGCCGACGTGGCACGAGCGGGTCAGGGCGCTGGGCGTCGGGCATGTCACCCTGTTTGATGCCGTCGAGCCCTTCGCCGTAACCACGGCCGCGGGAAAGCGGGATGGTGTCCTCGAAGCCGTGGGTGACGATCGCTGCCACCCGGGGGCCCTTGCCCTCGATCAGCGCATTGGTGCCAAGGGTGGTGGCATAGCGCACCGAGTCGACCTCTTTGAGCGCTTTTTCCCGGCTGATGCCGGCCCGCTCGCAGGCCCGGTCGAGGGCTTCGTTGAAGCCGAGGGCGAGGTTGTGGTGGGTGGTGAGTGCCTTCGACTCGATGTACACGTCGTCCCAGACGAAGAAGCAGTCGCTGAATGTGCCGCCGATGTCTACGGATATTCTTTTCACGGTCAGTGCCCTTCGGTCTGGTGCGCGTGGGAGTGTGCCGACGCGGAATCAAACTGGGCGCTGAGGTCGGTCTCGGCGTTCTCGCCCGGGCCGTAGTTGACGACTTCTTCGGGGTTGCCGCCATGGGCTTCCCACTTCTCGCGCAGCGAGTCGATGTCCCAGAGCATGTCAACGGTCGGAGGGTGTCCCGGAGGCAGATATTCGGCCTCGATCTGGGTGCCGCAGGTGGGGCAGTAGAACTCCAGGATGCGGCAGAAGGTCGGGTCGGGCGAGAAGGTGAACTCGTACTTGTCCGGGTCAATCACCGGGGGGTGAATCTCCTGCGGGTCCCGGTCGAAGACCAGGGTTCCTTCCTTGTAGTTGCCGCGGGCGTCACCGAAGTCGTGGGCGCAGATGCGGCAGATCCATCTCTCAGTTTCGAGGTCGATGAGCAGGTATTCGGTCATGGGAACGCGCATTTTGTTTGTACCTTCCTGGGGAAACAAATTAGAACGTGTCGGTGAGTTGGAGGTCGCCGGCGGCGGAGACCGTGAGGGTCCAGCCAAGCGGCACTCGTGCGGTGAAGAATGGGCCCTCGACAATGGCTGGCCCGGCGGCAGTGGCACCGGGCTTCTGGTCATCGAGGAGGTACACGGGGGTGCTGTCGATTTGGGTGGCCGTGGAGCGGACCTGTCGGGTGTCGGCGGGTACGGCGGCGATGGCCGTCGCGGGCTCCCCGCTGGCAATGGCCGGGTGCGGCAACTCGAAAGTGGCCTTGAGCGAAAGGATTTCTTCACCGTCTTCGATGATGGTCGTCCATTCCAGTTCGCACTCGCTCAGGTCGTGACCTTCCTGGAACATGTCCTTGCCGGCATCCGTCTGCATGGCGGTTCGCGCCGCGCTGAGCTCGGCATCCGTGAATCCGGTCACATGGGTTTCGTACGATTGAGAGATGTCCGAGAAGCTGATGCCGTAGGCCGAGAACACTGCGGCGAGCCTCGGCACGAGCACGGTGCCTGCACCCGCAATGCGTGCGGCGCTGCAGGCGCTCATCGGTCCGCCACCGCCGAACGCAGCGACCGTTGTGTCGCCGGTCGGGCTCACGAGGTCGGCGAAGGACTGTGCCAGATGGCTGGAGTAGTTTTCCTCCATGCGAATCAGCGCCTCCTCGAGGCTGATGCCCAGAGGGTCGGCGACGGTTTTCGTGATGACCTGGCGTGACCGCTCAGCATCGAGGGCCATCTCGCCGTTCAGGTAGGTGGCGGGGTCGAGCACTCCGAGCAGCAGATTGACGTCGGTGATCGTGGCTGAGGTGCCACCGAAACCGAAGCACGCCGGACCGGGCGCGGCACCGACACTTTCCGGTCCGACCGTGATCTCGCCATCGCGCACGGCGATGATTGAGCTGCCACCAACTCCGGTCGAACGCACGTCGCTCATTTCATAGGAGATGTCGACACCCTGGATCGATCCGCGCCGGTCCACGGCAATAGTGCGGTTGGAGACGGTTCCGACGTCGGTTGTGGTACCGCCAACATCGATCATGAGCACGTTGTCGAGCCCATAGGCCTCGGCGAGGGCCCGCGTGCCCTCGAGCCCGCCGCGCGGCCCCGAGGAATAGGTCTTGAGTGCAACCGACTTGGCGACGCGGGAGGATGCTCCGTCGTTGCGGTAGATCAACAGGGGGTTTTTGACCTTATAGGCGCGCAGTCGGTGTTCAGCGCTGTAGAGAAAGCGCTCCACGGTGGGGTGCAGAAAGGAATTGAGAATGCCCGACCAGACCTGGCGCTGCCTCGACGTGTCCGAGGCGAACTCGCGCGAGAACAGAATCGGCACCGAGCCGAGCAGGTGACGGGGAAAGTTCTTGAGCATGGTGCGCTTGAACAGGTGCTCGCGTTCAGGGCTAATGCCAGCCACGACCAAACGTTCCGCTCCGGCGGTGGTCAGCCGGTTGATCTCGGCGACCAGCTGCTGCGAGAGTTCTTGGGATGTACCCTCGACCGAAACAATGCCAACACGGGCTCCGATCAGATCGCTAAAGAGTGCGGCCGTGTCGTTCGAAGTGCCGAGCGCGTCGGGCAAAGCGGGATCGTCGGTGATGAGCCCGATCAGCGGGCCCTTGCGCTGAACCAGTGCGTTCGTGCCCTGCGTCGATGAATAGCGGATGTGCTGGGTCGAGTGCAGCAGGCCGGCCAGATTGGCCTCGCCGTAGATCTGCGCCGATGCCTTCGTCATTGCATCGAACAGACACTGGGACAGGTCGACCGGCGTGGTGAGGGTTTTGGTGAACGTGAATTCCGTTCCGCTGGCGACGACAATATCGGTGAGAGTTCCACCGTTGTCGATGTTGATCAATCGTTCCATGAGCGCTCCTTTGCGGTTTGTGGTGAGTGATCGATGCTCCCTGGGGAGCCTCTCCACCAACAGTGGCCCCGCTGTCGAGGCGGGGTGTGTCCCACATTGGGACACACCTCGGCTAGCGGTCGCCGGGTCTCAGAGGGCATGCTTAGAGAGTCCACAAGGGAGTAGATATGCACAGAATCGCCGAGCGGCGCGTTAAAATCGCCGCTGCCCGCGCCGATTTCCTCCGCTTCGGGACCGCTGAGACGCAGTCAGTTCCCGGGCCGGTTGCGGCTTCCTGGCAGCGATCCTTGTCCGCCGGCGTAGACGCGGGCTCGTCTCAGGCGGTGTTTCACAGCGATCTGGATCTCACCGGTCGGCTCATGCGCTGCTCGGAGCCGGTCATTGCCCGGCTGAGCGATGAGATGGCCCAAATGCCGCTGTCGATCGTGCTCACCGACTACAAGGCGAGAATTCTGAGTCGCTCCGAAACCGATACAAGGATCGGAACCTTGCTCGATGACGTATCGCTGGCTCCGGGTTTCAACTACGCCGAGGCGAGCGTGGGAACCAACGGCATCGGCACCGTGCTCGAGTCGGGTCAATCGCTCTATATCGTGGGACCCGAGCATTTTCTCGAGCATTTGCAGCCGTTCGCGTGTGCCGGTAGCCCTATTCGCGACCCGCTCACGGGCCGGGTCGAGGGGGTGCTCGACATCAGCTGTCTCAGCGAGTACGCCAACCCGCTCATGCATTCCCTCGTGCAGTCGGCCGCCCACGAGATTGAGCGCAACCTGCTCGTCGATCGCAGCCAGCGGCAACAGGCCCTGTTTGAGGCGTACGTGCGGGTGGACGCCCGCAGTCGCGGCGCGGTCATGGCGATCGGCGGCACCGTCGTGATGGGCAACGCCGTGGCGCAGACCCTGTTCGCCCCCGATGAACAGTGGACCATTCACGAGCACGCTCGCTACCTCATGATCTCGCCGGGGCATCCGGTGGATCAGATCGAATTGTCATCGGGCAAGGTCGTGCATATTCGGGGCAAGCGCGTCGTGGTGGGCCTCGACGTCGCAGGCATCGTCGTGGTCGTTGAGATCGTCTCGGAGCCGATGGCGCCCACGGGCGGGAACGGTCTGAACCGGCTGACGCTGCCCAAACGCGAGCCACGGTCAAGCGAACCGCAGGTCGCGGCGATTCTCAGCGACATGTCATCGCTGCTCGGAAAGCGGGCATCGGATAGCGTTGTGTCGGCCCTCACCGCCGGCGCGGCGCTGCTCGTTCTGGGGGAGGCGGGCGGCGGCAAGGTGTCGCTCGTGGCCGAGCTCTTCAGCCACATTGTGCCCGCAGGTCGCAGCGTTGTGTACTGCGCCGACGACCTGAATGACCACGGCCTGCAACCCGCTCTTGACCGAGACCGCTCTAACGCGGCGGCCCAGCCCACGCTCTACGTCTTTCGCAATATTGATCGGCTCAACACGCGAGCGGTCACCGAACTCGACGCCTTTCTCAGCTCGCGCGAACTGAGAACCGGGGGGGCGAGCGGTGCTGCTGACGGTGTCGCGGTCACGGTATCGCAGCCCGATATTCAGGAAGATCTGGCTGCTGCTCACCCGTACACGACCCTGCTGCACCATTTCGAAACATCCGTGACGGTGGCGCCCTTGCGTCATCGCATCGACGACTTGCCCGACATCGTCACCCGGGTGCTCGCGCGGAGGGCCGGATTGCGCCCCGCCACCGTGAGTGCCCCGGCGATGCGGGTGATCTCCCGCTACCCCTGGCCGGGCAATATCAGGCAGCTCGAAGAAGCGCTCGATACCGCCCTGCTCACTCGACCGGTCGGTGCCATCCAGGCCGAAGATCTCCCCGCCTACTGCCATGGCGGTGCGCCTCGGCTGTTGTCGGCGCTCGAAGCGGGGGAGCGCGACCTCATAGTCGGCGCGCTGCACAAAACTGAAGGCAACCGGATGCGCGCGGCCGAGTCCCTGGGAATCGCCCGGTCGTCGCTCTATCGCAAGCTGAAAAGCTTCGGAATCACGGTCACCGACTCGTAGTCGCAGGCGGCAGCGAGTGATCGAGGGGTCTACGCGTGCGCGCCGCGCAGCCGCACGACTGACCAAACGACCACGACGGCAACGAGCACCATGGCGGAGACGCCGACGGTTGAATACCCGGCCAGCGCCAGAATCGGCCCGGCTAGTGCGCCCCCGAGTGCGCCGGCCGCGTTCATGGAGAGGTCGGAGAACCCCTGCAGCGAGGAACGATCCTCAATCTCGACGGCCTCCGAGATGAGTGCCGAGCCAGCCACAACGGAGGCCGACCAGCCGAGGCCCAGAAAAATCAGACTCACAGTCATCGCGCCCTGCGTGCCATCGCTCATCCAGGCGACGGTGAGCGCGACCAACAGCATTGCCTGCCCGCTGAGAATAACCGGAAGTCGTCCAACGCGGTCGGAGAGCGCACCGAATACGGGGGAGAGGGCGTACATTCCGGCCACGTGCAGGCTGATTGTCAGCCCGACGATCGTCAGCGTGGCCCCGTGGTCCCGCAGGTGCACGGGCGCCATCGACATGAGCGCGACCATGGTGGCATGGCTGAGTGCGATCACGACCACGGCGTAGCGAGCCGCCGCATTGCCGTGCAGAATGGCCAGACCGCCACTGGCCCGGCGAATTCCCGCTCGCGCCGTGCGTGCCGCCAATGCGGTCAGAAGAGGGTCGGGTCGCAATCCGACGGCATAGACGAGGGCGGCGGCGACCGTCGCGGTGAGCGAAAAAGCGAACGCGCCCGTCATTGCGGGGAGTCCGAGTGCGGCGCCGAGCGCTTCGCCCGGTCCGAAGAGGTTGGGGCCAAGCACGGCGCCGATGGTGGTCGACCAGACCACGATCGAGAGGTCGCGGGCACGAAAGCGCGCGGTGGCGAGATCGGTGGCCGCGAATCGGGCCTGTAAATTCGTGGCCGATCCGGCACCGAGCAGCATGAGCGCGAGCAGAAGCAGAGGAAAAATATCAACGGCAACCGAGGTGATGGCCAATATCGCGCCAGCGGCGGCCACCAGCGAACCGGTCGCGAGCGATACTCGACGGCCGTGTGCCTGGGCCAGGCGGGCGAGCGGCACGGCCACGATCGCCGCACCCAGGGTGCTCATGGTCGCGGCCATACCGGACCACGCGCTCGATCCCGACAGCTCGGCGGCGAGCAGCGCGCCCAGCGACAGGGTCGCTCCCATGCCGATTCCGCCAAGAATCTGCCCGGCAATGAGCACCCGCACGACGCGCTTCTGTAAGTCGGTGTGCATGACTTGAGTGGGCGGCACAGTCGTCGGCTCGCCGTGTGTCGTGTCGTTGTTCACAGTCTGGTCCCTTGGTTGCGGCCGCGACAGGCGTGTGACTGGACTGCTCGTGAGCCGCTTGAAACTCACTCTACCGAGCAGCTTGCCCGGTTTAGGGTCGGCCGGGCGCCTCGCGCAATGAGAATATGGGGTAATGACCGGAACACTCGTGGCCAAGGGCCTGGCCGGCGGCTTTGCGCACCGCACCCTGTTTGAATCTCTCGACCTCACGGTCACCCCCGGCGACGTCGTCGGTGTCGTCGGTGCCAACGGCGCCGGTAAATCCACGCTGTTGAACCTGCTCGCCGGGCTCGACGAGCCGCAGGCCGGCACGATCACGCTCAGCCCCGTGGATGCTTTCGTTGGCGCGCTCCCGCAGGAGCACGAACGGGTGCCCGGGGAAACGATCGGCGGCTACATTGCTCGGCGCACGGGCTGCGCCGAGGCGACCCGCGAAATGGACGCCGCCGCATCCGCTCTCGGAGACCCGCAGCCACGCCTCGATGGAATCGACCCGGCCGACACCTATACGACGGCCCTGGAGCGTTGGCTGGCCAGCGGGGCCGCCGACCTCGACGAACGGCTGCCGATCGTTCTCGCCGACCTGGGCCTCGCGCTCGGCACGTCGCTCACGGCCGACAGCCTGATGACCGCGCTCTCGGGCGGCCAAGCCGCGCGCGTCGGATTGGCCGCCCTGCTGCTCTCCCGCTTCGATATCGTGCTGCTCGATGAGCCCACCAACGACCTCGACCTTGACGGACTCGAGTGCCTCGAAGCCTTCGTCAGGGGCTTGCGCAGCGGTGTCGTTCTGGTCAGCCACGACCGCGAATTTCTCGCCCGCTGCGTCACCCGAGTGCTCGAACTCGACCTCGTTCAGGGTGCGAACCGCGTGTTCGGCGGCGGCTATGATTCCTACCTCGAGGAACGCGAAACGGCCAGACGGCACAACCGCGAGAACTACGACGAGTTTGCGGCCAAGAAAGCCGACCTCGTTGGCCGGGCGAGAACCCAGCGGGAATGGTCGAGCCAGGGTGTGCGCAACGCCCTAAAGAAGGCGCCCGACAACGACAAGATCCGGCGCAAGGCCTCCGTCGAGTCGAGCGAGAAGCAGGCGCAGAAGGTGCGTCAGATGGAAAGCCGCATCGCGCGCCTCGAGGAGGCCCCGGAGCCCCGTAAGGAGTGGCAGCTGGAGTTCACCATCGGTTCGGCCCCGCGCTCTGGCGCCGTCGTGGCGACGCTGCGCAACGCCGAGTTTCGGCAGGGTAACTTCACCCTCGGCCCGGTGTCGTTGCAGGTCAACGGCGGCGATCGCATCGGCATCACCGGCCCGAACGGCGCCGGCAAATCCACCCTGTTGCGTGCGCTGCTCGGTCGTCAGAAAGCGGATGCCGGCCGCGCTCACCTCGGCACCAGCGTCGCGATCGGTGAAATCGACCAGGCCCGGGCTCTTCTGGCCGGTGCCCGGCCCCTGTGCGCGAGCTTCGAGGTGCTCGTTCCCGAACTCTCTCCCGCCGAGGTGCGCACGCTGCTGGCCAAGTTCGCGCTCAAAGCCGACCATGTGAACCGCCCGGTCGACGAGCTCTCGCCGGGGGAGCGCACCCGGGCCGGTCTGGCTCTGCTGCAGGCGCGCGGCGTCAACCTGCTCGTGCTCGATGAACCCACCAACCACCTCGACCTCGCCGCCATCGAACAACTCGAGCAGGCGCTCGACTCCTACGAGGGCACGCTGCTGCTCGTCACGCACGACCGGCGCATGCTCGACAACGTGCACACCGATCGGCACTGGAACGTCGACGCAGGCCAGGTCACCGAGCTCTGACGTCGATGGTCGAGCCTGCCTCGATCATCGCGGCCCGAGATTCAACTCGACAAGCTCGACCAGGCCTCGACCATTGGGGGTTAGCGGGACTGGCGCTTCTTACCTTGGCGCGGCTGGCCCTTGACCGCGGGCGCGCGGCCCCTGCCTTTGGACGCTTTGGCCTTGCCGCCGGTGTTCTGCGTCTGGCCGGGTGCGGCCGAGACCGCGCGGCGGGCATCCGTCAACAGGGCGACGCCGGCGTCGGTCAGGGTGGTTGCCTGGGCATCGCGATCGAACAGGGCGAAGCCAACCTGGGCTTCGAGCTTCTTGATCGAGGCGCCGAGGACTGTGCGATCGACGCCGAGCCTGCTGGCGGCGCGAGCAAAGTCGGGCTCCTCGGCAGCGGCAATGAACTGCCGAAGCAGGGTGGTATCCATGAGAAGTCCTTCGCCTTACCCGCGGGTGCGGTTGCCTTACAGGCTACGCGCCCCGGTCGGTTTGGGCGAACGTGATGACTCACTCCAGCAAGCGGATGACGGCCGGCTGGCGACCGAAGACACGATCCAGCTGAGCGATTGGCGCTTTAGACTTTACGACCCGCCGCCGACGTGGTTCGCTGGGTACATGCGCACCCTACCGATGTTCCCCCTGGGATCCGTGCTGTTCCCCCACATGCCGCTGCAGCTGCGGGTGTTTGAGGAACGGTACCTCGTCATGCTCGCGCGCGTTCTTGATTCCCCACCGGCCGAATTCGGCATCGTGCTGATCGAGCGTGGGCAGGAGGTCGGCGGCGGTGAACGTCGCTTCGGCATTGGCACCGTCGCCCGGGTCACCCAGCTGGAAGCGCCCGAGGGCTTCCTCGGACTGGTCGTGCAGGGGGAGCGCAGAATCGAGGTGACCGAGTGGATGCCGGAGGACCCGCATCCGCTGGCCACCGTGCGCGAACTGCCCGACCTGGAGTGGGACGATTCGCTGCTGCCGCGCCGGGAACAGGCCGAACAACTGGTGCGGCGCACCCTGGCGCTCGCGAGCGAGTTCACCGACCAGCAGTGGTCGCCCGACGTGGAGCTGTCCCAGGATCCGATTGCCGCGGCCTGGCAGCTCGCCGCGATCGCCCCGGTTGGGCCGCTCGACCAGATCGCGCTCCTGCGCTCCGAGACCATGGCGGCCCTGCTCGACAACATCATCGAACTCACCCAGGCTGCTGCAGACTCCTTGGCGTGGTGACGGGACTAAACCCCGATGTCGCGTCGCCGAGCCGTGAGTCTCGATGCCAGAAATGCCGAAAATCGCCCCCAACTCACGGCTCGGCGGCTGCATCAGCTGGTGTTCAATGGTCTAGATGACAGAAATTCCACCAGTCTCCGGCGCCATCATCGGCCCCGACGGCCTCGCTCGCCCACTCTGGGCCTCGGTCGATCCGATGCTGCGCGACTACTACGACACCGAGTGGGGCGTTCCGGTGCAAAGCGAACACGCCCTGTTCGAGCGCATCAGCCTCGAGGCGTTCCAGTCCGGACTGTCCTGGGCCATCATTCTGCGCAAGCGCCCCGGGTTTCGCGCGGCTTTTGCCGATTTCAATCCAGACCGGGTCGCCACCTTCGACGACGATGACATGGCTCGGCTGCTGAACGACGCGAAGATCGTGCGCAACCGTCTGAAAATCCGCGCCACGATCACCAACGCGCAGGCCACGGTCGCCCTGCGCGAGCAGAGTGGACTGGTCGATTTTGTCTGGTCGTTCCGGCCAGACACGACCCCCGAGCCGCGCACACAGGCCGACGTGCCGACGAGCTCCGCGGAATCCATTGCCCTCTCGAAGGCGCTGAAGAAAGTGGGTTTCGTCTTCGTCGGCCCCACCACAATGTTCGCCCTGATGGAGGCGATCGGCATGATCGATACCCACCTGCTCGACAGCCATCGTCGCGGCAGCAGCGGGGTGTGGGGCTAGGCTGAGCAGCAGTATCGACGACAGCAATATCGACCACAACTGAACATCGGGCCATATGGACGATGCGGGAGAGTTCGGCGCGTAGGCGTGCGAACACCGAAGGAGCAATCCTCCCCGACAATCTCTCAGGTACTCGTACCGCATCGAACTGGCCACTCTGAAAAGTAGACGGTGCGCGCCCGGCGCGACGAACAGTCTCGCCCACGGTGAAAGTCAGTGCGCACGCGCTGGTGAAGCTCTCAGGCACGAGCGACAGAGGGGGAGTTCCCACGAGGCTCAACCGAGCCTCGCACCAGCCGCGGCCGTACCTTTCGGCCCTGTCACCCGGAGAACTCATGACCTCGGCCGATTCCAGCACCACTTCCTCCGCACACACTGAGCGCTTCTCGCCGCTGCACCAGGCGCACGTCGACAATGGTGCGACCTTCACCGACTTCGCTGGTTGGCAGATGCCGGTACGCTACTCCAGCGACCTCGCCGAGCACCATGCTGTTCGTAACGAGGCCGGCCTGTTCGACCTGTCGCACATGGCCGAGATTCTGGTCGAGGGCGCGGATGCCGCCGCGTACCTCGACTATGCGCTGGCCGGCAAGCTCTCGGTCATCGAGCTGTGGCAGGCCAAATACAGCCTGCTCCTCGCCGAGAACGGCGGCATCATCGACGACCTCGTTGTCTACCGCCTCGGCGACGAGAAGTTCCTCGTCGTCGCCAACGCCGGCAACCGGTTCGCCGCCTTCGAGGAGCTGCTCGCCCGCTCCGCCGATTTCGCCGTGAGCGTCGTCGACCAGAGCGACGACTACGCACTCATCGCCGTGCAGGGTCCGAATGCCCTCGCCATTCTCGACGCCACCGAGGGCGTGACCGACCTGGGCGCCGACCTGCATTTCATGAAGTACTACCGCATTACAGATGCCTTCTTCCGCGGCCAGCCGCTGCTCGTCGCCCGAACCGGGTACACCGGTGAAGATGGCTTCGAGCTGTACCTCGCGGCCGCTCACGCCCGCGAATTGTGGGACGCCCTCGTGGTCGCTGGCGGCGACAAGGGTTTGGTTTTGGCCGGACTCGCCAGTCGCGACACGCTCCGCCTCGAAGCCGGCATGCCGCTCTACGGACACGAGCTGACCCTCACCACCTTCCCGGCACAGGCCGGCCTCGGCCGCGTCGTCAACCTGGGCAAGGAGAACGACTTCGTCGGCCGGTCCGCGAGCGAGACCGGGCCGAAGCAGGGGGCATCCGTTTTGGTGGGCCTGATTGCCGCCGGCAAGCGTGCCGGGCGCGCCGACTACGAGATCTTCCGCAGTCCCGATGCCGAAAAGAGTGACGGTGCCATCACGAGCGGCGCCCTCTCGCCGACCCTCGGCTACCCGATCGCCATGGCCTACGTCGCCCCCGACCTCGCTCGCCTCGGCACCGAGGTCTACGTCAACGTGCGGGGAACCCGCATTCCAGCCACCGTCACCTCGCTTCCCTTCTATAAGCGCATCAAGTAGACCAGCGTCCCCTCTGAATCCGTGCAACCTGTGAAAGGCAACACCATGACAGACACATCGAAACTGCAGTACACCGCCGAGCATGAGTGGGTTTTGGTCGACGGCAGCATCGCGACCGTCGGCATCACCGCCTATGCCGCCGAGAAGCTTGGCGACGTCGTCTTCGTCGAGCTGCCCGAGGTGGGCAGCACTGTCGCCGGCGGCACGGTCGTCGGCGAGATCGAATCGACGAAATCGGTCGGCGAACTTTTCGCCCCGGTCAACGGCACCGTCACGGCCACCAACGACCACGTGATCGACAGCCCCGAACTCGTCAACAGCGATCCGTTCGGCGATGGCTGGCTGATCAAGGTTGAATTCGAGACCCTTCCCACCCTGCTCAGCTTTGCCGAGTATTCCGCCCTGATCGGAGAGTAACGTACATCATGATCCAGGCTTTCACCCAGCGTCACATCGGAACCGATGTCGACGCCCAGTCCCACATGCTCGCTACGCTCGGCTACGACTCGGTGCAAGACCTCGTCTCCGCCGCCATGCCCGCGTCGATCCATGCTGACCTGTTTCGCCAAGACGGGGACAGCGCTCTGCCGCCCGCCGCGAGCGAGAACGAGGCCATCGCCGAACTTCGCGCTCTCGCCGGCCGTAACACGGTCAAACGCTCGATGATCGGCCTCGGCTACTACGACACGTTCACACCCGCCGTGATCAAGCGCAACGTGTTTGAAAACCCCAGCTGGTACACCGCCTACACGCCGTACCAGCCGGAGATCTCGCAGGGCCGCCTCGAAGCACTCATCAACTTTCAGACCATGATCGCCGACCTCACCGGGCTGACGACGGCGAACGCGTCGATGCTCGATGAGTCGACGGCGGTTGTCGAGGGCATGCTACTTGCCTTGCGCGCCTCCAAGTCCAAGTCCCGTCGGTTCATCGTTGACACGGATGCCTTTCCGCAGACCCACGCGCTGCTCGCCAACCGCGCGGCCGCGCTCGGCATCGAACTGGCCCAGGTGGCCCTGAACGAGTCCACCACGGCCGACGATCTCGGCGACTACTTCGGCGTCTTCGTGCAGTACCCGGCAGCATCCGGTCGCATCTGGAACCCGCAGGCCGTCATCGACCTGGCACACGAACACAAGGCGCTCGCCGTCGTGGCCGCCGATCTGCTCGCGCTCACCCTGGTGAAGTCGCCCGGCGACCTCGGCGCGGATGTCGCCGTCGGTACCAGCCAGCGCTTTGGTGTGCCGATGGGTTTTGGCGGACCGCACGCTGGTTACATGGCCGTCCGCACGGGCCTGGAGCGTCAGCTGCCCGGCCGCCTTGTGGGCGTGAGCGTGGATGCCACCGGTCACCCCGCCTACCGCCTCGCCCTGCAGGTGCGCGAACAGCACATTCGCCGTGACAAGGCCACGTCGAATATCTGTACCGCCCAGGTGCTGCTGGCCGTCATGGCCGGCATGTATGCGGTTTATCACGGGCCACAGGGCCTGAAAGCGATCGCCGAACAGGTACACGAGCGGGCCGGCGCTCTCGTCCTGGCCCTGCGCGCGATCGATGTCGACGTGATCAACGACACGTTCTTTGACACCATCCGGGTCTCCGTGCCGACCAATGCAGCCGACATCGTTGCGAAGGCCGCCGCGAGCGGGTACAACCTGCACCAGGTCGACCCGACCACCATCAGCATCTCGGTCGATGAGACCACAACGCTCGTCGATTTGTCGTATGTCGTCGGGGCGTTCGGTGGCCGCAGCGCGTTCGGCCACGTCGACTTCGGTGCGTCGCAGTACGGTGTGCCAGCCGACCTGGGCCGCGAGAGTGAGTTTCTCACCCACCCGGTTTTCAACACGCACCGCTCCGAAACGAGCATGATGCGCTATCTCAAGCGCCTCGCCGACTATGACTATGCGCTGGACCGCGGAATGATTCCACTCGGCTCCTGCACCATGAAGCTCAACGCGGCGAGCGAGATGGAGGCAGTCAGCTGGCCCGAATTCGCCGGTATCCATCCCTTCGCGCCGCGCGCCGACGTTGAGGGCTACCTGCACCTCGTGCGGCAGCTCGAAACCTGGATGAGCGATGTCACCGGTTACGATTCGGTGTCGCTGCAGCCAAACGCCGGCAGTCAGGGCGAACTGGCCGGCCTCCTCGCTATTCGGGGCTATCACCAGTCGAACGGGGACACCGATCGTACGGTCTGCCTGATCCCGTCGAGTGCGCACGGCACCAACGCAGCATCCGCTGCCCTCGCCGGCATGCGCGTCGTCGTTGTGGCCTGTGACGAGCTCGGCAACGTCGACCTCGACGACCTACACGCCAAGATCGCCGAGCACGCCGAGAACCTCGCCGCGCTCATGATCACCTACCCGTCCACCCACGGCGTCTACGAGCACGAGGTCGCAACCATCTGTGCGGCCGTGCACGCGGCCGGCGGCCAGGTCTACGTCGACGGCGCCAACCTCAACGCACTGCTCGGTTTCGCTCGCTACGGCGATTTCGGCGGCGACGTCTCGCACCTGAACCTGCATAAGACCTTCTGCATCCCGCACGGGGGTGGTGGGCCCGGCGTCGGCCCGGTCGCGGCCAAGGCGCACCTCGCTTCGTTCCTTCCGGGGCATCCGCTCGCGCAGAGCGACGAGCACTACCTGATCGGCAGCGAGGGAACCACAGCGACCGTCGTGCACGCCGGTGGACCGGTCTCAGGCGCGCCCTACGGTAGCCCGAGCATTCTGCCCATTTCGTGGGCCTACGTGCGCATGATGGGCATCGACGGCCTCAAGCAGGCGACCGGTGCCGCCGTGCTCGCTGCCAACTACGTGGCCAAACGCCTTGAGAACAGCTACCCGCTGCTCTACTCGGGCGAAAACGGCCTGGTCGCGCACGAGTGCATTCTTGACCTGCGCCCGCTCACCGCGGCCACGGGAATCAGCGTCGACGACGTGGCCAAACGTCTCGTCGATTACGGTTTCCACTCACCGACCATGAGCTTTCCGGTGGCCGGCACGCTCATGGTCGAACCCACCGAGAGTGAAGACCTCGGCGAAATCGACCGCTTCGTCGACGCCATGATCGCGATCAAGGCCGAAGCGGATGCCGTCGCCGCCGGCCGCTGGCCCGCGGACGACAACCCCTTGCACAATGCGCCACACACCGCGCAGTCCGTGATCGAAGGGGAGTGGGAGCACCCCTACGACCGATCCATCGCCGTCTACCCGCTCGCGAACCTCGTGCGCAACAAGTATTGGCCGCCGGTGCGACGCATCGACAATGCCTACGGCGACCGCAACCTGGTCTGTGCCTGCCCGTCACCCGAGGCGTTCGAGGAACCCGTTGGTCGAGCCTCGACATCGTTGGTCGAGCCCCAACATCGTTTGTCGAGCCTCAGCATCGTTGGTTGAGCCTCGGCATCGTTGGTCGAGCTTGTCGAGACCGCAAGGATGGTCCTGACAGGCTCGACCTACGGTGCAGTTGTTGAGCTCGTCGAGACACGACCAACGGAATCTACGACGGGGCGAGCAGCCCCGGCCACCAGGTCAGCGCGAGCGGGTAGCCGACGAACGAGAGAATGTCGAGCAGCCAGTGCGTGACCACGAGCGGCATGGTGCGCCCCCAGCGGGTGTAGCACCAGCCGAACACGACGCCCATGGCGACGTTGCCGAAAAACGGGCCAACGCCCTGATACAGGTGGTAGCTGCCGCGCAGCACGGCCGCGGTCAGAATAATGGTCCAGGTTGACCAGCCGAGTTCGCGCAGCCGGGTGAACAAGTAGCCGACCACGATGATCTCTTCGACCAGCGCGGCCTTGAGGGCAGCGAAGACGAGAATCGGTATCGTCCACCAGAAGCTGTCGAGCGGCGCAGGCACCACGGCCACCGTGAAGCCGAACGCGCGCCCGGCCAGGTACAGAGCGAGGCCCGGAATGCCGATCAGTGCTAGCAGACCAACTCCGCCGAGCAGGTCCCGGCCCGGTCTCGTGAAATCGAAGCCGAGGCGTATAAACGGGCTCTGCCCCGGCTTCCAGAGCAGGTAAAGCACGAGGCCCACGACCACGAGCCCGAACGCTATGCTCAGAAACTGATAGGTGAAGTCGAGCCACTCGCGCGGCGACTGTGACGTGTTCAGGCTCGCCGACTGATCGGCCAGCGGCGTCACGTCGGTCAGACGGGCAATGATCGACACGATCGAATACACAGCGGATGCGCCGAGCGACAGCCCGAGTACAATCGACAGTTCCCAGCGCAGCCGGGTCTGCTGACCGGCCGGCATGGCATCCGCTGGCGTGACACGAGGGCGCCGACGAAAACCGAGCGTCATGAGGTGAACCCGGCCGTGCCCAAGAACCCGGCCCTGCAGACAGGCGTGCCGCCGAGCAGTTCAAAACGGTAACGGCCGACGAGCCGGTCACAGCCTTCGGCGGCCCAGGACAAAGGAGAAACCGTGCCCGGCCAGCCGAGCAGGCCAAGCACGGCGCGCGGCTGCTGGCGGAGCAGCGCAGCGACGGTGGCTGCCCTGCCGAACGGACGCCCGGCGACAACGAGCCACCCCCGGGCGAAGCCGTCGGCCCCGGTCAGGCCCAGGCTGGCCAGGTCGGCCCCCTGGGAGGGCGTGGCCATCGGCATGACGGCCAGGGCCTGGCCCAACCAGGCAACGCCGGTCGTGCAGAAGCCGCAGTCACCGTCGAAAATAAGGATCGGCCGCACTGTGACAGGTTCAAAAGCCATGGCACTATCTTGCCAGTGCACGGGCCGACTCGGGACTCGGTCGCCGTGGCGAAAATGTGTATGGTTGCAAGACTGTACGCTCTTTTATGGCGCCAAAGGTTGCGTGCGCGTAACGATATGCGCGATTTGTCACGTGTGCGGATGCCCCTCAAATTAGGCTGGTAGCTCATGCCCAAAGACGGGCGCATGTCTTTGACAACCCGCGGGAGACGTACACGCAAGAGCTTTTCAGCGCCATCCCCGGAGGCAATTTCGAGTTCGGTCGCTGAACCGACGGGTGTGGCCAGGCAGTCCGAGTGACCCGGTCGACCTGTCCATACCTGTGTGCGGCACAGCCCGGTGAACGTGTGTTTCAGGGCGTTTCGGGCCGTGACGCCGTTGGGCGGTCGCGCACGACATAGCGCATCCCGCCCCCCTGACAGGCACAATCTTGCCGTTCTCGGGCATCGGCGCAATATTCTTGCAAATCGCACGACTCGCTGTGCATCTCGGTTACCGCTGTGTAACGTTTCGGACATTTGCTAGGTAACCGACCACTTCTCTCCCTAGGGTCGTAATTATCCACGCTCGACGCTGGGGTCAAAAACCTGAGTCGGTGCACATTTCGCACAGGAGGAAAATTGCCAATCAGAGGAAAACTCTTCAGGAAGACGCTGACGGGGGTTGCCGTTCTGGGCGTCGCCGCCCTCGCGTTGACCGCCTGCACTACGACAGGTAGTACGCCGAAAGAGACCAGCGCCAGCGGTGGTACCGTGACGGTTGCCGTCGTCAATGACTTCACATCGTTCAACAACCAGACCCCGCAGAGCAACCTGGACACCAACGGCCAGGTCGGTTACCTCATGGGCAACTACGGCTCAGCCTTCTCGTATATTGACAAAAACTTCAAGATCGTGCACGACGAGAAGTTCGGCACCTTCGAGAAGACCAGCGATGACCCGCAGACCGTCAAATACACGCTGAACAAGGAAAACAAGTGGTCTGACGGCGAGCCCGTCACCGCTGACGACATGATTCTCGCCTGGGCCGTCGGATCCGGCTACTATGACAGCGCAACCACCGACGAAGAAGGCGCCGTCACAGCCGGCAACCGTTACTTCGAGATCGCAGGCAGCACCGCCGGCCTCGACGCGACGGCTTTTCCCGAAATCGGTGACGACAACAGGTCGATCACGCTCGTCTACGACACTCCCTACGTGGACTGGGAACTCGTCAACCCGATCGCCCAGCCCGCCCACATTGTTGCCAAGAAGGCCGGACTCGGCTCCGCCGCCGAACTGACCGCACTGCTCAAGGGTTTGGCCAAGGGCGACCCTGCTGCCCCGGTCGCCGCCGACCCGACCCTGAAGGCTGCCGCCGACTTCGTCAACACCGGCTACGACGTGACCGCGTTCCCGACCGATCCTGACCTGCTGGTCTCGAGCGGTGCCTTCGTGCCGACCGGCTGGACCCCAGGGCAGTCCTTCACCATGGAGCGCAACAAGTTCTACGTGGGAACCATGGTTCCCAACGTCGACAAGATCATCATGCGCGTCATTCCCGACGCCAACGCCCAGGTGACCGCTCTTCAGAACGGTGAGGTTGACATCATCAACCCGCAGGCATCCGCTGACACGCTGACGGCCCTTGAGAACACGGGAGCCGATGTGCTCACCGGCGACCAGGTCTCGTACGACCACCTCGACCTGAACTTCGGTTCACAGACCTCGACCGTGTTCGCCGACAGCAACGTCCGTCAGGCATTCCTCAAAACAGTCCCGCGCCAGCAGATCCTTGACTCCATCGTCACCCCGGTGAACCCGGACGCCAAGGTTCTCGACTCGCAGATCTGGGTTCCGGCCAACGAGCCGTACGCAGACTCGGTCAAGAACAACGGTTCTTCCGATTACGCCGAGGTTGACATCGAAGGTGCCAAGGCGCTTCTGGCCGGAGCGACACCGACTGTCCGAATTCTGTACAACACGAACAACCCGAACCGCGTGGATGAGTTCCAGGCCATTCAGGAATCGGCCACCAAGGCCGGCTTCAACGTGGTCGATGCCGGTTCGCCCGACTGGAGCTCGCTGCTTGCCGGTGGCGACTATGACGCCTCCATCTTCGGCTGGATCAGCCCCGGTGTCGGCTCTGCCGGAATCCCGCAGATCTTCTCGACCGGCGGTGGTGGAAACTACAACCGTTACACGGGCACCAACGATGACGCCATCGCGACCCAGACCACCCTGGACCCGAAAGAGCTGATCGTGCTCCAGAAGAAGATTGACAAGCAGATGTTCGCCGACGCGTACGGTTTGCCCCTGTTCCAGCTCCCCGGTGTGTTCGGTGTCTCCAAGCGCGTGAGCGGCGTGGAGTACATGGGCAACCAGACCGGCCCGTTCTGGAACTTCTGGGAATGGTCCGTCTCTAAGTAAGTAGCACCAACGCAGTAGAGAAACATCACCCGTTGGGTTCTTGGGGTTCGCCCCAGGAACCCAACTTGTGAGTTGATTGCGTGGTTCGCCGTGAACGCGCTTACAATCGAGACGTTGAACGCAATGTCGCAGCCAACGGCGCCCGTCCCAGTGAGGTAAATAACATATGGTGAGTTTCATCCTGAGACGCCTTCTCGTTTCGGTGCTCATCCTCGTCGCCGCTTCATTCCTGATGTACGTGTTGGTCGCTTACTCGGCAGATCCGCTTCAGGACCTCACCAGTAGCAACTCACCCAACAAAGAGCAGCTGATCAACGCTCGAGTGCAACTTCTCGACCTTGACGTTCCGCCTCCGCTCCGCTGGGTGCTCTGGCTCGGTGGGGTCGCGAAGTGTGCCATTCCCTTCGCCAACGCCTGTGATCTCGGCTCCACCGTCTCGAACGCGCAGGTCGTCGACATTCTGCCGGGCGCCCTAGCGGCCACCGTTCAACTCGTCACGCTCGCCCTCGTGCTCGCCATCCTCCTCGGCGTCATGATCGGTATCGTCACGGCGCTTCGCCAGTACAGCGGCCTCGACAACACCGTGACGTTCATCAGCTTCTTCCTCTATTCACTTCCGGCATTTCTCGTGGCCGTACTGCTCAAGGAATTCGTCGCCATCGGCTTCAACAACTTTCTGCGCGACCCGGTCATCGGTGCCATCGTGGCCCTGGTGATCGGTCTCGTCATGGGTGCCATCTGGCAGTCCCTGCTTGGTGGCGACGCAAAGAGACGATTGGTCGTCTTTCTGGTTTCGGGTGCCGCAACCGCGAGTGTGCTGCTCCTGATGAGCGCGACGAACTGGTTTATGAACCCTGGCCTCGGGCCGATCGTGATCATTCTGGTTTCGGCCGCGATTGCCTTTGCCGTCACGCTTGTGTTGGCCGGGCTTCGCAACCGTCGGGCGTTCATCACCGGCGGTATCAACGCGGGCATCGCGATCGCCGGGTACTTTCTGTTGCAGCCTCTGTTCGATGTGTCGTCGGCTGGAACGCTGGCCATTCTGGCCCTGGTCACCCTCGCCGTCGGAGCGATCAGTGGCTATCTGATGGGCGGGTACGACCGCGGCCAGAACATTCGGGTTGGCATGGTCACGGCTGGTTTGTGTGGCGCGATCGTTCTGCTCGACCGGTTTATGCAGTCCTGGGGTGATCTTCTCGAGGCCACCAACGGCCGCCCGATCGCCACCGTCGGATCGAAAACACCGGGCGCCTCGGGCGATGTCTGGCTCAGTGGACTCGATGCATTCGCGCACCTGACGTTGCCGACGATCGCGCTTCTTCTGATCTCGTTCGCCGGGTACACCCGGTATTCCCGGGCCGGCATGCTCGAGGTGCTCAGTCTTGACTACATCCGCACCGCGCGGGCCAAAGGGCTCCCCGAGCGCACGGTGATCATGCGCCACGCCTTCCGCAACATGCTGATCCCACTCACCACCCTCGTCGCATTCGACGTGGGCGCACTTCTTGGTGGGGCGATCATCACCGAAAAGGTCTTTGCGATTCCGGGCATGGGAAACCTCTTCAACCAGGGGCTCGGGCGCGGTGACCTCAACCCGGTCATGGGGTACTTTCTGATCGTCGCCGCCATGGCCATTACCTTCAACTTTCTCGCCGATATGGCGTATGCCGGTCTCGATCCGAGGGTGAGGATCCGCTAGTGTCCAATCAGATTCAACCGACCGGACTTGACGAAACGGTCATTCCCACCCACGTTCCTGAAAGCCAGGGGCGCCTCATCTGGCGCCGTTTCGTCGGCAACAAGGTGGCCGTCGCGTCGGTGATTCTCATCGTGGTGATCATCGTCTTCGCGATCGCTGCCATCGGCAACGGGCTCATCCCCGGCTGGTGGAAGTTCAGTTATAAAGAGCTGAACCCCCAAGTGAACCGCGGCGACCCGACGCTGTCGCTCGTGCCCGTGTGGCTCGGCGGCAACGGGGTGAGCCTCGGCGAGCATCCGTTCGGCCAGGACCGCATCGGCAAGGACTATTTCGCCATGACCATGCGCGGCATTCAGAACTCCGTACTGTTCATGGTCGTTTTCGGCTTCATTGCAACCTTCATCGGTGTTGTTGTCGGCGCCGTCGCCGGCTACTACCGCGGCTGGGTCGACGCCGTGCTCATGCGTGTCACCGACGTCTTCATCGTGATCCCCGCCCTCGTGATCGGCGCTGTCGTCGGCCACTGGCTCGGTTCCCTCGGCGCACCCGTCCTGGCGATCATGCTCGCCTTCTTCTCGTGGATGGGCATCGCCCGACTGGTCCGCGGCGAATTCCTGTCGCTACGGGAGCGAGAATTCGTCGAGGCCGCCCGCGTCGCCGGTGCTTCAGACGCCCGCATCATTTTCAAACACATCCTGCCCAACGCCATCGGCGTCGTCATCGTCTCCGCGACGCTGATCATGGCGTCGGCGATCCTGCTCGAAACGGCGTTGAGCTATCTGGGCTACGGCATCCGTTCACCCGACGTGTCGCTGGGCCTACTGATCAGCGCGAACCAGTCTGCGTTTCAGACGCGGCCGTGGCTGTTCTGGTGGCCCGGTGTGTTCATCGTCTCGCTCGCGCTGCTGGTCAACTTTGTCGGTGACGGGCTGCGTGATGCCTTCGACCCGAGGCACCGCCGCTTCAAGCTGAGCAAAATGCGTGAGACCCGCTCGGAGCCGGAGCTGAACGCGTGATTACCCGCATGATGGGCCGATCACGCCAACACCACGGCGGCGATGGATGCTGCGCCCAGGAATACGAGGATCGCGCCGCGACCCCAGTGCCAGCGCACCAGAATGGGCGTCTGCTCGGCCACGCCCGCTTCGATCAGGTTGGCTGCCAGCAGGCGGTCCCACCGGCTGCGCACCAGGTGCGCCGCCTCACCGGATTCGCTGCTGAGCAGATCGCCGGGCCGAGGCTGGCCGGTCATAAAAGGAACCGGGTCGGCGATCTGGTTGTTCGAAGCGTGGATCAGGTTGCGGCCGGGCGCTGGAGCGGCGAACGCCGCGAACTTGCGGCCGGGTGTGAACAGGGTCAGCGCGAACTTGGTATCAACGTTGATGAGTGCCGCCCACGGAATGACGACCGTACGCAGCGGGTTCGCCAGCGTGACAGCGTCATCGCTCACCCGCACGAGGGGCGCCCAGAGTACCTCCCAGACGAACAGGGCAATGAAGGCGAGCCCAACCAAATAGTACAACTGGGTGCCGCTCGGCAGCAGGAACAAGCTCAGCACCGACAGGGCGCAGAGCATCCAGAAAGTTGCGGCGACGATTCGGTTGAATCGCGAGAAGAAGACCACCGGAGCGGCACTGCTCAGGCTGGACTGGTCTGGGTCGGGACTATGAGGCATGCTGCAATGCTGACAGCTTTTGACCCGATCGGGCACCACGACACCGCCGAGCACGCACCCTCACCACTCCCAACCCCCGCGCGCGGAGTGGCAATCTCAGAAATCAGGATCTCATGACCGATCGCGTCACGCCCCAGTGGACCGGCCCAGTACTCGAGGTCACCGACCTCACCGTACATTTCGGTGTCGACAACGTCTGGGTGCCCGCCGCCCTCAACCTGAACTATTCCATCGAACGCGGAAAAGTGCTCGCGATCGTCGGTGAGTCCGGCTCAGGCAAGAGTGCCAGCTCCATGGCGATTCTCGACCTGCTCGCCGAGAACAGCCGCACCACCGGCAGCGTCAAGCTGTCGGGCCGCGAACTGATGGGCCTCAAACCGGCGCAGATGCACCGCGTGCGCGGCGGGCAGATCGCAATGATCTTTCAGGAGCCGATGACCGCACTCAACCCGGTCTACACGATCGGATTTCAGATCATCGAGACACTTCGGGCGCACTTCGGCATGTCGCCCTCACAGGCGAAAGTGCGCGCTCTCGAACTGCTCGAAATGGTCGAGCTGCCCGACCCGCTCAAGGCTTTCAACTCCTTTCCGCACCAACTCTCCGGCGGCCAGCGTCAACGCGCGATGATCGCCCAGTCCATCTCGTGCGACCCGCTTCTGCTCATCGCCGACGAGCCGACGACCGCGCTCGACGTGACGGTGCAGGCCGAAATTCTCGACCTGCTGCGCAGCCTGCGGGACCGCCTCGACAGTGCCATTCTGCTGATCACCCACGACATGGGCGTCGTCGCCGACCTCGCCGACGATATTGCCGTGATGCGCCGCGGAGTCATTGTTGAGCGGGGTACCGTCGACCAGATCTTCAACGCCCCCCAGCACCCGTACACGATTGCGCTGCTGGCCGCTGTTCCACACCTCGGCCAGCGCGGCGACGAGGTCATCGATATGACCGCGGCGCTCGCGGTCGGCACCAACTTCGCGGTCGATGACAGCTTGGGCGCTCGCATTCAGGTGAACGAGCGGCTCGCGAACGAGGCGGCATCCGCTGCCCGTAGTGACAGTCGTGAAGTCGTCGTGAAGTTCGAGGATGTGGTCATCGAATACCCCAAACACGGCCGTGTTGCCGCTTTTCGGGCGGTTGACAAGGTCAACCTGTTCGTGCGCCAGGGCGAGGTGCTCGGGCTCGTGGGGGAGTCGGGTTCGGGCAAGACCACCCTCGGACGGGCCGCAATCGCTTTGTTGCCGATCACCGCGGGTACACTCACCGTCGCCGGCCAGGACATCTCGCGTGCCACCCGCGACGAGATCCACACGCTGCACAAGAGCGTCGGAATCGTGTTCCAAGATCCGTCATCGTCGTTGAACCCGCGGATGCCCATCGGTGACAGCATCGGCGAACCGCTCAAGCTCGCCAAGGGTCTCAAGGGTGCCGCGTTGAGCGCCGAGGTGGAGCGTCTGCTCGACAGCGTCGAACTGCCGCGCAACTATCGCACGCGGTTTCCACACGAATTGTCCGGTGGTCAAAAACAGCGTGTCGGTATTGCCAGGGCACTGTCGCTCGAGCCGCGTGTGCTCATTGCCGACGAGCCGACCAGCGCATTGGACGTGTCGGTACAGTCCCGTGTACTCGAATTGATCCAGGCGTTGCAGAAAGAAATGAACTTCGCCTGCCTCTTCATTACCCACGACCTCGCCGTGATCGACGTGCTCGCCGATCGGATCGCGGTCATGCACCACGGTCGCATTGTCGAGACCGGCACGCGTGATGAGATTCTGCGCTACCCGAAGGATCCGTACACGCAGCGTCTGCTCGCTGCCGTGCCGTTGCCCGATCCGAGTAAGCAGCGAGCCCGTCGGGAACTGCGTCAGGAGATGCTCGAGGCCGGCGCCGACCTGTAGAGCGTGGGCCGCGGGGTCGACCCCCCGAGTTGGCCGCCGGACTGACCGCCGAATCATACGGTAGGATAGTACTTTGGGCCACATTATGACCCCTGCTATCCACCCTTCGTCGCGCGCGAGACTCTGCGGCACTCATTCTTCGTAAGGATCTATTTTTATGGCGATTGCTACACGCAATAACCTCCGAAATGTTGCAATCGTTGCTCACGTTGACCACGGTAAGACGACGCTGGTTGACGCGATGCTCAAGCAGACCGACTCCTTCGCGGACCACTCACACGTTGAAGAGCGCGCGATGGACTCGAACGAGCTCGAGCGCGAAAAGGGCATCACGATTCTCGCCAAGAACACGGCCGTTTCGTACAAGGGCGTTCACGCCACCGACGGTCCCATCACCATCAACGTGATCGACACCCCGGGCCACGCCGACTTCGGTGGCGAGGTCGAGCGCGGTCTGTCCATGGTTGACGGCGTCGTTCTGCTCGTTGACGCGAGTGAGGGCCCGCTGCCGCAGACCCGCTTCGTGCTGCGCAAGGCACTCGAGGCCAAGCTGCCCGTTATTCTCCTGGTCAACAAGACCGACCGTCCCGACGCGCGCATCGACGAGGTCGTGGCCGAGAGCCAGGACCTGCTCATCGGCCTCGCGAGCGACATGGCCGATGACTTTCCCGACCTCGACCTCGACGCCGTTCTCGACGTGCCCGTCGTCTACGCCTCGGGCCGCAACGGCGCCGCGAGCTGGAACAAGCCCGAAGACGGCACCCTGCCCGACAACGACGACCTCGAGCCGTTGTTCGACGCCATTCTCAAGCACATCCCGGCACCGACCTACGATGACCAGCACCCCCTTCAGGCGCACGTCACCAACCTCGACGCCTCGCCGTTCCTCGGCCGACTTGCGCTGCTGCGCATCTTCCAGGGCACCATCAAGAAGGGCCAGACCGTCGCCTGGGTTCAGCAGGACGGTACCGTCAGCAACGTGAAGATCACCGAGCTGCTCATCACCAAGGCTCTTGACCGCTACCCGACCGAGAGCGCCGGCCCCGGCGACATCGTGGCCGTGGCCGGCATCGACAACATCACCATTGGTGAGACCCTCGCCGACCCCGACGACGTGCGCCCGTTGCCGACCATCACGGTCGACGACCCGGCCATCTCGATGACTATCGGCACCAACACCTCGCCGCTCATGGGCAAGGTCAAGGGCCACAAGCTCACCGCTCGCATGGTCAAGGACCGCCTCGACCGTGAGCTCGTCGGTAACGTCTCGCTCAAGGTCGTTGACATCGGACGCCCCGACGCGTGGGAGGTGCAGGGTCGTGGAGAACTGGCCCTCGCCATCCTCGTCGAGCAGATGCGTCGTGAAGGCTTCGAACTCACCGTCGGCAAGCCGCAGGTAGTCGTTAAGCGTGTTGACGGCAAGATTCACGAGCCCTACGAACACCTCACCATCGACGCTCCCGAAGAATACCTCGGCGCGATCACACAACTGCTCGCCGCTCGTAAGGGTCGCATGGAGAACATGGCGAACCACGGCACCGGCTGGGTTCGCATGGAATTCATCGTTCCGTCGCGTGGCCTGATCGGCTTCCGCACGCAGTTCCTCACCGACACGCGAGGTACCGGTATCGCCAACGCGATTCTGCACGGTTACGAGCCCTGGGCTGGAACCATCAACACTCGCACCAACGGGTCGATTGTCGCGGACCGGTCGGGTGCTGTCACCCCGTTCGCGATCATCAACCTGCAGGAGCGCATGTCGTTCTTCGTGCAGCCGACCAGCGAGGTTTACGAGGGCATGGTTATCGGCGAGAACTCGCGCGCCGACGACATGGACGTGAATATCACCAAGGAAAAGAAACTGACCAACATGCGTCAGTCCAGCTCCGACACGTTCGAGTCGATGACGCCACCCAAGCAGCTCTCACTGGAGCAGTGCCTCGAGTTCGCTCGTGAAGACGAGTGCGTTGAGGTCACCCCGGCCGCAGTGCGTATTCGCAAGGTTGAGCTCACGGCATCCGCTCGCTCGCGCCAGGTGTCGCGCGTGAAGAAGATGGACGCCAACTAGCCACCGGTAACACAATGCCCCTTCGGTTCGCCGAGGGGGCATTGTTGTGTGTGGAAGCGGCGGCTCTAACCGACCACACGCCCCCGAACCGTGAGTTCAGAGTGGTTTTTTGGACGAAAATGGGTCAAAACTCACGGCTCGGCGACAAGCGGATGCTGGCCCACTACGCGAATAGAGGGGCGCCTACGAAGCTGTTCTCTCGAGCCCCGGCGGGAACGGCGAACAGGGCGCTACCGACGTGCCGAATGTACTCGTTGAGTGCATCATGCTTGGCGAGGTTCAGCTGCACGGAAGTGAACTGGGCGGGCGAGCGCTGAAAGCTGATGAAGAACAGGCCGGCCTCGAGGCGACCCAGGTCATCGTTGCCATCGACAAAGTTGTAGCCGCGGCGCAACAGCTTGGTGCCCTTATTCTGGGTTGGATGTGCCAGCCGAACGTGCGCTGCAGCACCGATGAGTGGCTGGTCTTCCCGCCCGGCCAAGGTGAAATCTGGCTCAGTAAACTCGGTGCCGCCCGAGAGTGGCGCTCCGGCCCCCTTGGTGCGGCCGAAGACCGCCTCCTGCTCCCGCAGAATGGAGCGATCCCACGTCTCAATGGTCATGCGAATACGCCGCGCCACCAGGTAGGAGCCGCCGGCCAGCCAGGCCGGCTCGTCATCCGCTGAAACCCAGACTTGGTCGGTGACCACGTTGGGCTCTTCCGCCTTGATGTTGGCGGTGCCGTCTTTGAAACCGAAGAGGTTGCGCGGGGTGGACTGGGATGTTGAGGTGGACGAGGTGCGCCCGAATCCGAGCTGGGACCAGCGCAGGGCGGCCCGTCCGAACGCGATGCGAGACAGGTTGCGAATGGCGTGCACGGCGACCTGGGGGTCGTTGGAGCAGGCCTGGATGCACACGTCACCGTCGCTGCGGCCGACATCGAGGTCATC
Organism: Cryobacterium sp. CAN_C2; assembly: GCF_015751745.1. Classification (NCBI taxonomy): domain Bacteria; kingdom Bacillati; phylum Actinomycetota; class Actinomycetes; order Micrococcales; family Microbacteriaceae; genus Cryobacterium; species Cryobacterium sp. CAN_C2. The sequence goes on from NZ_JADOUX010000003.1 coordinate 253,066, forward strand.
GCCCGGAAAGTGCGGAAGCGCTGCCAGCTCGGCCGGCCGGCGGCCTGCAATGCCGAAGCGATCGACGCCATCCGCTGTTTCAAACAGGGTTGGGCCAAAGCCGAAGGTGATTGTGAGGCCGGCTGTTGGTAGTCCCCGCGCCTCGCCGGTGTCTTCGGGCGGTGCATCGTAGGGGCCGCTGACCGCGCCGTACTCGCCGATATCGTGGCCGGCGGTCAGAGCTGCGGCGGCGATAGTCCAGTCCTGCAGCAGCTCGATCAGCTCGGCCCGCGTGGTGCCGACCGAAACATCGAATACGGCGAAGTGCAGGCGATCCTGCGCCGGCGTGACGATGCCGGCCTGGTGGCTGCCATAGAAGGGGTAGACGGCCGAAGCGGAAGCCGCGCCCGGCATTGCCGCCGCGGCCAGCGCGACCCGGTCTCCGGCCACACCGAGGCCGATCCCGGCGACGCTGGCCCCGGCGAGGCCGAGCAGCCCACGCCGCGAAAGGCCGCGGGTTGGCGTGGAAGGAGCAGACGGATCGGTGGACTCGGCCCGCTTCGCGCGGGGCGCAGCGCGAGTCACAGCGCCAGCCTCAGCACTGTCACAACACGAGCGCTGCGGTGAGCTGGTTCAACGGCTCGCCGAGCGCGTTGACCTGATCGGCGAGGGTGCGAATCTCAGCCGGCGTGAGGTCGGTGTAAATTGTGAAGCCGTCACCGACCCGTTGGGCGTCGAGTAGCGTCTGCAGCGCGGCGAACTCGGTGTCGAGGCTGGCTGCAAGGTCGGGGTCTTGTTGCAGGAGAATGTCGCGCACTCCGTCGTAGAGCACCTTGGCGCCGTCGACATTGGCCTGGAAATCCCAGAGGTCGGTGTGTGACCAGGCTTCTTCCTCGCCGGTGACCTTACCGGTGGCGACCTCGTCGAGCAGGCCGATGGCACCATTGGTCTGCTGCGACAGCGTAAAAGTCAGACCCTGCACCTTGTCGTCCAGGGTCGCGGTGTCGGCGACGAGCTGCTCGGTGAGCGCAGCACGCTTCTCGGTGCTGTACGCCTCGAAGCCGGCCTCGGCCTCAGCCGGCCACAGGGCCTTCTCGATCGCATGCCAACCGGTCCAGTTCTGGCCCTCTTCGACGTCGGCCTCGCGCAGATCAAGCTTCGGGTCGAGGTCGCCGAACGATTCGGCGATCGTCTCCACCCGCTCCCAGTGCACCCGGGTGGAGGCGTACACGCTGCGGGCCCGGTCGAAATCGCCGCCCACATAGGCCGCGGCGAACGAGTCGGTGCCGGTGACGAGCTGGTCGATCTGGGCCGCGAGATCGACGTTGACGGTGGCCGCGGCATCCGTTTTGGTGGCGGTGAACTCGGCCTTGCCGACGCCGTCACCGGACATTCCCGGCTTGCAGGCGGTGAAGTAGCTGCCGGCGTCGAGCTGCACGACGAGGTCGCGGCGGAGACCCGGGCCGATGTTCTCCGCTTCGCCGACGATGCGCAGACCGTCTGCGGCCAACAGGTAGAACTCGGTCACCTGGTCACCGGAATTGGTGACCGAGAAGCGGATGCTGCCGGCCGGCGCCTCGTTCGTGGATACCGCGCATTCGGACTGGCTGCTCTCGACGGTGAGCGCCGCGTGTGTAGCCGCCGGGTTGTTGGCGACACACCCGCTGAGGAGGGTCACTCCGAGCAGGCTGGTACCGAGCACGCAGGCAGAACGAAAAGCACGAGGCATGGAGATCCTTTGACAGGGTTACAGGAAAATTAGTGCGCGGCGACAGGCGTGGGCGCCGGCGCGTACGGTGCGGCCTGAACGGGGCGAGCACTCGGGCGGCCCTGACGGCTCTTCGTGATGAAGAGGGCCAGGGTCGGCGCGGCATAGGCCAGCCACGTGAACATTTGCAGCCAGGTCGTGGCGGCGGAGAAGTTCAGGGTGCCCTTGAGCAGAGTGCCGTACCAGCTATCCGGCGGCACGGCCGCGCTCACGTTGAAGGCGAGGGCATTCAGTCCGGGCAGGATGCCGGCCTCCTGCAGGTCGTGCACGCCATAGGAGAGCACCCCGGCAGCGACGATGATGAGAATGGCGCCGGTGAAGGTGAAGAACTTCGACAGGTTGATCTTGAGCATGCCGGCGTAAATCAGCCAGCCGAGCCCGATCGCCGTGACGAGGCCGAGTGCCGCGCCGAATAGGGGCATGGTCGTGGCGCCGGTCGCCTGCACGGCGGCCCAGAGAAATAGCGCGGTCTCGATGCCTTCGCGGCCCACGGCGAGAAACGCGACGAGCACGAGCCCCAGGCCGGCGCCGACAAGGTGCTTGTCGATGTTGCCCTGCAGGTGGCCCTTGAGATCGCGTGCGGTGCGCAGCATCCAGAACACCATCCAGGTCACCAGCCCGGTCGCAACGATCGACAGCACACCGCCAATCGTTTCCTGCGCGGTGAACGACAGACCGTAGGTGCCGTAGGTGAGCAGGGCGCCGATGCCGAGGGCGAGCAGCACGGCCAGGCCGACACCGAGCCAGATGCGCGGCAGCACGTCACGCCGGTTGATTTTCACAACGTAGGCAATGAGGATCGTCACGATCAGTGCGGCCTCAAGGCCTTCCCGCAGGCCGATCAGGTAGTTTGCGAGCACGGGTTTCCTTCTAAGTTTCGAGCAAAAAATTTGGTAAGGCTAACCTTACCAAGGTCGACTCTAGCCCGAACGCCGCGATCGTGTCTAGCTATGATTTGATTCGGTCACAGCTATTACCCAGTAAGTCCAACAGTCAGCAGCGAAGAAACGGAGCCTACGCCCATGGTCATGTCCGGCAGCGGCGAGCGCATCGTGTTCGTGCATGCCAGGCCTGGCGACGAATCCGCGCTGACCGGCGGCACGATCGCCCGGTTGCGTGCCGACGGGTCAAGGGTCGTCGTGCTCTACTCCGCGGCCATGACCGAAGCGGATGCCGCGGCGGTGTCCGCCGCGCTGGCCGAACTGGGGGCGCGCAGCTGGCATCGCTTGCCGCAGACCTCTGTTGGCGGAGCTGAACTTGGCGGAGCTGAACCGGGTGGGGCTGAACTCGTCGGGGCTGTGCAGAGCGCCATCGACGAACTCGACGCGACCGCCGTCGTCGTCGGCGCCGTCGATGATGCTCTGCGCGAGCGTGCGACGGCGGCGGCACACGACGTCGGACTGCCGGTGTTTCTGGCCCGGTCGGTGCGGCAGGCATCCGGCCAGCGTCTCATCGCAATCGACGTCGGCGATCACCTCGACCAGAAGCTGCGCGCGCTGCGCCAGTTTTCCGCGCGTTGGAGTCTGACGGAGTGCACCCGCACCCTCGCCGACGGCACCACCGACGTGATCACCGACACCGAAACGTTCCTGCGAGCGGATGCCCCGCGCCCGGCCCCCGCGCCGCCGAACCCCCAACCCGCTCGCCTGACCCTGCCGAACCGGTCGCTGGCGGGCCTCGGCGGCCTGCTGCTGGGCATCCTCTTTGGTGTGCTGGGAACCATTGCGCATCAGGCCACGCTGACGTTGTACGGCGTGGCGCTTCCGATCGGCCTGTCGATCGCGTTCGTGGGTATCGGTGCCCTGCTGCTCGGACTGCGCCTCGTCGTGGGGGACCGGTTTGTGGTCGGCTTGGCCGCGGTGGGGCTGCTCCTGACCATTTTTGTGCTCTCTCTGCGCGGATCCGGCGGGTCGGTGCTCGTGCCGGCCGGGCTGCCGGGAACCCTGTGGACCGTTGTTCCGGCGCTCATCGCGGCGCTCGTGCTGGCCTGGCCGAAACTGCCGCCGCGCCGCCGATAACCGCGCACGGGTTGGGGGTCGACGGAGGGGGCGTAGACTCAAGTGTCCGCTCTCGAAGGGAACCCCCAGCCCGTGACGTATGTGATCGCTCTTCCGTGCGTCGATGTGAAAGATCGTGCCTGCATCGACGAATGCCCGGTGGACTGCATTTATGAGGGCGAACGTTCCCTCTACATTCACCCCGACGAGTGCGTCGACTGTGGCGCCTGCGAACCGGTCTGCCCGGTCGAGGCCATCTACTACGAAGACGACCTGCCCGAACAGTGGGCCGACTACTACAAGGCCAACGTCGAATTCTTCGACGACCTCGGATCCCCGGGCGGCGCCGCCAAGATCGGCGTACTCGCCAAAGACCACCCCGTCATCTCCGTGCTACCGCCGCAGGTTCAGTACTAAGCGATTTTCGTGCTGAAGCCGCTTCCGGACTACCCCTGGGACCAGATGGTCCCCTTTGCCACGCAGGCCCGGCAGCACGCCGACGGCATCGTCGACCTGTCGATCGGTTCGCCGGTCGATGCCACGCCCGACGTGGTGCAGCAAGCGCTCCGCGCGGCAACGGATGCCCACGCCTACCCGCAAACCGTCGGTACGCCCGCCCTGCAGCTGGCGATCATCGCCTGGTATGCCCGGCGCCGCGGTGTCACCGGCCTGCAACCCAAGAACGTGTTGCCCACGATCGGTTCCAAGGAACTCGTCGCGCTCATGCCGTTCATGCTCGGCCTCGGCGAGGGTGACGTGGTCGTGCACCCGCGCGCCGCATACCCGACCTACGCGATCGGCGCCGCTATCGCCGGCGCCACGGCCGTGGCCTCCGATGATCCGGCGGCCTGGCCCGATTCGACCAAACTGATCTGGCTCAACAGCCCGGGCAACCCGGATGGCCGGGTGCTGTCCGTTGACGAGCTGCGCGCCGCCGTTGCCCGCGCTCGAGAACTCGATGCGGTCATCGTCGGCGACGAATGCTACGCCGAGCTCGGTTGGGACGCCCCGTGGAATGCTGAGCCGATCCCGAGCATCCTCGACCCCCGGGTGATTGAGGGAGACCGACGCAAGATCGTGGCGATCTACTCGCTCAGCAAACAATCCAACATGGCGGGGTACCGGTCGGCCTTTGCCGCCGGCTGCAGCGGCGTGCTCGAGCGACTGCTGACCGTGCGCAAGCACGCCGGGCTCATGCTCCCGGCACCGCTTCAGGCGGCCATGATAGCCGCCCTCGAAGACGACGAGCACGTGGCCGTGCAGAAGGAGCGCTACCGGGCCCGCCGTGAGACACTGCGACCGGCTCTGGAACGGGCCGGCTTTCGGATCGATCGCAGCGAGGCCGGGCTCTACCTCTGGGCGACCGAGGGGCGACCCGCGTGGGAATCCATTGAACGACTGGCCGCCCTGGGTATTCTGGCCGGTCCGGGGCAGTTCTACGGCGATATCTACCCGGAGCATGTGCGCTTCTCGCTCACCGCGACCGATGAGCGCATCGCTGCGGCCGCTGCACGCCTGCGTTCCTGACGGTTTCCCCGAGTGCGGAATAGGCCCTGTGGACTATCACCAACGAACCGCCCGAAGTCTTGGCTGATGCAACAGTAGGCGTTCGGGCGGATTAGGCTGTAGTCGCGACAGAGTCGACCACAGCGGTTTCACCACTGGCCGTCTCGGTGACGCGTCGCCACATTTCATCCAGCAGTGATACCCGAGGAGGCTCCGTGACCGACGTCGCGCAGCACACAACATCCGGCGAACCGATGAGCGCTGACCCCAACAAGGTCACCGTGACTTTCCCCGGCGGGAGCGCAGAGTTCCCGATCCTGACCAGCGTGGACGGCGTGTCGAGCATCGACATCTCCACCCTGACCAAGAAGACCGGCCTCACCACGTTGGACTACGGTTTCGTGAACACGGCGGCGACACGCTCCGCGATCACCTACATCGACGGCGATGCCGGCATCCTGCGCTATCGCGGGTATCCGATCGAGCAGATCGCCCAGAACTCTAACTTTCTTGAGACGGCCTGGCTGCTCATCTACGGCGAGCTGCCCAGCGCGAGTGAACTCGCCAACTTTGACGATCGCATCCGCCACCACACGCTGTTGCACGAAGACATGCGCCGATTCTTTGATTCCCTGCCGCACAAGGCACACCCGATGAGCGTGCTCGCCTCCGGCGTCTCGGCCCTGTCGACGTTCTACCAGGACTCGCTCGACCCGAAAGACCCGGAGCAGGTCGAGATTTCGACCATTCGCCTGCTGGCCAAGTTGCCGGTCATGGCCGCCTACGCGCACAAGAAAAGCATCGGTCAGGCTTTTCTCTACCCCGACAACTCCTTGAGCTTCGTCGACAACTTTCTTATGCTCAACTTCGGCAACATGGCCGAGCCCTACGAGGTCAACCCGGTCGTCAGCAGGGCCCTTGAGCGCCTTCTCATGCTGCACGAAGACCACGAGCAGAACGCGTCCACCTCAACCGTGCGTCTGGTCGGTTCGACCGAGGCCAACCTGTTCGCGTCGGTCTCGTCCGGCATCAACGCCCTGTTCGGCCCGCTGCATGGCGGTGCCAACGAAGCCGTGCTGTCGATGCTCGGCGAGATTCAGGCATCCGGTCAGGGCGTCGAAAAGTACGTCGAACGCGTCAAGAACAAAGAGCAGGGTGTGAAGCTCATGGGCTTTGGCCACCGGGTCTACAAGAACTACGACCCGCGCGCCACCCTGGTCAAGGAGAGCGCCCACGAGGTGCTCGCCGCTCTCGGCGTCAAGGACGACCTACTCGACATCGCTCAGGAGCTCGAGCACATCGCGCTGAGCGACGATTACTTCAAGGAACGTCGACTGTACCCCAACGTCGACTTCTATACCGGCGTCATCTACAAGGCGATGGGCTTTCCGACGCGTATGTTCACCGTCTTGTTCGCGATCGGCCGTCTACCCGGCTGGGTCGCGCACTGGCGTGAGATGAACGAGGATCCGGCCACCAAGATCGGCCGCCCGCAGCAGCTCTACGTGGGCTCCCCGGCCCGCGACTACCCGCTCCGCTAGACGGTCCCCTCCCAGCAAACCCTCCTCATGACCTACGAGGAAGGATCGAGGGTCAGCGTGTTGCTCGCGTCTGCGTTGATGGCGGCCGGAGTGAAGAGCCACGGGCGACTCTCGTGGTCCCGCCAGAGCGGGGCCTGGTCGGTGTAGTTGGTGTGGAAGGCGTGACCGGATGCCCCGGTGAGGTTGATCCAGGTGGAGTCGTCGAAGTTGTCGAGGCTGACCACCTGCCGCATCGACGGTACCCAGTCCACCTGGTAGCCCCGCGTGGCATCCCAGCCGACCGCGTTCACGACGGCCGAGCCTCCGGCGAGCTCATAGGGCCCCCGGTTGAACAGCCACTCCAGCGGCGCGATCCCCGACTCGCCGAAGCTGGCATTCTTGAGCTCGAGCGTGTGGATGCCGCCCCACCGCCAGTCTGTGGGGTTTGAGCCCATCAGGTCGGCGGCCTCCGCTGCGGCGTCCGTCATCACCCGTCGCAACATGCTGTCCTCGCCGACTGTGCCGTAGGCGGGGTTCGACCACCACGGGGAGTTCGGCTGATCGAGCAGGCTGGTGACCACGGAGAACGCGCGGTCACCGCCGGTGAGGGCTGCGCCCGCATCGATCTTGCCGGTGAACATGTCTGTGAGCAGCGTGCGCCAGATCACGTTGAAGTACGCAGCCGCCGCACTGTCCGCATCGACGTGGTAGTCCCACCCGTCGAGCAGCCTCTGAGCCTGGGCGGCGTTGCCGCTGAGCCTCACCTGCTGCAAGGCAGGAACGAGAGATGCGGCAATGGCACTGTAATTGTCCCCCTGAATCTCACTCATCAACCGGCTGGTCAACGGGGTTTTCGCGGCGATGAGTTCTTGCAGCCGAGCCGTGATCTGGTTCGCCCGGTAGCCCAGATCCCAATCCGTGGTCAGCAGATAGGGATAACTTGCGTCGGCGGCCGCGTTATTGGCCGTGACGATGTACCCGCTCGGCGGATTGAACGTGCTCGGCAGGGCGTCAAAGGGAATGTACCCCGTCCAGCCGTACTGGCTGGTCCAGCCCGGCACAGGGAGCGTTCCGTTGCCGCTGGCCCGAATAGGAATGAGGCCGGGCGCCTGATAGCCGATATTTCCGTCGATGTCGGCATAGGTCAGATTCTGCGCCGGCACCTCGAACAGGGCGGCCGCGGCCCGAAAACTGGTCCAGTCGGTCGCCTGGTTCAGAGCGAAAATAGCGGATGCTGTTCGCCCCGGGGTCAGCGCCGTCCACTGCAACGACAGCTCATAGGTGGTCGGTTCAGCGCCGTCGATGGGCGGAGCGGGAGTTGGTAGCCCGGCCGCTGTGGGAAAGTCGCTCGCGATCTGGGGGTATGCGGTGCCTTCGAAACCGCTCAGGAGCGGACCACGTTCGGTGGCACGAATCTCGATTTTCACGTCGTCACCGCCAGCGACGGAAATCTTTTCGTCCCGCAGCAGCAGGGGCTTGGCCACACCGTCGAATTCGTAGCTGTCGCCGGTGACCTTCTCGATGTAGAGGTCAGCGACGTCGGGCCCGAGGTTGGTCAAGCCCCAGGCGATGCGCTCGTTGTGACCAATGATGATGCCGGGCATACCCGAGAAGCTGTACCCGGCGACGTCGAACGGACAGTCCACGGTGATCGACTGGCAGCGCAGCCCCACCTGATACCAGACCGACGGTAGCGCTGGCCCGAGGTGCGGGTCATTGGCCAGCAGGGGCATGCCGGTGTCGGTCAATGCGCCGGAGACCACCCAGGAATTGGAGCCGATCTCGCCGCCCGCCGGCCCGAGAAGCTCCGGCACCGACCCGAGGTGTGCGCGCAGTTCCGAGAGGGCTCCAGCGTAGGAGCTGACATCAGCGGGCTCCTGCGCAGCAGGGACATCCGTCGAATCTGTGCCCGGCTCGGCATCGGCCGGCGCCCCGGCCGACGGCACGGTCACGGCCTGGCTGCCGGTGATGGTGGGGTGCTGGCCGACCGGAAAGTCGGGGTGCAGCTGGTTCACCTCGGCGGGGGTGAGAGTGGTCGAGAGCAGCGCCCGGTCAATCTCGTCGTCAAGGTTGGAACGCAGGTCCCAGGCCATGGCCTTCAACCACGCAACCGAGTCGGCCGGGGTCCACGGTGCGACCTCATAGCCTGAGTTCTGGAAGCCGAGTACGGCATATTCGAGAGACAGGTCCGCGCCCTGATGGGTGTCGAGATAGGCGTTCACACCGTCGGCGTAGGACTGGTAATAGCCGAGGGTTACCGGGTCGAGCAGGGCTACTTCTTGCTCGGCGACGGCCCGCCAGCCCAGCGTGCGCACGAATGTGTCGGTGCCGACCTGGCTTTCTCCGAACAGTTCCGATAGGCGGCCGCTCGTGACGTGACGGCGAAAGTCCATCTCCCAGAAGCGGTCCTGGGCGTGCACGTAGCCCTCGGCCAGAAACAGGTCGGCCGCGGTCTTCGCCGTGATCTGAGGAATTCCGGCCTCGTCGCGGGTCACGGTCACCGCGCTCGACAGACCCGTGATGTCGACGGTGCCCGACAGAGTGGGAAACGACCGCGTGACCGTCCAGACGCCGAGCCCGGCAGCGACCAGGACGAGGCTGGCCACGACTCCGAGCGCAATCATCACGCGCCGAACGCGACGGTGGCCCGTACTGCGTGGTGCGTCGGTGCCCACAGCACTCCCTCGTGTGGTGGGCTACCCGAGTGGATGCCGCTTCTCGGATGCTAGCGGAACCCGCCGACATCCGCTGGGCACGAGGTACTACACGTGCAGCGCGGCGTTCAGGGTGATGCCGCTGCCCGTGCGTGCGAGCACCTCGACAGCGCCCGAGATGGAGTTGCGTCGGAACAGCAGGTTCGGCACGCCCGAGAGTTCGACCGCTTTCACCGTGGGCCGGGTGCCGTCTGCTGTGACCGGTTCGCCGACCAGAACAACCTTGGTGCCGGCCGTGACGTAGAGCCCGGCCTCCACAACGCTGTCCTCACCGATGGCGATACCCACACCGGAGTTAGCGCCGAGCAGGGCGCGGGCGCCGATCGAGATGCGCTGGGTGCCGCCCCCAGACAGAGTGCCCATAATGGATGCACCGCCACCGATATCGGCGCCGTCACCGACCACGACACCCTGCGAGATACGGCCCTCGACCATCGAGGAGCCGAGGGTTCCGGCGTTGAAATTGACGAAGCCTTCGTGCATCACGGTGGTGCCGGGGGCGAGGTGGGCGCCAAGCCGTACCCGGGAGGCATCCGCTATTCTCACGCCGGCCGGCACGACGTAGTCGAGCAGTGGCGGAAACTTGTCGACGCCGCTGGCCTGAATGCCGGCGCGCTGTAGGGTCGCACGCAGGCGCGCGAAGTCGACTGGCCGGATGGGGCCGGCGTTGGTCCAGACCACCGTCGGCAGGTGCGCGAAGATGGCGTCGAGGTTGATGCTGTTTGGCAGAACGAGCAGGTGGGACAGCAGGTGCAGCCGCAGGTAGGCATCCGACGTGCTCGCCGGTGCGGTGTCGAGCCTGATCTCCACAGTGACGGCCTCGAGGCGCACCGCACGGCGGGCATCATCGCCGGTCGCTTCGCTGAGCTCGGCCGGAACAATCCAGCGATCGCGGCCGGTCGGCAGCGCGCCGAGCGCCGGGGACGGAAACCAGGTGTCGAGCACGGTGCCGTCGGCGGTGGCAACGGTCGCTAGACCATACCCCCAGGCCTGGGTCGGTGTCGCGTCAGCAAGGGCGTTTTCGGAAACAACGGGGGGCATACCTCTAGATTAGTAGGGTGACTTCTACGACTCCGGCTCCGTCCACTCCCGCGAAACTCACCGTGCTTGACCTCACGGCCACGTCAATCGAACTGACCAGGCAAATCTGCGACATGGAGTCGGTCTCGGGCAATGAGACCGCCCTCGCCGACGCGATCGTCGCCGCCCTTGACGGGTTCGACCATCTCGAGATCATTCGCGACGGCGACACCGTCGTCGCCCGCACGAACCTGGGCCGCGCGCAGCGCGTCGTCATCGCCGGGCATATCGACACCGTGCCGCTCAACGGCAACCTGCCCACCCGCTACGAGACCATCGATGGCACCGAGTACCTCTGGGGCCGCGGCACCGTCGATATGAAGGCCGGCGTGGCTGTGCAGCTGAAGCTCGCCGCCGAACTGAGCAGCCCCGGAGTCGACGTGACCTGGATGTGGTACGACCACGAAGAGGTCTCCGACGACCTCAACGGCCTTGGCCGTCTGGCCCGCAACCGTCCCGACCTGTTCGCGGGCGATTTCGCCATTCTCGGCGAGCCGACCAAGAGCCAGGTCGAGGGCGGCTGCAACGGCAACCTGCGCGTGGAAATTCGAACCTTTGGCCTGCGCTCGCACTCCGCGCGCAGCTGGGTCGGCGACAACGCCATCCACAAGGCCGCCCCGATACTCAACATTCTGGCCCAGTACCAGGCTCGCGAGGTCGAGGTCGAAGGCCTCGTCTACCGGGAAGGACTGAACGCGGTCGGCATCACCGGCGGCGTCGCCGGCAACATCATCCCCGACGAATGCATGGTGCACGTCAACTACCGATTCGCCCCGAGCCGCAGCGGCGACGACGCCGTCATCCACCTGCGCGAGCTGTTCGCCGGCTACGAGCTCACCGTCGTGGACCGCGCCGAGGGCGCCCGCCCCGGCCTCGACGCCCCCCTCGCCCGAGACTTTTTGAACGCCGTCGGCGGCGTCGCCACGCCCAAATACGGCTGGACCGACGTCGCCCGCTTCTCCGCCCTCGGTGTTCCGGCCGTCAACTATGGCCCCGGCGACCCGCTCAAGGCGCACGCCGACGACGAACGCGTGGCCGTAGCCGAGATCACGGCCTGCGAAAACGGCCTGCGCGCCTGGCTGAGCCCTTCCGTTCGCTAACCACACTCACACGCCCGATGACTGAGCGGATGCTCCGCACACCGCCGCCCCGCCGGCTGCCAGCCTCCTGGCACGCGCGCTACCGGCTGGCCCCGTGGTGGGGCAAGGTCTTTGTGGTCTGGGCACTGTCGCGCCTGGTCACCACGAGCCTCGTGCTGGTGTTGGCGAGCGTGCAAGGGCCCAACGCCTGGACCGGCGCGAGCCCGAAATACACCGATTTCGCGACCATGTGGGATGGCCGCTGGTACAACATCGTCGCCGTCGGCGGCTACCCGAGCGTGCTGCCGATCACCGATACCGGGCAGATCGGCGAGAACGCCTGGGCGTTTATGCCGGGCTACCCGGTTGTTGTCCGGCTGCTCATGGAGCTGACCGACTCTTTGTGGGCACCGGTGGCCGTGTTCGTGTCGGTCGCGTTCAGCCTCGGCACCGCGTTACTGTTCTACCGCCTGATGGCGCGGGTGCAGTCACCGGCCACGGCCCTGTTCGCGGTCGTGCTGTTTTGCGTTGCCCCGCTGTCGCCGATTCTGCAGTTCGCCTACGCCGAATCGATGTACCTATTTTTTCTGACCCTCGCGCTCTATCTGCTGCTCCAACGCCGCTACTGGCTGCTCTACCCCGTCATCGCGGTGATGGCGCTGACCCGGCCGAGCGGGCTCGCTTTCGCCCTCGCACTCGGGCTGCACGTGATCCACCGCTTCGTCACGCGATCCCGCGACCCGTTTCCCGTTCGAGAGCGGATGCTGGCGGCATCCGTCGCCCTGTTCAGCGCGCTGATGGGACTTGCCTGGCCGGTCGCCGCCTGGGTGGCGACCGGCGACCTGTGGGCCTACACCGACACAGAGCTGGCCTGGCGGGCACCGTACATCGGCTACCAGGAGCTCGTGCCCTTCACTGCCTGGTTTCAGAGCGGTGTCTGGTGGCTGGGCAACCCGTGGGGCGTCGTCGTGGTCACCGCCCTTATTCTGGCCTTCGCGCTCCTGCTGTTCACGCCGGCGGTGCGGCGGCTCGGCATCGACCTTCGGCTGTGGCTGACCAGCTACGGGCTGTACCTGCTCGCCGTGTTCTTTCCGCAGTCCAGCACGTTTCGGCTGCTCATGCCGCTGTTTCCGCTGCTCGGCGCGGCCGCGCTGCCGCGCAGCCGAATCTACCGGGTATCGATCGTGCTGCTCTTCGTGGCCGGCCAGTGGGGCTGGCTGCTGATCTGCTGGGGCGTGGACGGGTACGACTGGACTCCGCCGTAAAGAGCCGCCACAAACCCCAGATCTGACACCCAGTCCGATCCGAATTTACGTCTCGGGCCGAGATAGTCGATAATAGGGATACAAAGACGAATGGAAGGGGAGTTCATGGCGGCCATGAAACCACGGACCGGAGACGGTCCAATGGAGGCTGTAAAAGAGGGGCGCCTGATCATCGTGCGTGTACCGCTCGAAGGTGGGGGTCGGCTCGTGGTCTCAGTCAATGACGCCGAGGCCAAGGAACTTCACGATGCACTCGCCGGGGTTGTCGCGGCCGTGAAATAGCCTCGTGCCGGCGTGAACTCGTGCTGGCGTGAACTCGTGGTGGCGTGAACTCGTGATGGCGTGAACTCGTGATGGCGTGAACGACGTGTGAGACGCGGAACGGCCGCGCAGTGACTGCGCGGCCGTTCTTGTGTGTGACGGCGCCTCAGGCGCGCAGCTTGGTGATCTGCAGCAGACCATCGCCGACGGGCGAGAGGGCGCTGATCACGGCGCTCGATGCGGCGATCTCGGTCAGCAGCGTACGAAACCCGGTCGCGACATCGTCGCGCTGGGCCGGGTCGGCCACGCGGCCGCGCCAGAGGGCGTGCGCGACCAGCACGGTTCCGCCCGGACGGGCCAGGCGCAGCCCGTGCTCGACGTATTCGATGACCGACTGCGGGTCGGCGTCAATGAATACAATGTCGTAAGAATTCTCATTCATGCGCGGGAGCACTTCGCCGGCCTTGCCGGTGATGAGGCGCACCCGGTTGGCCGGAATCTTTGCCTCGGTGAAATTCGCCTTGGCGTGCTGCAGGTGGTCGACCTCGGTATCGATCGAGGTGAGGGTTGCGCCGGGCGCTCCGGTCAGCAGCCAGATGCCCGATACTCCGGCACCCGTACCCACCTCCAAGATGCTGCGCGCCCCGGTCGCGGCCGCCACAACGGCCGACTGCGCCCCGACGGAGGGGGCGATCGCATCGATTCCCAACTCGAGGGATTGCTGGCGCGCTCGGGCGATGGCTTCGGACTCCACGACACAGTCGTCGGAAAATTTCCAGTTCAATTCAATGTCAGACACAAATAACTCCAGTAGATGATTAGGTCAAGACTAGGGCCGGGGCGCGTGTGGTCTGTGGATGCCTCGCCGGGCAGTTACTCTAAGGACATGTTTGGGCTGACGTTCGAGAAGATACTTCTGATCGGGATCATCGCTGTCTTCTTGCTCGGCCCCGACAAGCTACCGCACTATGCCGCCCAACTCGCTCGACTTGTGCGCCAGCTGCGCGATATGGCCAACGGTGCCAAAGACCGCATGCGCGACGAAATGGGTCCGGAATTCGACGATCTGGACTGGAAAAAACTGGACCCGCGCCAGTATGACCCGCGCCGCATCATTCGGGAAGCCCTCGCCGACGAAGACCCATTCAAGGAACAGTCCGCGACGATTTCCCGCGCCGAACCCAACCCCGACGGCGCCTATCTGAAACGCAAACGTGCCCGGGAAGCGGCTCTGGCCGCGCTCGAGCCGGCCCCGTTCGATTCTGAGGCCACGTAAGGCACACCATTCGTTCGCAAAGGAGTCTCGATGTCTCAAAGCCCGCCAACGCTTCGGCGCGTCAAGAAGAAGGTCTACGAGGCCGAACTGGCCCGCCTGCAGGCCGAACTGGTCACGATGCAACAGTGGGTGAAGGCATCCGGTACCCGGGTCGTGGTGATCTTCGAGGGCCGCGATGCCGCAGGCAAGGGCTCGACGATCAAACGCATCACCGAGTACCTCAACCCGCGCGTTGCGCGCATCGTGGCTCTGCCGATGCCCACCGAACGCCAGCGCGGCCAGTGGTATTTTCAACGCTACGTCGAGCATCTGCCGTCGACCGGGGAGATCGTCCTGATGGATCGCTCCTGGTACAACCGGGCCGGCGTCGAACGGGTCATGGGCTATTGCACCTCCGATGAATACCGCCGCTTTCTGCACCAGGCGCCACTATTCGAACGGATGCTCGTCGAAGACGGAATTCTGTTGGTCAAGTACTGGTTCTCGGTGTCGGACCTGGAGCAGGAACGACGTTTTCGTTCCCGCCTGAACGACCCGATGCGGCGCTGGAAGCTCTCCGAAACGGATGTGCTGTCGATCACCAAATGGGTTGACTATTCCAAGGCGAAAGATGAGATGTTCGTGCACACCGACATCGCCGAAGCACCCTGGTGGGTGGTGGAGAGCGAAGACAAGCGGGCATCTCGCCTGAACGTGATCAGCCATCTGCTCTCGCTCGTGCCGTACGAGAAGTTCGACCCGCCCAAGGTGCGCATTCCGCCGCGACCGCCGGCCTCCGACTATGAGCGGCCGCCGCGCGAAGAGAACCACCAGATTCCCGACCACGCGGCGACGCTGATCAAGCCCAAGGATTAGGCGTCAGCGAGGCCTGAGCCCGAGGCTGAGGCCGGCCAGGCCCCGGGCGCGTGTCTTCATGCTGTGAGCCAGGCGCAGAATGGCGCGGGCGGCGGGGTCGTCGGGCGCGCCGAGCACAACGGGCAGCCCGGCATCTCCTCCTGTGCGCAGCGGTACGCTCAGCGGTACCTGTGCGAGCACCGGCACCGGGACGGGCTGACCCAGCGACAAGCGCCGAGCCACCTCAGCGCCGCCACCCGAGCCGAACAGTTCGAGCAGGCTGCCGTCGGGCTGTACCATCGCCGACATGTTCTCGATCACGCCGTAGACGCTCTGCCCGGTCTGCCGGGCCACGATTCCGCTGCGTTCAGCGACATCCGCCGCCGCCGCCTGCGGGGTGGTCACGACGATGACCTCGGCGTGCGGCAGCAGCTGGCCGACCGTGATGGCGACGTCGCCGGTGCCCGGTGGCAGGTCGAGCAGCAGAACGTCCAGGTCGCCGAAATACACGTCGGTGAGAAACTGTTTGATGGTGCGGTGCAGCATCGGTCCGCGCCAGGCGACCGCGGCCGACGCATCGTCGATGAACATGCCGATCGAGATGATCTTTACGTCGTGCGCGATCGGCGGCAAGATCATGTCTCCGACCTGGGTCGGCTTCACCGCGAGCCCGTCGTGCACGAGGCCGAGCAGGCCTGGAATGCTGAAGCCGTGTACGTCGGCGTCGACGATGCCCACTCGGAGGCCCTCGCCGGCCAGTGCGACCGCCAGATTTGCGGTGACGGTGGACTTGCCCACGCCGCCCTTGCCGCTCGTGATCGCGTACACCCGGGTGAGGGATTCCGGACCGAACTGCACGCTGCGTTCCACCTGGCCGCCGCGCAGCTTCTCGGTGAGCGCGGTGCGCTGCTCCCGCGTCATGATCGCGACCTCGACGCTTGCGCGACCTGCGCCCGACACCGACTCGGCGGCGGCCAGAACGTCGCTCTCAATGCGCTGGGCGGCCGGACAACCGGCAATGGTCAAGCGGATTCCGACGGTCACCTGCCCCGTCTCGGTCACCGTCACGCCCGACACCATGTCGAGATCAGTGATGGGCTTGCGAATCTCCGGATCGGTCACCCCGGCCAAAGCGGTGAATACTCTCGAGCGGATGCTGTCGGTCAGGGGAGCAGGACTCATACGTGTGGGCGGCTTTCCGTGGTGCTTTGTTCAGGGTCGTCATCGGACGGACTGCGCTCGTCTAAATGCTCGAGCAACGCGCGCAGTTCCGCGCGAATGAAATCCTTCGAGGCCATATCCTTGATTGCTATACGCAGGGCCACGACCTCGCGGGCGAGATATTCGGTGTCGGCGAGGGTACGTTCGGCCCGCTGCCGGTCCTGTTCGAACTGCACCCGGTCGCGGTCGTCCTGCCGGTTCTGCGCGAGCAGAATCATCGGCGCGGCATAAGACGCCTGCATCGACAGCACGAGGGTCAGCGCGATGAACCCGAGCGCGACGGAGTCGAATCGCCACGCCTCCGGGGCGAGCGTGTTCCACGAGATCCAGGCGACGGCGAACAGGGTGAGCCCGAGCAGAAACCACGGGGTGCCCATGCCGCGGGCGATGGCCTCGGTGAAACGGCCGAACTGGTCACGGCTGTGGCCGTTGCGGCCGAGACCCACGATGTTGCTGGTGCGCAGCCCCTTGGGCGCGTCCAGGCGCAGGTCGGCGCGGTTATTGCGGGCCACGAGACGTCCTTTGCGCTCCGGGCAGCGGAATGCTGCCGGTTCTCAGTTCGCTGCGGGCGGCGGCACGGCGGCGCACATCATCGTTGCCGTCGTGGCTGCGCCAGTCGTCGGGCAGCAGGTAGTCGAGCACGTCATCAATCGTCACCACCCCGACCAGTCGGTAGTTCTCGTCGACCACGGGCACCGAGACGAGGTCGTAGCTCGCGAGAATGCGGCTGACCTCAGCCGCCGAGGTGTCGGCGGTCACCGGGTCCAGCCCGGCGTCGAGCAACGTGCCGAGGCGTTCGTGGGGCGGGTAGCGCAGCATCCGCTGAAAATGCACCATACCCAGAAAGCGACCGGTGGGCGCTTCGTAGGGCGGTAGGGTGACGCAGATCGCTGCGCCGAGGGCCGGCGCCAGGTCGTGACGACGGATGCGCGCAAGCCCCTCTGCGACGGTGGCATCGGCCGAGACGATGATCGGCTCGGTCGTCATGAGCCCACCGGCGGTATCGGGGGCGTAGGAGAGAAGAAACCGCACGTCTTCGGCCTCTTCGGGCTCCATCAAATCGAGCAGCTGCTCGCCGCGCTCCTCGGGTAGCTGGGCGATGAGGTCGGCCGCGTCATCGGGCTGCATCTGGTCGAGCACATCGGCGGCGCGGGCGTCGCCGAGACTGGTCAGAATGCCGACCTGGTCGATTTCGGGCATTTCCTCGAGCACATCGGCGAGACGATCATCGGGCAGCTCACCGGCCACCTCGAACATGCGCTCGCGCGGCAGGTCCAGCAGGGTATTGGCGAGGTCAGCCGGTTTGAGGTCGGAATAGGTCGCGATGAGGTGCTCGGCGGACTGAGCCTGCCCCTTGGTTTCTTTCTCGCGCACCTCAGCCCAGGTGGCGAAAGTCGTGACGCCCTTGACGAACGGCGAGGCGCTGGTCTTGGGGCGGCGCACAAACAGCTGGCTGATCGCCCAGTCGGCCTCGGTGCCTTCCTTGATCGCGACATCCTCGATGGTCGCTTCACCGGAGCCGTCAGTGAAGAGCACCTTGCGGCCGAGCAATTCGGCGATGACGCGCACTTCGCCGCCGCGCTGTTCGTAACGGCGCACGTTGATCAGACCGGTCGTGATGATCTGGCCACTACCGATGCTGGTGACCCGGTTGATCGACACAAAAACGCGTCGTTTACCCGGGATCTCCACGATCAGACCGACGACGTTGGGCGGGTCGTTTTTTCGATACACCACGAGAACATCGCGCACCTTGCCCACGCGGTCGCCCGCGGGGTCGAAAACGGTGCACCCGGCCAGTCGGGCAACAAAAACTCTGGTGGCACTCACAAGACAAATGTAGGCCACTGGCCTGATAATACTTCCCCAGCACGAACGGTTCGTCATTTTCGCCAGACAGCCATCAGCTGCGCAGCCGGGTCGACGTGAAAGAATGGCGCTATGAGCAACCAGAGCCTTTTCTCCCGTCGCCGCCCGGTGTTGCCCCCCGTGTTGCCGCGTGGGGAGGTGCTCGCCACCTACAGCACGTATGCCGACGCGCAGGCCGCGGTCGACATTCTCGCGAAGGCCGATTTTCCAGTGAAGCAGCTCTCGATCGTGGGCAACGACCTCAAGAGTGTTGAGCGGGTGACCGGCAAACTCACCTACGGCCGGGTCGCACTCGCGGGGGCAGCATCCGGCGCCTGGCTCGGAATCTTTTTTGGAATTCTGTTTTTTCTGTTCTCACCGACCGGGTCAAGCCTGCCGTTCGTGGCTGCAGCCCTCATCATGGGTGCCGGGTTCGGCATGCTGCTGGGCATCGCGAGCTACGCCATCAACCGGCGCCGGCGTGACTTCACGTCGACCATGCAGGTCATTGCGAGCAACTACCAGCTCATCGTCGACGCCGAACTGGCGAACCGTGCCCGTAACCTGCTCGGCGGTCTGAACGAAGCTGAGCCCCGCGTTGTTCCTCCCGCCCCCGACTAACGGCCCCGTTAGCGCTGGGCGGCGGCTATCCAGGCCTCGACCTCGGTGGCGGTACGCGGTATGGCGGCGGAGAGGTTCTCGGCACCGGTTTCCGTCACCAGGATATCGTCTTCGATGCGCACGCCGATGCCACGGAACTCGGCGGGAACGGTGAGGTCGTCTGGCTGAAAGTACAGCCCCGGTTCGATGGTGAAGACCATGCCCGGTTTGAGCACCCCGTCCATGTACATGTCACGTCGTGCTTGAGCGCAGTCGTGCACGTCAATGCCGAGGTGGTGGCTGGTGCCGTGCACCATGTAGCGGCGGTGCTGACCATTTTCCGGCTGCAGGGCTTCCTCAGCGGTGACCGGGAGCATGCCCCATTCAGCGGTGCGCCGGGCTATGACGGTCATCGCCGCGGCGTGCACGTCGCGAAAGACCGCGCCGGGACGAACGACGGCGAGGGCGGCATCCGCTGCTTCGCGTACGGTTTCGTAGACCAGACGCTGCACCTCGCCGTAGACGCCGTTGACAGGCAGGGTGCGGGTGATGTCGGCGGTGTAGTAGCTGTCGAGTTCCACGCCGGCGTCGATGAGAATAAGGTCGCCGGGGGCGACAACGCCGTCGTTGCGAGTCCAGTGCAGAATGCAGGCGTGCGGACCGGAAGCCGCAATGGTGTCGTAGCCGACCGTGTTGCCGTCGCTGCGGGCCCGGGTGTTGAAGACTCCCTCAACGAGGCGTTCGCCGCGGGCGTGCACGCTCGAACGGGGCAAATCAGAGATCACATCGTCGAAACCGCGGGCAGTGGCCGCGACGGCCAGGCGCATCTGCGCAATCTCCCAGACATCCTTCACGAGGCGCAGTTCGGAGAGGTCGCGGGCCAACGCCGCGTCGGGCTCATGCTCGGTGTTGATCTCAATGCTGAACGGAGAGTCGGTGGCGTTAGTGCCGAGTACGCGTTCGGCGGCGAAACGCAGGCGGGCTTCGTCCACTTGCTCGGTGAACGTCGGGTCGGCTTCACGCAGCACGAGCGTTTCACTGTCGACGGCGCGCAGCACGGCCGCGAGGTCGGCGATACCGCGTACGTCGAGGGCGAGGTCGCTGGCGACCTGCGCGACCGAGGGGCGTGAGCCGATCCAGAATTCGCCGATGTCGGGGTTGGCGTAGAACTCGTCGGAATCGCGGCCGGCACGCTCTCGAAAGTATAGGGTCGCGTCGTGGCCGCCGGCGGCAATCGGTTCGAGCACGAGCACGGCGCCGGGTTCGCTGTCGCTGCCCCAGCCGGAGAGGTGGGCGAAGGCGGAGTGGGCGCGGAAGGCGTAATCGGTGTCGTTGGAGCGCTGCTTCAACCGGCCGGCCGGAATGATCAGGCGCTGTCCCGGATACTGCGCCGAGAGGCGTGCGCGGCGTGCGGCGGCGAAGGGCGCCTGGTCGCGGGCCGGAGGCAGAACGTCGGTACGGTCGGCCCATCCGCTCGAGATGAACGATTTGAAACCGGTGGATCCCGGTGTCGTCGAACGGTTCTCGTTCGAGCGCGCGGCGGGAGTACGAGCGGGAGCAGTGCTATCAGCCATTCCCCCATTCTCGCACCGCACTCTGGGCACTGGCCGATCGGGTTCGTGCAGATGCTGCGACCAGCGGATGCTAGGCGACTGGGGTGAGCGTGGCCACGATCGGGCGGTGGTCGCTGCCGGCGCCATCGAGCGTCTCAATGACCTGCAGCGCGGTCACCTGCCAGTTCGGGGTGGCCATGACATGATCGATCGGGCTGCCGAGCGGTGCGGGAATGCTGGTGGGCCAGGTGCCGACGGCTGCCGCACCGGCCGACAACGCGGTATCCGCACAGTTACCGAGCACAGCGCCCGCGCCCCCATTCGAGCCGCCATTCGAGCCGCCGCCCGCGCGGCCGGCCATGTGGTCGAGCGTGGAATTGAAATCACCCGCCATGATCACATTATCGCCCTGGCACTTTGTGGCGAGCCAGTCGAGGTCGCTGCGCCAGTTCGACATCTCAAACTGAATCGGGGCAACGGCGTGTACGGCCACAATGGTCGGGCCGCGGCCATCCACCGGTTCGGCCACGACGGTCGGCAGCACGTTGGTATTGCCGGGAGGGCCGGACCCCGCCGCATTGCTCACGACATAGTCGCCGAGGTCGGGGCTGATCAGCAGCGTCGTGGACCGCGCCTTCGACACCAGATCGAAGGCGAGCGTGTGCACCCACATCGGGCGGCCGGCGTCGCGCATCGCCTTGGCGATCAGAATGCCGGCCTCTTCCGTGGTCTCGGGCAGGGTCACGACGTCGACGTTCTGGGCCACCGCGAGGTCGGCGATGATCGCGGCGCCGGGAGCGTCGCCGAGCGTGTTCCAGCTGAGCACGGTGACGGAGTCGGTATTCGCTTCATTGCCGACCTGCGCGGTACTCACCTGCGCGGTGCTCACCTGCGCGGTGCTGGCGGTGAAACCGCGGGTGGCCAGAATGCCGACATTGGCCACACCGAACAAAACGAGCAACACCATGGCCATGCCGAGGGTTCGGCGCAACGGGCGAATGAACATCAGTAGCCCGAGCAGAACGATGCCCACGACCGCGCCGATCACGGCGATCGCACGGAACGACACGAGGTGGGCGACGACCCAGGTGTTGTGCAGACCGAACGCCTGCGGCCAGGTCAGGACCAGCAGAAGACCAGCCGCACCGATCAGAATCAGCGCTCGGATAAGTCGTGTGAACATTGTGCTGAACCCTAGATCAGAATTCTGGGGAATGACCAGTCGCTCGGGTATCGGCACCGCGGCCAACGGCCAGATGGTGGCCAACTAGCATGGGGACATGGCAGTCTCGCGGCAATTCCATGGTCCGATCGACCTGCATGCACACTCGAGCGTGTCGGATGGTACCGAGACTCCCGCGGAACTCGTGCGCGCTGCGGCCGCGGCGAAGCTCGGCACCATCGCCCTGACCGACCACGACTCGACGGCCGGTTGGGCCGAGGCATCCGCTGCCGCGCGCACCGAACACCTCACACTTATTCCTGGAATGGAATTTAGCACCCGGGTGCAGTATGCCAGTGTGCATCTTTTGGCATATCTCTTTGATCCGACCGATTCGGCCCTGCTGGCGGAGATGACCCGGGTACGCGCCGCACGCCTCACCCGGGCCGAGCAGATGGTCGCCCGCATCGGCGCCGACTATGACCTCAGCTGGGACGACGTGCTCGCCCAGACCACCCGCGATTCGACCGTGGGGCGGCCGCACATCGCCGACGCTCTCGTGGCGCGCGGCCATGCCCTCAATCGCAGTGCGGCCTTCGCCGACATCCTGCACTGGAAGGCCGGCTACTTTCAGCCGCACTACGCGCCCGACCCGTTGCGGGCGATCGAGCTCGTGCGGGCCGCCGGGGGAGTGTCGGTCATCGCCCATCCCGCCACGCGCGGTGTCCGGGACGTCGTCGCGGAATCCCGGCTGAAGACCCTGGTTGAGGCCGGACTGTTCGGTCTCGAACTGGGCCACCGCGAGAACCGGCCGGAACCCACCGCGCGACTCTCCGAACTCGCCGCCAAATTCGGCCTGTTCGTCACCGGCTCAAGCGACTACCACGGCACCGGCAAACCCAACCGGCTCGGCGAGAACACGACCGCCCCCGAGGTGCTCGAGCGCATCATTATCGAGGGCCGCGGCTCGGAACCCGTCTATGGCTGACTCTTTCGGCAGTGGATGCCGCGGCGCCGCACGCGGCACTGCGCGGGGAACTGCGCGGGGAACTGCGCGGGGAACTGCGCGGGGAACTGCGCGGGGAACTGCGCGGGGAACTGCGCGGGGAAAACAACGGCGCCCGCCCCGAGACCGCCGCGGCCGAAACGGCGGCAGCCCGGGTGCCGGGCGCGGATGGTTCTGATCAGCTATCAGATGGCGCTGCCGGCCTGCGGCGAGCGACGACGGGTGCGGCTACGACGAAGCGGGGCATTGTTGCCGTCGTGGTGCTCGGCTCCGCCACCATCGTGTGTGCCGGCTGCGGGTGTTGCGGCTGGGGCATCCGGGTTGGTGCTGGAACCGACGCGGGTGCGTGAGCGGGTGGGCCGACCAGCGTCGTCGGCCCCGGTGGCTACCGGGCTCGTTGCCGTGCGGTCGGAGCCGCGCGCAGAATCTCCACGGCCGGAACCGCGGCTGCCCTCAGAACGGCCCCCCTCGGAGCGGCCCCGCTCAGAGCGGCCGCCCTCGGAGTGTCCGGACCGCGAAGCACCGGACCGACTCAATTCAGAACGGCTGCCGGCGCCGGAGCGTGCCGCGCCGGAACGGCCGGCGCCGCCGGTGCGACCCTCGCCAGCGACGACATCCTTCACCGGGGTTGCGCGCAGACGGCCCTTGGATCCGGCCGGAATGTTCAGGTCGGTGTATAGGTGCGGCGACGACGAGTAGGTTTCCATCGGTTCCGGCTGGCCGAAGTCGAGTGCCTTGTTGATGAGCGACCACTTGTGCAGGTCATCCCAGTCGACGAAAGTTACGGCGATACCGGTCTTACCGGCGCGGCCGGTGCGGCCGACACGGTGCAGGTACGCCTTCTCGTCTTCGGGAATGGTGTGGTTGATCACGTGAGTGACGTCTTCAACGTCGATGCCGCGAGCGGCGACATCCGTTGCGATGAGAATTTCTTTTTTGCCGGACTTGAAGCTGGCCATGGCGCGTTCGCGCTGTTCCTGGTTCAGGTCGCCGTGCACGGCCGTGGCGTTGAAGCCGCGATCGCCGAGCTCTTCGACGAGCTTCGCGGCGGCGCGCTTGGTGCGGGTGAAGATGATGGTTTTGCCGCGGCCCTCGGCCATGAGGATGCGGCCGATGACCTCGTCCTTGTCCATGTTGTGGGCGCGGTAGACGAGGTGCTCGATGTTGGCCTGCATGAGGCCTTCGTCTGGGTCGGTCGCGCGAATGTGAATCGGACGATTCATGAAGCGGCGTGCCAGGGCCACGATCGGTCCGGGCATCGTCGCCGAGAACAACATGGTGTGGCGGGTCGACGGGGTCTGCGCGAAGAGTTTTTCGATGTCGGAGAGAAAACCGAGGTCGAGCATCTTGTCGGCTTCGTCGAGCACCATTTCGCGCACGTTGGCGAGAGTGAGCAGACGCTGGCTGGCGAGGTCGAGCAGGCGGCCGGGGGTACCGACGACGATCTGCGCGCCGGCCTTGAGCTGTTCGATCTGACCCTCGTAGGCCTTGCCGCCGTAAATGGAGACGATCTTGGTGTTGCGGCCCGCAGCAGCGAGTTCGAGGTCTTCGGAGACCTGCACGCACAGTTCGCGGGTCGGAACGACGATGAGCGCCTGTACACCGGGCTCGGGGTCGAGGCCGAGGCGCTGAATGACGGGAAGGCCGAAGCCGAAGGTTTTGCCGGTGCCGGTTTTGGCCTGACCGATGATGTCTTGGCCGCCCAGGGCGAGGGGGATGGTCTGGGTCTGGATGGGAAACGGTTCGAGGATGCCCTTGGCGGCGAGGGAGTCGACCATGTCCTGGTCAATATTGAGTTCCGAGAAAGTCACGAATGTATGCCTGTCATTAACTGGAAGCGACGTGCGCCCGTTTTTGCGACTCGGGCAGCGGCCGCCGATCCTTGTCGACGACGTGATTCCACCTTACTGCCCCGTCTGTACCGCGGCCACAGGCGCGCTGTCCTAAGCTAAGCCAGTGGTCACGTGGTTCGGTCGGCGCCCGCAGCGCAATGAAGCTCCGCGGCTTTCCGCCCGCGGGGCGCTCCAGCCAACCGAAAAAGTGGACATCAGTTCGCTTGCGCCGAGCGTGCGGCACTTTCTCGGCCAAGCCGCGTACAGCGAGCTGGGAGAGTTCGAAAGCCTGGCCCGCGCCGTCGCGACCGCGCCGAACCTCGCCGTGAAGGAGGGCCTCAGCGCCGCCGCTGGTCGAGCCCTGAGCAAGCATCACGGACTGATCACCGAAATTCGCCGTCGCGGGCACGAGCCGGCCACCGAGATGGCCCCGTTCGTCGCGGGCCTCGATGAGTTTCGCCGCAAGACGGGCGGCGCCGACTGGCACGAGCTGCTGCTGAGCTGTTACCTCGCCGGTGGCCTGCTCGATGATTTCTTCATTCGACTGTCGGACGGCCTGCCGCGCGACATCGGGCCCCGGGTGGCGCAGTTGCTCGGCGAAGGTTCCGGTACCGACGTGCTCGTGCACGAGCTGCAGACCGCCATCGAAAACGACGTGGCACTCGGCTCCCGGCTGGCCATGTGGGGCCGACGGCTCGTCGGTGACACCCTGCTCGTGGCGCGGTCGGCCATGCCGGCCGCCGACCCTGCTGGCGGGGCCGAGGCGCGCATCGAACCGGTCTTCACCGAGATCATCGCCGCGCACACCCGCCGCATGGACGGCCTCGGGCTCACCGCATAGTCGTACGGCCTGGCAAAGCCGCCGAACACCTACGCGGTGTTGGGGGATCCGGTTTTGGCCAGTGCCTGCAGCATTCGCTGGTCGGCGTGAATACGTCGCCGACTGATCACGAGATTCAGCGTTACGCCTGAAGCGGCGGCCGCCCCGAGGGACACCCACCAGATCCACCCGCCGGCCCAATTCCAGCCGAGCCAGGTCAATCCGACCCACACCGCGGATGCCGCGACCGTTCCGATCGCCGGAACCAGCACCGAACCCTGGGTGGCTCGACCGGGCAGAAAATACCGCGCGGCGAGACCAATGACCGCCCCGAACAGAGCGACGAACAGAAGCTCCATGGCTGGTTACGCGACGAAACCGACGCGGCGCGATTCTTCGCTGCCGAGTTCGACGTAGGCGAGTCCCACCGTCGGAACGATGTACACGCGACCCTTGCTGTCGCTGAGCTTCAGATAACCGGTCTGGCCGGAGAGGGCCGCTGCAACGGTCTCCTCGATCTCGGTCGCTGGCTGCGAAGTCTCAAAACCGATCTCCCGGGGAGAGTTGAAAATACCAATGCGAATATCCATCGAACTGCCTTTCGTAGCCTTGCGCCCAGAGTACGACAGAACACACCAGTGCCCTGACCAGTTCACTGTCGGCGCAACCCGATACCGTTGAATTGTGACTAACCACAGCCTCGACGCCGCCCAGCAGGCCGTTCTCGACCTCGCCGACGGGGTGAGTGCCGCGGTGATCGGCGCGCCCGGCTCCGGCAAGACGACCACGCTCGTCGCACTCGTGGCCGACCGGGTGCTGAACCGGGGTTATTCACCGAGCGAGGTGCTGGTGATCGTGCCGACCCGTACCGGTGCTACCGCCCTGCGCGACCGGATCGCGCTGCGCCTCGCGGTACCGACGAACGGGCCGCTCGCTCGCAGCGCGAACTCGGTGGCCTTTCAGATTGTGCGTTCGGCTGTCGCCCAGAACGGCGGGCCGACGCCGACGCTGCTCACCGGTGGCGAACAAGATCAGATCATCGCCGAGCTGCTTCAGGGCCACCTCGATGATGGAGAACAGGCCGGCCCGGCGTGGCCGACCACTCTCGGCCCCGACGTACGCCGCCTGCGCGGTTTTCGCACCGAACTGCGCGACCTCATGATGCGCGCCGTGGAATACGGTGTGACCCCCGACCAACTGCAGCGTTTCGGCCTCGGTCGGCCGGAGTGGATCGCCGCGGCCGAGTTCATTCGCGGCTATGAGGAGGCCAAGGACCAGGCTCGCCCCGGCCAGTACGACTCCACCGAACTGGCCCGCTACGCCGCCGCCATCGTGGCCGGCGCGGCGGCCGGACCGGCCGGTGTGGCAACGCTCGGCTCGCTCGCCGGTCTGCGCGTGATCGTGCTCGACGACGCTCAGGAAGTCACCCAGGCCACCCTCACCCTCCTGGCACAGTTTCGGTCTCGCGGGGTGGCGATCATCGCACTCGGCGACCCCGACATCAGCACCGGCTCATTCCACGGTGCGCACCCGGATGCCCTTGGTCGCCTCGGCTCGTACCTCGCCGCCGACGATTCCCGCGTGGCTGCGCCGATCGTGCTGCAGACCGTCTACCGGCACGGGGCAGATATCCGTCGGGTTATTCAGGAGATCACCAGCCGGATCGGTGCGGCCGCGGCGGGAACCCAGCGCGCAGCTACCAGCGTCGAACCGGTCGGTTCGGATGCCGCCGCCGCCGATGCCGCCGCCGATGCCGCCAACGATGCCGCCGCCGCCGATGCCACCGACGATGCCACCGACAGCGTGGCCGATGGCCTGCGTAACCAGTCCGTGCGCACCGTTGTCGCAACCAGCCCGGCCGATCAGCTCGCGGTGATCGCCCGGCTGCTGCGAGAACGCCACGTGATCAACGAAACACCGTGGTCACGCATGGCCGTGATCGTGCGCACCGGATCGCTCGTGCCGTCGATCTCCAAGGGGCTCGCCGCGCTCGAGGTGCCGACCCAGGTCTCGACCCCGAGCTCGGCACTACGCGACGAGTACGCGGTGAAGGCGTTCATTCTGGCCCTCGAGGTGACCCTCGGTCGCAAAGCGCTCGACCCCGGTGCGGCCATCGAGTTGCTGCGCGGCCCGTTTGGCGGGCTCGACCCGATCACCCTGCGCCGGCTGCGGGCCGCGCTCCGCCAACAGGAGCTGGGCCACGACATCCCCACCCCGCGCAGCGCGGACGAACTGCTCGTCGCCGCCCTGCACGACCCCGAGCTGCTCGCCGCCATCGACAACCGCACCGCCCGCCGCGCGGCCGGCTTTGGTGCCAGCCTGCGTCAGGCCGCGATCGAATACGAGGCCGGCGCCACCATCGAAGAGCTGCTCTTTGGCCTGTGGCAGCGCAGCGGTCTCGACCGCGAATGGAAAGAACAATCCACCGGCACCGGAATCGTCGCCGACGAGGCCAACCACAACCTCGACGCCGTCGTCGCCCTGTTCTCGGCCGCGCAACGGTACGTCGAACGCACCCCGTCGGCCCCGCCGGTGTTGTTCCTCGAACACCTCGTCGACACCGACGTACCCGAAGACACCCTTGCCCCGCGCGCCCTCGGTGCGGCCGTCACCGTGTCCACCCCGAGCGGCACCATCGGGCGCGACTTCGACATTGTCGTGCTCGCCGGCGTGCAGGCCAACGTCTGGCCTGACCTGCGCATTCGTGGCTCCCTGCTCGGCGCCGGCGACCTCGCCCTGATCGCCTCCGGGCAACACGCCATCGGCATCGACGCCCGTACCGCGGTGCTCCATGACGAACTGCGCATGTTCGCCCAGGCCGCCAGCCGCGCCACGACCGAACTGCTCATCACCTCCGTCAGCAATGAAGAAAACGAGCCGTCGGCGTTCCTGCGCTTGCTGCCGCAGCCCGACCCCGAGCGCGGTGTCGACGATCTGGCCCGCTACCCCCTGTCGCTGCGCGGCCTGGCCGGTCGCCTGCGCCGCGACCTGACCCGCGCCATCCGCTCGCCGGCCCGCGCCGATTCCGAGACCGCCGCCCGGGCAGCGGATGCCGCGGCCACGCTGGCCCGCCTGGCCCACGAAAACGTGCCCGGCGCCGCGCCCGATCAGTGGTATGGACTGACCGATCCGAGCACCTTACGGCCGCTCAACGACCCGGAGGCTGGAGATCAGCCGGTGCGCGTCTCACCGTCGCGAATGGCGGCGTTCGAAACCTGCCCGCTGCACTGGCTGATCGGCCAGGTCAGCGGCGGCAGCTCGAACACCGCCGCGAACCTCGGAACGATCATCCACAAAGTCATGGAGGACGCGACCGAGCATCGGCCCGACACCCTCTGGCAGGCGGTGGAGGCCCGCTGGAACGAACTCGACTTCGACGCCGACTGGCAGTCGCGCGTGCAGAAGGTCGCTGCCAGGGCGCTCACCGATCGGCTCGCCTCCTACCTGCTCGATTTTGAGCACGGCGGGGGTGAGCTACTGAGCGCCGAGGGCACCTTTCAGCTGGAAGTGAGCGGCGCCGTGCTGTCGGGCACTATCGACCGGGTCGAACGCCAGGCCGACGGCCGGGCCGTGATCGTCGACCTGAAAACCGGCAGGGGCGACGCAACGAGCGATGATGGCGTCGCCGAGCATCCGCAACTCGGCGCCTACCAGCTTGCGTTCCAGGAGGGTGTTATCGAGGGCGTTCCCGGGGACATGACCCTGGCCGGTGCCCGCCTGGTCATCGTCTCGTCCGGCACGGTCAAGCAGAACTATCGCAATCCCACCCAGCCCGCCTTCACCCCGGAGCAGCTCGATGCTTTTCGTACCCGGGTCGGTTCGGACGCGGCTGGCATGGGCGGCGCCACTTTCATCGCCGAGATCACCTCGCACTGTCTCGACCCGCGGTCCCACGGGTTCTGCCGCATCCACGTCATCAAGCAGGTCAGCTCATGAGTCTGAATCCGACGGGTACCACGGTCTCGGCCCTCGACATTGCCGTCCAGCTCGAACTGCCGCCGCCCACGGCGGAACAGCAGGCGGTCATCGAGGCGCCGCTCACCCCCACCCTGGTGGTCGCCGGTGCCGGCAGCGGCAAAACCGAGACCATGGCCAACCGGGTGCTCTGGCTGCTCGCGAACGACCACGTCCGCCCTGACCAGATTCTCGGCCTCACCTTCACCCGCAAGGCCGCCGGCGAACTGGGGGAGCGCATCAACAAACGCATCTCCGAACTCGAACGGGTCGGCCTCATGCCGATCACGGCCGGACCCGATGACGGCACGTTCGCCGCGTCCTCCGACCTGTTCAACACCCCGAGCGTCTCCACCTATAACTCCTTCGCCAGCCGGCTCTTCACCGACAATGCCCTGCTGCTCGGCCGCGAACCGGAGTCGGTGCTGCTGAGCGAAACGAGCGCCTGGCTGCTCGCCCGGCGCGTCGTCATCGATCACGGCGATGGTCGCCTCGTACCGTTCGGCAAGAGCCTCGACCTCGTCACCGATGCCGTGCTACAGCTCAGTCGAGCCCTCGCCGAGAACCCACCGGCCTGGTACAACGGCGCGCCGGGAGCCCCGCACGATCTCGCCGGCGTGGCCGAGAGTTTCACCTACCTGGCCGATCTGCCCTACGGCAACCCGCGCAAGAAGATCCCGTACGGCTCGGTACTTGATTCCCTGGCCGCGGTCGCACCGCTGCCGGTACTCGCCGAACTCGCCGCCCACTACGGCAGCGAGAAACGCCGTCTCGGGCTGATCGAATTCTCCGACCAGGTTGCCCTGGCGCTGCAGGTGTGCCAGAAGGTCGATGCGGTCGTTGGCCGCTACCGCGACCAGTACCGGGTCGTCCTCCTCGACGAATACCAGGACACTTCGGTGTTGCAGACCGAACTGTTGCACACCCTGTTTCGCAACCACCCGGTGATGGCCGTCGGCGATCCGCACCAGTCCATTTACGGATGGCGCGGCGCCAGCTCCGCAAACCTGCTCGGCTTTGCGCGCGATTTCAGCCCGGCAGTAACTGTCCCGACCATGTCGCTGTCCTTCACCTGGCGTAACCCCGCCCGCGTACTCGACGCCGCCAACGCCCTCGTCGCCCCGCTGAGCGAGGCGCTGCGCGCCAAACCGGGCGGAATCCAGGTCGAAACGCTCAAAGTCCCGGCCGAAACCCGAGCCGGCGCTGTCGACGCGCTCATGGCGGAAACCATTTCCGAGGAGGCCGGCGCCGTCGCCGACTGGTTCGCCGCCCGGTTGATCGGTGACCACACCGGCGCCATGCTGTTTCGTGCGCGTCGTGAGATGGACTACTTCGCCGAGGTGCTGCGGGCACACGGCGTGCGCGCCCACGTGCTCGGCCTCGGCGGGTTGCTCTCCACACCGGAGGTCACCGACGTCGTGAGCGTGCTGCGCGTCGTGCACGACCCCGCCGCTGGCAGCGAACTGGTGCGCCTGCTCAGCGGCGCCCGATATCGTGTGGGCGCACGCGACCTGCAGGCGCTCGCCGACGTAGCCCGGTGGCTGGCCGCGCACGACTGGGCGCACAAGGCCATCTCGGCCGACCTGCGGGGCAAGCTGCGGGCATCCGTCGCAGGTGAAGAGGGCAGCTCGCTCGTCGATGCACTCGACTTTCTCGGCACGGCACCCGACTCCCACGGCCAATTCGCCGGGTTCAGCGAGCTCGGACGCGCCCGTGTGCAGTCGGCCGGCCGGCAACTGGCCTGGCTGCGGTCTCGTGCCGGCCTGCCGCTGCTTGACTTCGTGCGCCTGATCGAGCAGGAATTTCGGCTCGACATCGAACTGACCGCGAATGAGGCCAACGATCTCGGCCTCGCCAACCTGTATTCCTTCCACGACACGGTGGCCGCCTTCCTTGACAGCGACGAGCAGGGCACCCTGGCCAGCTTTCTGCGCTGGCTCAAGCGCGCGGAGCTACAAGACGACCTCGGCCCGCGCGCCGAACTGTCCGAACAGGGCACCGTGCAGTTGCTCACTATCCACGGCGCCAAGGGCCTCGAATGGGACTTCGTCGCCATTCCCAACCTCGAAGAGAAGAGCCTGCCCGCGGCCTCCCGCGATACCAGCGGTTGGCTGCGCTTCGGCGAACTGCCCTACGGTTTTCGCGGCGACCGGTCTGAGCTGCCCGAGCTCTACGTCGGCGGGCACGACACCCAGCTCGACTACGACACCGCGTACCAGACCTATAAAGCTGAATTGGCGACGCGGCACGACGACGAAGAACGTCGCCTCATTTACGTGGCCACCACCCGCGCCAAGCGTGAACTGCTGCTGACCGGCTCGTTCTGGGGCCCGGGACTAACCGTTCGGCGGCCCAGCCGCTACCTCGTGGAACTCGCCGCGGCCGGGCTCCTGCCGAACCTGCCCGACACGAGCGCTGAGGCCGACAAACCCGACTCCGCCGACGATGGCACCGAACTGTGGCCGTTCGACCCGCTCGGCACCCGCCGGGCGCTGGTCGAGGCCGCCGCGACCCGGGTGCGGGGCAGCGAAGCGGATGCCCCCACCCGCTGGTCCCACGCGGTCACCCTGCTGCTCGAGGAACGTGCCCTGCGGCTGGCCGGCGGCGCGGTTGCCCCCGTTCCCACCCGCATCCCGGCCTCTCGCTTCAAGGACTACGTCGACGACCCGGCCGCTGTCGCCGCCGAACTGCGCCGGCCTATGCCGCAGCGCCCCTATCGGGCCACCCGGCTCGGCACCCTGTTCCACTCCTGGGTCGAACGGCGCGCCGGCGGCGCCACCGGCACAGACCGCGTCGATGCGGGCCTGAACGAGCTGGACTTCGGCGATGACGACGGGGGTACCGGCACACTCAGCGACCTCGCCGTGCCCGAGCGGGAGCAGTTCGCGGTACTGCAGGCCACCTTCGAACGTTCCGAGTGGGCCGAGCGACGGCCCGTCGACGTCGAGATTGAAATTCACCACGTGCTCGGCGGCCAGGTCTTCGTCTGCAAGCTCGACGCCGTCTACCGCACCGAGACCGGGTATCAGGTCGTCGACTGGAAAACCGGGCGGGCACCCAAGAACGACGCTGATCTCGAGCTGAAGCAGACCCAGCTCGCGCTTTACCGGCTGGCCTACGCCCGCTGGAAGGACGTCGATCCAAGCCGTGTCGACGCCGTATTCTACTTCGTGGCCGACGACATCGTCATCGCCCCCGAGCGTCTCTACTCGGAGGCAGACCTTCTTTCCGCCTGGTCCGGAGCGATGGCCCCGGTGCGCGAATCGTCGGACTCCTCGTCTTCAGAATCAGAGTCAGACTCGTCATCAGATTCAGAATTCATGGTGAGCCCGGAGAAGTCGTAGCTGTCGGTGTGCATCGCCGCGTGCTGGTCGTAATCCCGGGCGGCACGCGGCATGTGGTCGAGCATATTCTCCACGTCGCCGACGGTCATGATCGGGCCGGTTTTGGGGGAGAGGGGCTGCTGGGTGTGGCTGTGCACCGTGTCGACGAGGCCGTCGAGCATGGCAACGGCGTCATCGACGATGGACTGGTCGTGGCTGCTGGAGCCGTGCAGCAACCAGCGAGCCAGCTCCAGCTCGGCATAGAGCATGGCGCGCTGGGTGATGTGGCTGTCGCTGCCCTGGCGGGCGGTCGAATACGCGGTGATGGCCAGTTCGGCGGCATCGCCGCGCGCGGCGAGTAGCCAGTGCAGGTCGCGCGCCGGGTCCCCGACGGCCAGGCCCGACCAGCCGAGAATTCCCGACACGGCGTCGTCGGTGATCAGAATGGAATCGGCCGACATCGAGCCGTGCACCACGGCGGGCGCGAACTGCCAGAGGGCGTCGTCGTCGGTCGCCTGCTCCCAGCGGCGCAATAGCGCGGCGGGCAGATAGCCGGTGTTCGCGGCTCGGTCGATCAGGTCGATCGCATCCGTACGGCACTGTTCGGCGCTCTGCTGTGGCAGCCCGGCGGTACCGATGAAGGCGCTCGGCAGCGAGTGGATCGCGGCGATGGCCCGCCCGATCGACCCGGAGACGCCCTCGTGCCCAGTGAGGGCATCCGCATCAAAACTCTCACCGGCCAGCAGCTCGTAGACGACCGCGCGGGTACCCTGGATCGGCGTCTGGCCGACATATTCCGGCACGTCGAACGGCAGCCGGCTGCGATTGCCGGTGGTGAGCGCGCGTAGCGCCACGAGGTCGGCGGACTGCTCGGTTTCGGCCGACTGGCTGGTGGGAACGCGAATGATCAATGCTCGGCCGTCTGCGTCAATGACGAGCGCCGAGTCGAACAGTCCGTGCGCGCCGGCACTGTGCTTGCGGGCGTAGGCCACGTCGAGCCCCGGAACTGCGGAGGTGGCTAACGCGGCTAGAGTGAGTTGAGTTCTGGCCATGCCTACTAGGTTAGATCGACTTCCGGTTGCGTGGTTGTTCGCCACGCCTCCACACACACCTTCTCGCAGAGCTCGGAGATAAACCATGTCGTTCACTTTCACGACGCGGTTGCCGCTGTCTCGCCACGCCGTCGACCGTGACCACCTGAGCCGCGACCTTCCGGGCCTATTCGACCAGCTCTGGGCGGATGCCGCCACCCGTGTTCTGCCCGTCTGGCGCGGCAAAATGCTGCTCGCGCCGCACCACCCCAGCAGTGCCGATACCCACGAGACGACCGGCGTGCACCTCACCCTGCTGCCACCGACCAGCGTGCCGAACACCGGCCTGCGCGTCTACCTCGGCCAGTCGCTGCCGACCGACCTGCCCGAACCGGCCGGTACCCGCATCATCGCCGTGCAGCTCGACGATGACTCCGCCGCCCGTCTCGAACCCGACGAGCAGCGCTGGGTGGGCCTGCGCACGGTCGCAACCGCACTTGACAACCGTGACGCCGGCCTGTTCACGGAGACCCTCGGCCTGTTCAACTGGCACGCCTCGCACGCGCACTGCCCGCGCTGCGGCGCCGCCACCCTGATTGAGCAGGGCGGCTGGGTGCGCCGTTGCCCCGTCGACAACAGCCAGGTGTTTCCGCGCACTGACCCCGCCGTGATCGTGCTCATCACCGACGCGGACGACCGCATCCTGCTCGGCTCCAACGCCATGTGGGAGAACAACCGCTACTCGCTGCTCGCCGGATTCGTCGAGCCCGGCGAGGCCCTGGAATCGGCCGTCATCCGCGAGATGTTCGAAGAATCCGGCCTGCGGGTCACCGATCCGGCCTATGTCGGTTCCCAGCCGTGGCCGTTCCCGGCCTCGGTCATGTGCGGGTTTACCGCCCGGCTCGCCGACGACCAGCCGGCCGGTGATCTACTGCCCGACGGCGCCGAGATTCTGGCGCTGCGCTGGTTCAGCCGGCAAGAACTGCGCGACGCCGGCGAGTGGATGCTGCTGCCCGGCCCGTCCTCAATCGCGCTCGCCATGATCGAACGCTGGCTCGGCGCCCCGCTGCCGGTCGCATCCGAATTGATCAGCCCGTGATGGTGCCCGTGACAGTCACGACCGACTCGTTGCTGAAGGGCCTCGACGACCAGCAGCGCATCGCCGCCGAAGCGCTGATCGGCCCCGTCTGTATGCTCGCCGGAGCTGGAACCGGCAAGACCCGCGCCATCACCCACCGCATCGCGCTCGGCGTGCTGACCGGCGCCTACGCCCCCAACCGGGTGATGGCGCTCACCTTCACGAGCCGCTCGGCCGCCGAACTGCGTGGTCGCCTGCGCCAGCTCGGCGCCGGGGGGGTGGCCGCCCGCACGTTCCACGCCGCCGCGCTGTCGCAGCTGAACTACTTCTGGCCACACGTGGTCGGCGGGCAGGCGCCGCGCATCCTCGACGGCAAGGGCCGCATTCTCGGGCACGCCGCCGAGGCCCTGCACCTCAAGATCGATACGGCCACCCTGCGCGACCTTGCCGCCGAGGTGGAATGGCGCAAAACCGCGGGCCTGAGCATCGAACAGTACGCGGCCGGCATCGCCCGCCGCAGCCTCCCCGGCCGGCTTGACGTCGACCAGGTCGTCGCCCTGCAACAGACCTACGAGAAGCTCAAAGACGAACGCAAGCAGATCGACTTTGAAGATGTGCTGCTCGCTATGGCCGGCATGATCGAGGCCGAACCGTCGGTGGCCCTCCAGGTGCGGGAACAGTACCGATTCTTCGTCGTCGACGAATACCAGGACGTCTCCCCGCTGCAGCACGACCTGCTCGCGCTCTGGCTCGGTGACCGCCGCGACCTGTGCGTCGTCGGCGACGCCAGCCAGACCATCTACTCATTCGCCGGTGCCCGCAGCGACTACCTGCTCGACTTTCCCAAACACTATGAAGATGCCACGGTGGTGCGCCTCGAGCAAAACTACCGGTCCACCGCGCCCATCGTCGCCACCGCCAACCAGCTCATGCGCGGCCGCTCCGGTGCACTGACCCTGCACGCCGCACAATCCGACACCGGCCCCGATCCGACCGTTCGTGGCTACGCATCCGATATGGCCGAGGCCCGCGGCGTTGCCGAGCAGATTCTGCAACTCATCGACTCCGGCACCAAACCCGAAGACGTGGCCGTACTGTTCCGGGTCAACGTGCAGGCAGCGCTGCTCGAAACGGCGCTGACCGAGGTGGGGGTGAGCTACCAGATTCGCGGAGCCAAACGGTTCTTCGACCTGCCCGAGGTGAAGCAGGCGGTTATGAGCCTGCGCGCGGCATCCGTTTCAATCATCGGGGAACCGCTGTTCAAATCGGTCAGCGACGTGCTGCGTTCCCTCGGCTGGAGCCAGACCGCCCCGGAGACGCGCGGCGCCGTGCAGGCCCGGTGGGAATCGCTCAACGCACTGATGGGCCTGGTCGACCAGGCCGCTGCGGGCACCACCTTTCGCCAGTTCACCGACGAACTCATGGAACGCCAGGCCGGCCAGCACGAACCGACGGTGTCGGCTGTGACGCTCGCCACCATGCACTCGGCCAAGGGCCTCGAGTGGGACGCCGTGTTCGTGGTCGGCCTGAGCGAGGGCCTCGTGCCGATCAGTTATGCGAGCACGTTCGAGCAAATCGACGAGGAACGCCGGCTGCTCTACGTCGGCATCACACGGGCCCGTCGGCGACTCGCGCTCAGCTGGTCGTCCGCGGGCGTGCAGGCTCGAGCAGCTCGGGAACGATCCCGTTTTCTGCAAGAGCTTGGCAACCGCACCGCTCGTGGAGCCGGTGCACGGACCGCGTAATTGTACCGGTGGCGGCGTCAATGCGCAGCGATCGGGCGAACACCGCAGACCGGCCCGTCTCCAGGCGATCCTGCACGAGCCCGGCCACCCGGGCTGCGACCTCGAAGCTCAGCCTGGGCGTTTCACTCGGGGCCTGCCGCGGGGCAAGCTGGCAGGCCATGGCCGGCCAGGCCGGATCGTCATCGACGTGCGCGAGTTCGAGACAGGTCAAGCAGGGCCCGAGGCCGGGTTCGACCAGCGGCCCGACCCGCGCGGCGCTGTCGCTGAAGACCACCGGCAGGTGGGGAATGTCACGGCGCAGCCAGTGTCCGTGACGTTCGGGAGAGAGAACGTACTGCCCGACCAGCACGGCCAGCTCGGGTTCGTCACCGGGTAGCGGTTCCTCGATGCTGAGGTTGGCCAGTAGGGTGCGCACGCGAAACGCGGTTCGTCCGACGCCATCGACAAACACAGTGCGGGTCAGCGGGGCGGCCGGTGGTCCCGCATCGTCGGGCACGAACAGCAGCACCGGCTCGAGCAGATCAAGCAGATCCGCCACCTCGGCAGCGGATGCCCCGGCGAGCGTTCCCAGCAGCATCGCACCCGATCGATGCACCCCAACGGCCAGGGCTGACAGCACGGCCTCGTGGGCGACCGTCAGCCCGCCGATCGTCACAACGGCGTGGTCGATGCCGAGTTGAACGCAATCCGGTGTGCGCCACACCAGCGGGTAGCGAGGATTCAGTCGAAGAGCCATGCCGACATGATGACGCACATGTCGCACGCGTGAATTAGTTCTCCACAGGCAGGGGACTGAGCGTGCGGGCGCGCTCACGATGAATATTGGGATTCAACGATCACGCGGCCCGCACCTCAGCGCATATCGGGGCGGGGCGAACTAGTAGCGAATGACCACGCGACCGTCGATCTTGCCGTGCTTCATCTCGTCGAGCACCTCGTTGACCTCGTCGATGCGGCGTTCGGAGACCGTGGGGTGAATCTGACCGCGGGCGTAGAACTGCAGGGCTTCTTCCATGTCCTGGCGGGTGCCCACGATGGAGCCGCGAATGGTGAGGCCCTTGAGGACGATGTCGAAGATCGGCGCGGGAAAGTCTCCCGGCGGCAGACCGTTGAAGACGATGGTGCCGCCGCGACGGGTCATGCCGATAGCCTGGCCGAACGCGGCCGGGTGTACCGCGGTGACGAGCACGCCGTGCACACCGCCGGTGGCTCTCTGAATGGCGGCGACCGGGTCTTCGTCGAGCGCGTTGATTACGAGCTCAGCGCCGTGCTGGCGGGCGAGGGCGAGCTTGTCGTCGGCGATGTCGACGGCTGCAACGCGTAGGCCCATCGCCTTGGCGTACTGCACGGCGATGTGGCCGAGGCCGCCGATGCCGGAGATGACCACCCACTGGCCCGGACGGGCCTCGGTCATCTTGAGTCCCTTATACACGGTGACCCCGGCGCACAGCACCGGAGCGATCTCGATCGGGTCGGCGCCGTGGGGAATACGCACGGCGAAGCGCGAGTCGACGAGCATGTACTGCCCGAACGATCCGTCCACGCTGTAGCCGCCGTTCTGCTGCGCTTCGCATAGGGTTTCCCAGCCGGTGCGGCAGTATTGGCAGCTCCCGCAGGCGCTCCAGAGCCAGGCGTTACCGACGAGGTCGCCGATAGCGAGGTCGTCGACGCCAGCTCCGAGGGCGACGATCTCGCCGACCCCCTCGTGGCCGGGAATGAACGGCGGGCTCGGCTTGACCGGCCAGTCGCCCTCCATGGCGTGCAGGTCTGTGTGGCAGACGCCGCTGCTGATCAGCTTGACCAGGGCCTGTCCGGGGCCCGGCGTCGGTACCGGAACCTCATCGATCGTTAAGTTCCGGCCGAACTCATGCACGACGGCCGCGTGCATGGTCGTCGGTACCCGGGTGGATGTGCTCGTCGCGGTATCGGTTGTTGTCATTGCCAAACTCCTTCGTTTGGGACATTTCGTCCGTTGGATGACGGTAGGCCAACAAAGGTTGCGGCAACGTTGCGGCCCCCGTTGAGGGGTGGAGACGTGTTTCTACTCCTCGTGCGGGCGCTCGGCTCCGTCATCACGCAGCAGGTCTTCGAGCGCCTGGTCGACGTCGTCGAGCACCGTGGGCTCCCCACGGGCCACGCTCGTGAGCTGAATGATCAGCCGTTGGGGGTCGTCGATGTCCTGCTCGGTCGGCAGCAGGTCGGGGTGCGACCAGAGCGCGTCTCGCGCTTGGTTGCCGACGGCATCCGTCACGGCTTGCCACATAGCGGCGGCCTCCCGCAGCCGGCGCGGTCGCAGTTCGAGACCAACGAGCGTCGCGAAAGCGGATTCGGCCGGACCACCGGAGGCCCGGCGGCGTTTGACCGTCTCGGCAATGGCATCCGCTTTGGGCAGGCGGATCGTAGCGCGAGCGGTGACGACGTCGACCCAGCCCTCGACCAGGGCGAGCATCGTTTCGAGGCGGGAGAGGGCCGCGAGCTGCGACTCGGACTTCTGCTGAATGAGGGAACCGTCGACCATGGCCTGGCGCAGGTCTTCGGGGTTGGACGGGTCGAAGCTTCCGGCCAGTTCTTC
This sequence comes from Cryobacterium sp. CAN_C2, assembly GCF_015751745.1. Taxonomy (NCBI): domain Bacteria; kingdom Bacillati; phylum Actinomycetota; class Actinomycetes; order Micrococcales; family Microbacteriaceae; genus Cryobacterium; species Cryobacterium sp. CAN_C2. The sequence goes on from NZ_JADOUX010000003.1 coordinate 292,090, forward strand.
GAGCCGGCTGGAGTCGATGCTGATTCCGCGCGCGTACGCGGTGACCGCGCTGGTGAGGTGCAGGCGCAGCCAGCGCGCGTGACGAAACAGTCGAGCGTGGGCGAGCTCGCGCACGGCGAGATAAATCTGCACCTGATCGGCGGGAACGTCGAGGCCGGTGCCGAAGTCGGCAACGTTCTGGGGGAGCAGAGCGGCCTGCTGCTCGCCGAGCAGCGGAATGCCAACATCGCCGCCACTGACGACCTCGCTGGCCAGTTGGCCGACGACTTGGCCGAGCTGCATGGCAAACAGGGTGCCGCCGATGCTGCGAACAAGCTGGCTCGCGTTGGCGACCATACCCTGCATCTCTTCGGGCACCTGTTCGGCGAACACCCGGGTGAGGGAGTCGGAGATGCTCGTGGCGACGGGCTCGGCCAGCTGGGTCCACAGTGGCATGGTCGCGGTGACCCATTCGCGGCGGGTCATCAGGCGCGGTTCAACCGTGAGTTCGGCGACGGTGATGACGTCATCGAGCCAGAGGGCCGCGATGTGAAAGGCCTGGCGTAGCTGGGTCTGCTGCTCGTCGGTCGCCGTGAGTTGGCCGTTGGCCGCTCGCTGCTGACCCTGGGTGAGCGCAATCTGCCAGTCCACGCCGGTGCCCTGCGTATTGAGTGCGCCCTGCAGCTGTTGCATGAGCGCGGCCACGCTGGCAGGGTCATTGGGCAGGCCGGCGGCACCGGCGAGCTGGCTCGGGTCGATGCCGCTCTTGCCGCTCAGAATGTCGCGCAGCATGTCTCGGAACTCATCACCGTCGTGGTGATCTCCGGGCTCGCCGGGGTTCTGGTCCTTCGGGGGTAGGGAGTCGTCGGCCACTTCAGGCCCCTCTCAGTCGCTTACTTCTACGCTAGTGCGAGTAGCCCGCTCGGGGCTGGGAAATATCCTAGGCTGGAGCGCTTGTTGTGCGCCCGTCGCGAACACGGCCCCGTTGCCACACCCACAGCACGAATACAGCACAACACGGAAGGAGCACGGTGGCTCTCTTCACCGATGACTCACCGGCACCGCACGGTGCGCGGCGTCGCCGCCCCTCGATCGGCTGGTCGGCGCTGTTGATCGCCCTCGTGGCTGGGGTGATCCTCGGCATCATGCCGGCCCCCTACGTCATCGAGAAGCCCGGCCCGGTCTATAACACCCTCGGCTCGGCGACCTACGACGACGTGGAAACCGCCCTCATCACCATCCCCGTCGAAACGATCTACCCGACCAAGGGCACGCTCGACCTACTCACCGTGTCGCTGCTCGGCAACCGGGAGAACCGCCCGAGCTGGCTCACCGTCGCGGGAGCCTGGCTCGACCCGAGCGAGGCCGTGCTGCCCATCGACCAGGTCTTTCCCGCGAACGTCAGCACCGAACAGCGTGATGCACAGAGCAGCGCGGACATGATTAACTCCCAACAGGATGCCATCGCGGCAGCACTAACCCACCTCGGCTACGACTACCCCACCACGGTATCGGTGGTCAGTCTGCCCGACGGTTCTCCGGCTGACGGCGTCATCGAGCCCAAGGATCTGATTTCCGCCGTGAACGGTACACCGGTGGCCAGCGTCGCCGAGTTGCGGGCCACCCTGCAGGCCAACGGGGCTGAGAAAGCGGCGAGCCTCGACATTGTGCGTGGCGGAGTCGCCCAGACCGTCTCGGTAACGCCGGTCGACCAGGACGGCACGGTCGTGGCGGGGGTCAACGTGTCGGTTGCCTACGACTTTCCGTTCGAGGTACAGATTCAACTCGACAAGGTCGGCGGTCCGAGTGCCGGCATGATGTTCGCTCTCGGAATCATCGACAAGCTCACGCCGGGACAATTGCAGGGCGGCGAAAACGTGGCCGGTACCGGAACGATCGACCAGTCGGGCGTGGTCGGCCCGATTGGCGGCATTCAGCAAAAGCTGCACGGCGCGGTCGAAAACGGGTCCAGCTGGTTTTTGGCACCGGTCGATAACTGCAACGAAGTCACCGGCAATATTCCTGATGGCCTGAGCGTGTTCTCGGTTGCCACTCTCGATGACGCGCTGACCGCCCTCGATGCCATCAAAGCCGGCGACACGAGCGGCCTGCCCACCTGTCCCGCCAAATAACATCACGAAGCAGGCACAGCCACGAGTGGCAAAGATGACTCTCTCCTGGCGCGTCAGTAAGATAAGGGTCGACCCTGATCACTTAGAGCAAGAGGCCAATTCGTGAGTTCATCAGCAGCCGACAACGCCCCACGGCGCAGCCGAGCCCCGCTAGCAATCACTTCAGCAGTTATCGCGGGTTTGGTGATCCTGTTCTTTATCTTCGCTGGACTGTATACCGATGTGTTGTGGTTCGACCAGCTCGGGTTCCTGAACGTTCTCACCACGCAGTGGGTCGCCGGCACCGTGTTGTTTTTGATCGGGTTCGTCGCGATGGCCGTACCGATCTGGGTGAGCATTCAGCTGGCCTACCGGCTGCGCCCGGTGTACGCGAAGCTCAATGCGCAGCTTGATCGCTACCAGCAGGTCATTGAGCCGCTCCGCCGCCTCGCAATGTACGGCATCCCCGCTCTCCTCGGCCTGTTCGCCGGAGTGGCCGCCGCCACCCGCTGGCAGACCGTGCTGATGTGGCTCAATCGCACCGACACCGGGCGCGTTGACCCGCAGTTCAAGTTCGACATTTCCTTTTACCTGATGGACCTGCCCTTCTATCAGGCCGTGCTCGCCTTCGCATCCGCGGTTGTTCTTATCGCGGCTCTCGTCGCCGTCGCGACCAGCTACCTCTATGGGTCTATCCGGGTGTCGGGCCGTGAGGTGCTCATCTCGAAGGCTGCACGCGTGCAGATCGCTGTCACGGCGGCGCTCTACCTCCTGCTTCAGGCCGTGAGTATCTGGTTCGATCAGTACTCCACCCTGACCAACCAGGGCACGCTGATCACCGGTGCCGGTTATACCGACGTCAACGCGACCATCCCCGGCCGCGCCATTCTCGCCGGTATCGCCGCGGTCGTGGCGCTGCTCTTTATTCTCACGGCCATTATCGGTCGCTGGCGTCTGCCGGTCATCGGTACAGCGCTGCTGATCGTGTCGAGCCTGCTGATTGGCTCGCTCTATCCCTGGGTCGTCGAGCGCTTCCAGGTGGAGCCGAGCGCAAAGGCGCTCGAGGCCCCCTATATCGAACGCAATATCAACCTCACCCGCGACGCCTACGGCGTCGCCAATATCGAGGAAATTCCATACAACGCGAAAACCACGGCCGAGCCCGGTGCCCTCCGTGCCGACGCCGCGACCACCGCCAACATTCGTATTCTCGACCCGGCACTGGTCAGCGACTCGTTCGGACAGCTCGAGCAGTTTCGCCAGTACTACCAGTTTCCCAACAACCTCGACGTCGACCGGTACATGATCGACGGTACCTCGCAGGACACCGTCGTGGCCGTGCGCGACCTCAACCTCGATGGTCTGAACACCGGTAACACCTGGGTCAACTCGAAGACGGTGTACACCCACGGTTATGGTGTGGTGGCTGCCTACGGCAACCAGCGCTCGGTCGACGGACAGCCGGTGTTCCTCGAGTCCGGGATCCCGACCAGCGGCGCGCTCGGCGACTTCGAGCCGCGCATCTACTTCGGCGAGACCTCGCCGGAGTACTCCATCGTCGGAGCCGACAAGGGCGCCAAGCCCATTGAGCTCGACTACCCATCGGGCGTCGAGGGCGCGGGGCAGACCTACACGACGTTCTCTGGCGGCGGCGGACCGAAACTCGACAACGCGTTCAAGAAACTGATCTACGCGCTGAAGTTTCAGTCCGAACAGATCTTTTTGGCCTCCTCGGTCAACGACAAGTCCGAGATTCTGTACGACCGCGACCCGGTCACCCGCGTGCAGAAGGTGGCTCCGTACCTCACGCTCGACTCCGACGCCTACCCGTCGGTCGTTGACGGCCGGGTCAAGTGGATCGTTGATGGCTACACGACCTCGGCGAACTACCCGTATTCCTCACCGGTCAGCCTCAGTGACGCCATCGCCGACACGCAGACGCCGGCGCAGCCCTACGCGCTCGACAGCATCAACTACATGCGCAACTCGGTGAAGGCCACCGTCGACGCCTACAGCGGCGAGGTCACCCTGTACGCCTGGGATGACACAGAGCCGCTGCTGCAGACCTGGCAGAAGATCTTCCCGTCGACGCTCAAGCCCATGAGCGACATGAGTGGCGACCTGATGAGCCACGTGCGCTACCCAGCCGACCTGTTCAAGGTGCAGCGGGCCATCCTCGGCCAGTATCACGTCACCGACCCGGGGTCGTTCTACTCCAAGGACAACGCCTGGATCACGCCGAATGACCCGGATTCCCCGCCGACCAACCCCACCCTGCAGCCGCCCTACTACCTCACCATGCAGGTGCCCGGGTCGGACAAGCCGTCGTTCTCGCTCTACACGACCTTCCAGCCGGATGCGACCGGTGCGTCCAGCCGGAACGTGCTCTACGGCTATCTCGCCGTCGATGCTGACGCCGGATCAGAAGCCGGCGTCCGCGCTGACGGGTACGGCCAGCTGAGATTGCTCAACCTACCTAAGGACGGCACCGTTCCCGGCCCCGGCCAGGTGCAGAACGTCTTCAATGCTGACCCGACCGTATCGACCGAGCTCAACCTGTTGCGGCAGGGATCGTCGACGGTACTGAACGGTAACCTGCTGACGCTCCCGGTCGGCGGTGGGCTGCTCTACGTGCAGCCGGTCTACGTGAAGTCCACCGGTGAGACCAGCTACCCGCTGCTACAAAAGGTGCTCGTGGCCTTCGGTGACCAGATCGCGTTCGAAGACACCCTGAATGGTGCCCTCGATGTGCTGTTCGGTGGCGATTCGGGCGCTACGGCCGGTGACACGGCCGTGCCGGACACGGCCGCCACTGGTGGTGCGACAGGTGGTGCCCCCACGGGCACCGGCGTTCCGACCGGATCGACCGGCAATGCGGCAACGGATGCTCAACTCAAGGCGCTGCTCGCCGTCGCCAAGACGGCGCTCGCCGAGAAGGCAACCGCGCTCGCCGCTGGCAATTTCGCCGACTACGGCACCGCGGATGCCAAGCTCTCCAAGACGATCGCGAGCATGCTCACCCTGCTCGGCGAGTAGCCGCACCGCGTCAGCTGCCGCAAGCCCTCACCCGTCTTGGGTGGGGGCTTGCGGACGTTGTGCCGGATGGTGTTTCATACCAATAGAGACGCAATTTGCGGCGAATATGTTGCGATACCGACCCACCGTGGTCGACCGTGCTTTAAGGGTGTGCTAAAGTTGTACTTGTAGCGCGGGGTGGAGCAGTTCGGTAGCTCGCTGGGCTCATAACCCAGAGGTCGTAGGTTCAAATCCTGCCCCCGCAACAGAGGCCAATTCAGAGAATAGATTCACATCGTTCCGGCAATTGGTATGAAGAGGTCAGTTTCGAAGAAATTCGAAGCTGGCCTCTTTTTTTGTGCCGGTTTGTACGTGTTTTGTGCGCCCGCGCGGCCAAAGACATTGGTGTCGGTGCGCTTATGAGCGGGTTAACGACCAGAAACCTGCACGGGGCAGGATGAAGTTCTCGTGCCAAGGACGTTGAGGGACTTCCAGCAGGCCTCGTTGAGGAACTCTACGCGCGTGCCCGTTCACGGACGATCAACTCTGCTTTCCCGCATCCGCACCGTTTACTGCCTCGAAGTGTCGTCGGTCCCGCCGGGCTGCAAGAAGAAGGCGCACACCGCCGACGATACCGACCAAGCACACGCCCAGCCGGAGGAGAGTGATCCATATGGGCAGGTAGTTCCCCACGATGATACTGACGCCCAACGATGCTGAGAAGAACGCGATAATAATTTGCGTAAGTGCTCGGCCTCGCTGGCGGTCTAGTTCCATACGTCTTTGTATCAGTGAACTCATGAGCGAACTCTATATCCGCTCTTGATCTAGTGATCCGGCATGGAATAGTCGGCCGACGGCCTCACTCTTCAAAGCGCAACTGGCTTGTGAGTCGCAGCGGTCCGTGATGCCGTGTCGGGTGCTGGGCCCGTCAGCGGAACCATTCTCAAGTCTCATTGATCTTGTTGGGACGATGGGCACTGTGGATGTCCTGAGTATGGGGAGACGTACGTCATCAGGGATTGGGACGCCCGCAGTGTTGGGTGGCGGCCCGCATCAACAGCTGTCCACGAACGAACGGGGTGTTGGCGGAGAGCATCGGTTTGAGAGCCAGAACTGCGCCACCAGCGCTGGTTGCGTCTGATTGTAAAGTGGTGGGTATGCACGTAACGGAGACCGTTTCTGCTGAGCCGCGCTGTTCTGTTGAATTGCCTGGCTATCGAGTGAACTTCTGGCAGAAGACGTCTTTCGGTTCGTGGAACCTGGACGCTTACGTACTGAGCGGCGTTGAGGACGTTGGCGAGGTCCT